>NZ_QGEH01000003.1:0-300000 GCF_003258515.1 Marinobacter bohaiensis
TTTTTGCCTGACGACCATAGCGGTCCGGAACCACCTGATCCCATCCCGAACTCAGAAGTGAAACGGACCTGCGCCGATGGTAGTGTGGCATGGCCCATGCGAGAGTAGGTCATCGTCAGGCTCCTAAATAAAACAGCCCCGACAGCGAAAGCTGCCGGGGCTTTTTTATTTGGGATACGTGGGTCTCTGTCACTACAACGGCCCCATGCGACAAGCTCGCCAACGGCGAGCGCAGGACGTCGGAGCCTGCGACGACGGGCCCGAAGGGCCGAACGCCGCCAGGCGTGAGCACAGTAGGTTAACGTCACACCGCAGCCTACACCAACACCCAATGGACGCACCGCTTCCAGGGTTATATCATCCCCGCATCATTCCAAATGCCCGCGCCCTCCCAGGGATGCCGGGTACGCACCGGAAACCGATCAGGACCCTATGACACCGACCGAAGCCGAACGTCAGTACTACCTCTCGCGTATGGGCATACAGCTCTGGTATGCGCGATCGGCTGTACCGGGGGCGGCTCCGACGCCGGATCTCGACTTCAGCGAGTCGGAAGCACCTGAAGAGGTTCCGGACCGCTCATCGGCGCCAGTCCGTCTGCCCGCGAGCAAGGGCAGTGTCAAGGCTTTGATGCAGAGTATCGACGATGGCAAGGAGTCGGCGACTCCAGAGAAGCCGGCCGCTCAAGATGCACCTTCACCCCGGGAGGTCGCCGGGCCCGCGGCAGAGACTGAAAATAAGCCCGGGATGGCTTCGACTGCCCCCCAGGAATCCCCTGCGGAAACGGTCGCTGCCTCACCGCTCGACAACGTCAGCCTGGACATGGGTGTCTGGAGCGGGAAGCGGTTTACGCTGCTTAGCGCTCTGTCCGGGGAGGTCAGCGCCGAGCTGCAGTCGCAACTGGCGGAGAACATTCTGCGTGCCTTGGGCGACGATGACGTACAGCATCGTCGGCTGGGGTGGCCGGTTTTCAACAATCCGAGAGTTATGCGGGGCGGTGGGCAGCAGCTTGAACGTTTGCTGGAGGCGCTGCGTGAATCGATCATTGGTGAGCGTCGCCTGGTGTGTCTGGGCGCTCTTCATGAGGAGCAAGGAACCGATAAAGCGCTTCTGGCTCACTTGTCAAGTGCAGACGACCGGCTGTCCGGAGAGGACCCACTGGCCGCCCTCGCCGCCGATCCTGCCCGCAAGCGGGCGCTCTGGACGCTGCTTCAGGAGCAGGTGTCCGGGGTATCGTGATGAGCGCCGGTGACGCCTACCGTATTGGTTTGAAAAACGACTGGGGCATTTCCCCTCTGCAGTTGGAAGACCTGCCTGCGGTGATGGAAGTCGAGCGTGGCGGCTATTCCCACCCCTGGAAGGAATCTGTTTTCCGAGACTGTTTCCGTCCGGACTATCGGCTATGGCGGTTGTCCGACGGCGAGGCGCTGGGCGGATACGCCGTCGTTGCCTACCTTTTCGACGAAGCCCACCTCCTGAACCTGTGTGTCGCCAGAGACTATCGCAGTGTGGGAGCGGGGCGCCGCCTGCTACGCCACCTCCTCCGTGAGTCTTTCGGCGATGGCATGCAGCGGCTCATTCTCGAGGTTCGGCGCTCTAATCAGGTGGCTGCCGGACTGTACCGCTCCGAAGGGTTCGAACAGATTGGTGAGCGCCGGGGGTACTATCCGGGCGTACCGGAGCGGGAAGATGCCCTGGTCTTCGCCCTGGAAGCTCCGGTAGGCTGACGTGGGCATCACGCCAGAGCTTTTCTCATCGGTCTGGCTATGGTTGACGAACATCGCCCTGCTCGGTGTGGTGGTATGGGCCGTTCGTGAGGCTGACTGGGATCAGGTGGCCGTCGAACGTCTTTTTCAGCACAGCTTCTTTGCCAGCGTCCTGCTGCTGTTTCTGTTATGGCAGCTGCGGGCCGGTCTATCCCTGGGGCTAACGAGCCATCTCCTGGGGATGAAGCTCTTTCGACGTTCGGCATCAGTGGGCTGGTCACCGTCGTAATGCCCGCTGTGGTGAGCTATGAAGTGATGCTCTGGGAGCGCCGCCGCGGATTTCGCCTGTTTTTCGTCTACCTGTTTTTCTGCGGCTTTTTTGGGGCTGCGCTGGCTTTTCCCGGCAGCGGGTTATTGATGGTGTTGTTGCTCTGGCTTGCGGATGTCTATTCCTGGCGCGTGCTGGTCCACGAGTATCTCCGTTACCTGCCTCTGATTATGTTGCCGGAAGCTTTTGTAAACGGCGTTGTGGTTACCGGGCTGATGATCTTCCACCCGCAACGCCTGATCACCCTCGATGAAAGCCGCTATCTCTGATGGTTCGCGTCTGCGCGCCTCAGAATTTATAATGGTGGGCTTTCCAGTTCATTGGTTCCAACTTTCAGGCTGTTATCACTATGACGTCGCTTCCCGCGGAAATCGAAAAGCGTCGGACGTTTGCGATCATCTCGCACCCGGACGCCGGTAAGACCACCATCACCGAGAAAGTCCTGCTCTTCGGTCAGGCGCTACAGACCGCGGGGACGGTCAAGGGCAAGAAATCCGGTCAGCATGCCAAGTCCGACTGGATGGAGATGGAGAAAGAGCGGGGGATTTCCGTTACGACATCCGTCATGCAGTTTCCCTATTCCGACAAGCTGGTGAACCTGCTGGATACGCCGGGTCACGAAGACTTCTCGGAGGACACCTATCGCACGCTCACGGCCGTCGACTCCTGTCTGATGGTCATCGACAGCGCCAAGGGTGTCGAGGAGCGGACCATCAAGCTGATGGAAGTCACTCGCCTGCGCGATACCCCGATTCTCACGTTCATGAACAAGCTGGACCGGGATACCCGGGACCCGATCGAGCTGATGGACGAGGTGGAGGACGTTCTCAAGATCGCCTGCGCGCCGGTCACCTGGCCGATCGGTATGGGTAAGAACTTCAAGGGCGTCTACCATCTGCTGCGTGATGAGGTGATCCTGTACCAGAGTGGCCAGGGTCATACGATCCAGGAGAAACGGATCATCAGCGGCCTCGACAGCCCCGAGCTTGATGAGGCCATCGGCGCCTACGCCCAGGACCTGCGCGACGAGATCGAACTGGTCAAGGGCGCTTCCCACGAGTTTGAGCTGGAGGCCTTCCTGAAGGGCGAGCTGACGCCGGTGTTCTTCGGTACGGCACTGGGTAATTTTGGCGTGGATCATATGCTGGATGGACTGGTCGAGTGGGCGCCGTCACCGCAGCCGCGCGCGACCGATCAGCGCCAGGTCGAGCCGGCCGAAGACGGGTTCTCGGGCTTTGTGTTCAAAATCCAGGCGAACATGGACCCGCAGCACCGGGACCGGGTTGCCTTCCTGCGTATCGTGTCCGGCCGTTACAGCCAGGGCATGAAAGCGCGGCATTCGCGTATCGGTAAAGACGTGCGCCTGGCCGACGCGTTGACGTTCATGGCCGGAGACCGGACCCAGGCCGACGAAGCCTATGCTGGCGATATTATCG
This sequence comes from Marinobacter bohaiensis, assembly GCF_003258515.1. Classification (NCBI taxonomy): domain Bacteria; kingdom Pseudomonadati; phylum Pseudomonadota; class Gammaproteobacteria; order Pseudomonadales; family Marinobacteraceae; genus Marinobacter; species Marinobacter bohaiensis. Next base: position 3,471 of record NZ_QGEH01000003.1, read on the forward strand.
GCCTGCACAATCACGGCACGATCCAGCTAGGCGACACGTTCACCGCTGGCGAGAACATGAAGTTCACTGGCATCCCCAACTTCGCTCCGGAATTATTCCGGCGTATCCAGCTCAAGGACCCGCTCAAGGCCAAGCAGCTGCAAAAGGGACTGATCCAGCTGTCCGAGGAAGGCGCCGTGCAGGTTTTTCGACCGATGAAGAACAACGACCTGATCGTCGGTGCGGTCGGTGTCCTGCAGTTCGATGTGGTCGTGGCGCGACTGAAAAGCGAATACAAGGTAGAGGCCGTCTACGAGCCCATCAACGTTGCCACCGCCCGCTGGATTACCTGCGAAGATGCCAAAACCCTGGATCAGTTCGAGCGCAAGGCCTACGACAATCTGGCGCTGGACGGCAGCGACCGGCTAACCTATATCGCGCCGACGATGGTTAACCTGCAACTGGCCCAGGAACGCCATCCGGACGTGAAGTTCAACAAGACCCGGGAGCACTGAGCCGGGCGGGGTCTGTCATGCTGATCGATGCCCACTGCCATTTCGACTACCCCTGTTTTGATGGCCGGCGCGCAGCGGTGCTGGCCGAGTGCCGCTCTGCAGGAGTGGCTGGGCTGGTTATTCCCGGGGTAAGGGCCCGTGACTGGGATCGTGTTCAGGCTGTGGCGTCCGAGTCCCCGGCGTTGCGTTACTGCCTCGGGATTCATCCCTGGTTCATTGGCGAACATGGCCCTGACGATCTGGAGGGCCTGGAAACGCGGCTTGCCAGCTCTCCCGAAGGCTGTGTCGCGCTGGGAGAATGTGGGTTGGACTGCGTCCGGGGGGATCTGGAACAGCAGCTGCCCTGGTTCGAGGCCCAGATTGACATCGCTGCGGCCTGCGCCATGCCGCTGGTTATCCACTCGGTGCGAACCCACGACGAGGTGGGCGCGTGCCTGCGCCGCCGCCAGTTTAGCGGCCGGAGTCTGGTCCACGGCTTTTCCGGCAGTCCGGAGCAGGCGCTGGCGCTGGTTCGCCAGGGGTGTTTCCTGGGCGTGGGTGGGGTAATTACCTATCACCGGGCGGCCAAAACCCGGCGTGCGCTGGCCCGCGCTCCGCTTGACCACCTGGTGCTCGAAACTGACGCGCCGGACATGCCGCCGGAAGGTGTCGCCAAAGGTGATAACGCACCGATCGCGCTGCCGCGGGTGTTCCGGGCCCTGTGTGACCTGCGGGACGAGCCCGAGGCGCGGATCCGGGAACAGCTCCAGCGTAACGTGGAAGCCCTCTACGGAACCCACTGGCACTGACTTGGTCGGCATAATTGGGCGTGAAAAGGGGCTTGGCACCACTGGTTCGACCCTGTATACTTCGCGCCCTGGCTTTTCAAGGCGATGTATCCATCTCAGCCCCGAATGGTGCACCGCCACAAGTAAATATGGTCGAAGGTCTCCGTATAGCGCATGGCGCTGGTTTGCGGTGATCTTTAACGTTCGTTTTAAGCGTACAAGGCGGAATCAATGAAGACTCTGAGTGCGAAACCAGAAAGCGTAAAGCGTGACTGGTACGTTGTGGACGCAGCCGGCAAGACGCTGGGTCGTCTGTCAACCGAAATCGCCCTTCGTCTGCGGGGCAAGCATAAGCCGGAATATACTCCCCACGTCGACACGGGCGATTACATCGTTGTGATCAACGCTGAGCAGGTTCGTGTGACTGGTAAGAAAGCCGGTGCTAAAAAGTATTACCACCACACCGGGTTCCCGGGTGGTATCCGTGAGATCAACTTCGAGAAGCTGATCGACAAGGCGCCTGAACAGGTGATCGCGCATTCCGTCAAGGGCATGCTGCCGAAGGGACCGCTGGGTCGCGCCATGTTCAAGAAGCTGAAAATCTACGCCGGTGCTGAGCATCCGCATGCAGCCCAGCAGCCCAAAGAACTCGACATCTAACGGAAGGCGAATATGTCTGTAGCACAAAATTACGGTACTGGTCGCCGCAAAACTTCCGCGGCGCGTGTATTCATCAAGCCGGGTAGCGGCAACATCACCATCAACAACCGCACCATTGAGCAGTTCTTTGGTCGCGAAACCCTGCAGATGATTGTTCGTCAGCCGCTGGTTCTGACCGAGTCAGAAGAGCGTTTTGACATCAAGATCACTGTAGAAGGCGGTGGCACCAGTGGCCAGGCCGGCGCCATTCGCCACGGTCTGACTCGTGCCCTGATGGATTACGATGAATCCCTGCGTCCGACCCTTCGCAAAGCGGGCTACGTTACCCGTGACGCGCGTGGTGTTGAGCGTAAGAAAGTGGGTCTGCGGAAAGCGCGTAAGCGTCCTCAGTACTCCAAGCGTTGATCCAGCGCTGCTTTTTCGAAAAAGCCCGGTTTTACCGGGCTTTTTTTTGTCTACACTTCGGGTTGATGCAAACTTGCCGGCGGGGGTAGCAAGGTTTGGGCCCCGCCGGCGTCAGCTTGTCAGGGTTTGGTTATTTCATTACCATTTTTTCGGACTCATTTTCGGGTTGTGAAGTCTAATACGATGTGCGGCCTATAAAAATCAGCTTCGCATCGCCTGATGGGAGAAAACTATAATGAATAACGGCGACGTGAGCCGCAGCCGGCGTCGATTCCTCATTGGGGCGACCTCCGCAGTGGGAGGTATCGGCGTCGTGGGGGCAGCAGTGCCTTTCGTAGCATCCTGGAACCCAAGTGCAAAAGCGGAGGCCGCAGGCGCGCCGGTCTCGGTCAACATTGCGAAATTAGAGCCCGGCCAGCAAGTAACGGTTGAGTGGCGGGGCAAACCGGTGTGGATCGTGCGCCGCACCGACGAGATGCTGGAAAGCATCGAAAAGCTGAATGATCGAGTCAAGGACCCCGAGTCGACGCAGGCTTCCCAGCAGCCTTCCTATATAGAGAGCGTCTACCGCTCGCTGAAACCTGATATTGCCGTTCTGGTCGGAATCTGTACCCATCTTGGCTGTGTGCCGAGCTACCGGCCGGAAGTGGCGCCTGCCGATCTCGGGGATGACTGGCTGGGCGGTTTCTTTTGTCCCTGCCACGGATCCCATTACGACCTCGCGGGCCGGGTCTATTCCAGTCAGCCTGCGCCCCTGAATCTGGAAGTCCCGCCTTACCGCTATGATTCCGACAACACCCTGACCGTTGGACTGGATCCGGAGGCCGCGTGATGCAGAAGCTCATAAAGTGGATTGATGCACGACTCCCGATCATCGATGCCTATAACAAGCATCTCGGCCAGTACTACGCCCCCAAGAACTTCAACATCTGGTACTTCTTCGGGTCACTGGCGATGCTGGTCCTGGTTAACCAACTGGTGACCGGAATCTGGCTGACGATGAGCTATAACCCCTCCGCTGAGGGCGCGTTTGCATCCGTCGAATACATCATGCGGGATGTGGAGTGGGGCTGGTTGCTGCGATACCTGCACTCGACCGGCGCCTCGGCCTTTTTCGTTGTAGTCTACCTGCATATGTTCCGCGGGCTGATGTACGGTTCCTATCAAAAGCCCCGGGAACTGATCTGGATCTTCGGGATGCTGATCTACCTGGTATTGATGGCGGAAGCGTTCATGGGTTACCTGCTGCCCTGGGGGCAGATGTCCTACTGGGGAGCGCAGGTTATCGTCAACCTGTTCGGTGCCATCCCGGTGATCGGTGAGGATCTGTCCCTCTGGATCCGCGGCGACTATCTGATCTCCGGCATCACGCTTAACCGGTTCTTTGCCTTGCACGTCATTGCCCTGCCGATCGTGCTCCTTGGGCTGGTGGTGCTGCATATCCTGGCTTTACATGAGGTTGGTTCCAACAACCCGGACGGGATCGACATCAAGAAGAACAAGGACGAAAACGGTATTCCCAAAGACGGTATCCCGTTTCATCCCTATTACACCGTGCACGACCTGCTTGGGGTCGGGGTTTTCCTGTTTATATTCTGCGTGGTGGTCTTCTTCTTCCCCGAAATGGGCGGCCTGTTTCTCGAAAAGCCCAACTTCGAGCCAGCCAACGCACTCAAGACACCTGAGCACATTGCGCCGGTCTGGTACTTCACGCCTTTCTACGCCATGTTGCGTGCGGTCACGGTGGATCTGTTCGGCTTGCCGGCGAAGTTCTGGGGCGTGGTGGTCATGGGGGCGGCCATCGCCATCCTGTTCGTGTTGCCCTGGCTGGACCGAAGTCCAGTGCGGTCGATCCGTTACAAGGGCCTGCCCAGCAAGATCGCCCTGGCGGTATTTGCCATCAGTTTTGTGATTCTCGGCTATCTCGGAATCATGCCGGCCACTGCTGGTCGGACCGCGTTGGCCCAGCTGTTGACCGTCCTGTACTTTCTCTACTTTCTCCTGATGCCGTTCTACACAAGGATGGAAACAACAAAACCGGTACCGGAAAGGGTGACAGGCTGATGAGACAACTGATTGCGGGTTTTTTCATAATGTGCCTGCCGGCCCTGAGTCTGGCCGCAGGTGGGGCCGGCATTCCGCTTGACCACATGGAGCCGGACCATGCCAATAAATCCTCCCTGCAGAGGGGCGCGGCCCTGTTTACCAATTACTGCATGGGATGCCATTCCATGGAGTATGCCCGTTACAAGCGGGTGGCCAATGACCTGGGGATCCCCGAGGAACTCTACGAGGAGAACCTGATTTTCACCGGCGCCAAGATTGGCGAGTTGATGAAGATCAGTATGGACAAGGAGCAGGCCAAGGCCTGGTTCGGCAACCCGCCGCCGGACCTGACGCTGGAGTCGCGGCTGCGCGGTGAGGACTGGATCTACTCCTATATGCGTGGCTTTTACAAGGATGAATCCCGTCCGCTGGGGGTCAACAACGTCGTGTTTTCCAACGTCGGCATGCCGCATGTGTTGGTGGACCTGCAGGGGCTGTGCGCCGTGGAGCCGCAGATCGGCGGGCGCGCCAGCGTCGATCCGCTCAGTGGCAGCGTCGTCAATGACACGGTCTGCCCCGAGTGGGCCACCGAAGGCTCGATGACGCCCAAGGAGTATGACGCCGCCATGTATGATCTGACCAATTTCCTGTCTTACATGGGGGACCCGGTCAAACTGGAGCGAGAGCGGCTGGGGCTGTTTGTTCTGATCTTTATCGCGATTTTCTTCGTGTTTGCCTACCTGCTCAATCGCGAGTACTGGAAAGACGTACACTAAAGAATCAGGTATAATGGCAGTTTTCGCCGATCCCAGCGGGAGCCAGTTGGCTTGCCGCTGGATTTTCCGTTTTGCCACCTCTGTGTTCATGTAATCGTGGAGTAGTTCTATGGGCGTTGTGACCAAGCGGTCATCAATGACGTTTTTTTCTGATCCGGCCAGCCATTACAGCCACCGGGTGCGTATTGTACTTGCCGAGAAAGGCGTCACGGTCGACGTTGTCGACGTCGATCCTGACAATCCGCCGGAGGAACTCTCCGACCTGAATCCGTATAACGCGTTGCCGACCCTGGTCGATCGTGACCTGGTACTCTATGAGCCGAACATCATGATGGAGTACCTCGACGAGCGTTTCCCGCACCCGCCGCTGCTGCCGGTGTACCCGGTGGCGCGGGCCAACAGCCGCCTGATGATCCACCGGATCCAGAAAGACTGGTGTGGCCTGGTGGACCAGATCCTGGCGCAGCCCAACGCCAAGGCATCTGAGGCGGCCCGCAAAGAACTGCGTGAAAGCCTGCTGGCAACGGCGCCCCTGTTCGGCGAAATGCCGTTTTTCCTGTCCGAGGAGTTCACCATCGTCGACTGCTGCATTGGACCGATCCTGTGGCGCCTGCCGGCCCTGGGAATCGAGCTGCCCGAGAAGCAGGCCAAGCCGCTGCTGAAGTACATGGAGCGCCTGTTCCAGCGGGAAGGCTTCAAGGCGAGCCTGTCCGACCTGGAAGAAGACATTCGCAGCTAAGCGATCGACTTGTATCCGAGCCTGAGTGGGAGATGTTATGTCTGACAAGGCATTCAGAATGACTTCGAGCCGTCCCTATCTGGTGCGGGCTTTCAATGAGTGGATTCTCGACAACAACTGCACTCCCTATATCCTGGTGGATGCCAGCATCCAGGGCGTGCAGGTGCCGGCCGAGCATGTGGCCAACGGGCAAATCGTTCTGAATATCAGTCCGACTGCGGTCAAGGGGTTGATGATTGGCAACAGTGCCCTGGAGTTCAGCGCGCGCTTCGGCGGCGTTCCCATGCAGGTCTCCGTGCCGCTGGTGGCGGTGCTCGCCATCTACGCGCGGGAAAACGGCGAAGGGATGGTGTTTGGCAGCGAGCCGGGCACTCCGGACCCGGACGGCACGGGCACGGATCCGGACGAGGGGCAGCGTCAGCCCGAACGTCCTTCCGGCAAGCCGAGCCTTAAAGTCGTGAAGTAGCCCTCACGCTGTTATACGGCGCAAGCAAAAGCCGGCCCTCGGGTCGGCTTTTTTGTGCCTGCGTGGCGGGCGCTATGCTCAGCCGCCGAAGATCTTGTGGTCGATCAGGGCGCAGAGGGCGTTGAGCACAAGGACGAAGACGCTGGTGGCCTGCGCGGGGCTGAGGTTATGCAGGGCGATCTCATGGTCATCGGGGTGCAGCAGTGAGGTGACGTCGGTCTTCTCCCGCGCGCTCAGTACCACGACTTTCATGCCCCGGTCGTGAGCAGCCTGGATGGCCTGGATGAGATTGGCCTTGTGGCCGTCATCGACGATCACGAACAGCGTGTCGCCCTCTTTGCCCAGGGCGCGGACCTGGCGGGAAAACGTCTCGTTGAATCGATTGTCCCGGCAGATGGCCGAGAAGGTGGTGGCATCGGCGCCCAGATTCATCGCGGGTAACGCCGGGCGGTCCTGGTCGAATCGATTGAGCAGGTTGGTGCAGAAGTACTGCGTCAGGCAGTTGGCGCTGCCGTTGGCGCACATCAGGATCTTGGCGTCCGTGAGCAGCGAGTTGACCAGTGTGTCCGCCACTTCAATCAGGGCGGGGCCAAGCTCACCGGCGGTGTGCGCAGCGTTCTCCATGTGTTCGGCGAACATGGAATTGATCAGGAAATCCGGGCTTTGTTCAGTCATTGGGTAGCGTCAAATGCATGTTGAATCCACTGTGCGCGAAAGCGGCGCCAGCGTCCGGGAGTGATGGCGATGACGTCGAACCGGCAGGGGGCCTGCCACAGCCCCTGTTTCTGCAGGTAGACCGAAGCGGCGCGAATCACGCGCTGCTGCTTGTTTGGCGTCACCGATTCCATCGGGTTCTCGAAGCTGCCGTTACCGCGGAAGCGAACCTCGACGAAAACCAAGGTTTCTGCGTCCCACGCCACAATATCGAGTTCGCCGCCACGGCAATGAAAGTTGCGCGTGACGACCTTCAATCCTTTACGCGTCAGATACCGGGCCGCCGCCTCTTCGGCTTCCTGGCCCTGTCTCCGCCGACCGTCCCTGGTCTGGCTCATGATTTTACCGGTCCGTTGGCTGCAGGGTGTCCTGCGGATCAATCGGGGTGTCTTCCGATGGATCGGTTGGCGTCTCCAGTCTCGTCGGCACCCCCTGCTGGAAGATGGCCCACTGTTGCTGGCGTCGGACGATGCCTTCGGGCGTCATGCTCAGCGTGCCGGTCAGGCCTTCGATGTCGCTGCCCTCGACTTGCGACAGCAGCTGCAGTTTGGAGGACAGGGCATAGGCATCCATTCCCATGGCGAACAAACGGCCATAGCGCTGGGTTGCGTTCGGCAGGGCGGCCGAGGTGCGCTGGCGGCGCGCGGAGTCCGGATTGAGCATCCACGGGATATCGGTGAAGCGCACCCGCTCCAGGTCGCCATCGCGGGAGGCGTCCGGCGTTCCGGTGTAGATCGTGGACGGCGCGTACACCGGCAGGTCGCCACCGAAATAGAACGCAAACAGCGGGTTGAACTGGCGGCCGATGGTGGGCGAGGCGACCAGAACGACGGCGTCGATGTCCTGCCGCCGGCGCGGTTCAAATTCCACGTTCAGTGCGATGGTGTGTTCGATGTTGATCGCCCGCTGGCGGCTGCTGTTGATATCGAACAGATCAGCGACGGTCTTGCGCAGGTCCTCTTCCCGATCGTAACGGACAATGTCCAGAATCTTGCCGCCGTTCTCGTTCATGCGTTTGACCAGTGCGCTTTCCACACGGTCACCCCAGTCTCCCCAGGGGATCAGGGCAACGGCCTGGGGGCGATCGTCGGCCATCAGGCGGTCGGCAATCTGGCGTGCTTCGTCTTCGGCGGACAGGCCGTACTGGAACAGCTGGGCCGGATGATCCTGACCGTCTTCCAGGTAATTGAGGGCCAGCACCGGGGTGGGCAGTGACGTCCGGTTGGTCAGGGTGTTGAGGGCTGACTTGTCCAGCGGGCCGACCACCAGGTCCGGCCGGGTGCCATCGATCTGGTCGTAGATGGCGGGGAAGTCGGCGGCGTGGGTATCGAAGACGCGGACGCGCGTCTGGGTGTCCGCGTCCGACTGGTCGTCCTCATAGTAGGCGGCGAAAAAACCATCGCGAATGGCCTGACCGGCTTCGGCCAGCGGCCCGGTCAGCGGCAGGGCGAGTGCGATATAGCCCGGACGTTCTCCCGACAGGTTGGTAATCAATTGCAGTTCGCTGGGCAGTGGTTGTGCTGCCGGGTGATCTGCCCAGTTTGATTGCCACTGGCGAATGCTCTTGCCTTGGGCTTCCAGGGTGATGCCCGGCTCGCGCAGCGACAGTGCCAGTTCCAGCCAGCCCTGTTGTTCGTAGCCGATGGCGGTTCGTGCTTCCCGGTCCAGGCGACTGGTTGACGCCCGTTTAAGCAGTTGCCAGATGCGGTCGTTGTCCGCCAGGCTGCCCGCGTCCGGACGCAGTGGAGCGGATGCAATCAGGCTTTGCGCCGCCGGCAGGTAGCGTCCGGCGATGGTGAAGGTCTGCACCTGCAGGTCAACGGCGCTTTGCTGACGATCCGCCGGGTAGCTGGAGAACTGTTCCACCGGCAGGTCGCGGGTGAAACTGGCGGCCCAGGTCCGATCGTCCAGGGCGACGATGCTGTTCATGGCCAGCAGCCGGAACTGGTCCAGGGTCGCGCCCTGGGCGTCGGCAAAGGCGTCGCTGCGAAGGATGACCCGGGCGTCGTCATGGCGTCCCGCCTGCTGGTAGCGTGACGCGGTGCTGAGCAGGCCGCGCAGTGCCGTGTCGCTGTAGCCGGAGGCTTCGGCAATGGCCAGCGCTCCCTGCGGCGTATCCGCCTCGTTCGGTTGGATCCCCATCGGGCTACAACCGGCAGTCAGGACAATCAGTGCCAGGAAAAACGCAGGGCGAATGCGAAATCGAAATCTCATCGTCATGCAATGCTCACAGTATGGCCATGGATTTGGGCATCTCCGCGTCGGCGGACGGGCCCTTGTCGAGCCGGCGGTTGTGGCGCTGGCGGAATCGGGGCATCATGCCGGAAATTACCAAGCAGCGAGTTTACCAGTTCGCCCCGGATTTCTCATGACGTTACTTTCATCCCGGGGTATCTGCATCATCTCCCAGGATCGTTTCCATGCCAGCTAGTCGTTCTCCCGACGCCGGGACCCTCTATATCGTCGCTACGCCGATCGGCAATCTCGGTGACATCAGTCAGCGCGCGATAGAGGTGCTCGACCGTGTGGACTGCATCGCGGCGGAAGACACGCGCCACACCCAGCGCCTGCTGCAGGCTCTGGGCCTGCACAAGCCGCTGCTGGCCCTGCACGAACACAACGAGCGCCACAAGCACGAACAGGTTCTGGAGCGCCTTGCCGGCGGCGAATCCATTGCGCTGGTCTCCGATGCGGGCACGCCACTGATTTCAGACCCGGGGTTCATTCTTGTGCGGGCAGCTCGCGAGGCCGGATTGCCAGTGGTGCCGATGCCCGGGCCCTGTGCGATTGTAACGGCCCTGAGCGCTGCCGGCCTGCCCACCGATCGCTTCACCTTTGAGGGATTTTTGCCCACCAAGCGCAAGGCCCGCCACGACGCACTGATGGCCTTGCGGTCGGAACCCCGGACCATGGTGTTCTACGAGGCGCCCCACCGCATCCGGGAAACGGTCGATACTCTGGTGGATGTGATGGGGGGCGAGCGCCCGCTGGTGCTGGCCCGGGAACTGACCAAGGCGTTCGAGACCTATTACAGTGGTTCGGTCGGGCAGGTGGTCGAGCAACTGGCGCAGGATGACTACGCGGAAAAGGGCGAGTATGTGGTGATGCTTGCCGGCGCGCCCGAACAGTCGGACAGTGAGGCGCGGGCCGTCGATACCGATCGGTTGCTGGCTACGCTGCTTAAAGAGGTGCCGGTCAAGGTGGCGGCGCGCCTGGCAGCCGAGATTACCGGTGAGGCTCGCAACGCTCTTTATCAGCGCGCACTGGAGCTCAAGTAGCCGGCAGCGCCGGAGTGGCGCGATTGTGCTTGCGCCGCTGCGGCAAGCGCAGTATTGTCTCGCCTGAGCTCGCCGGACAGTCGCCGCTCTGGGTTTCGACCCAGGGGGGAGGAAAGTCCGGGCTCCATAGGGCGAGGTGCCAGGTAACGCCTGGGCGGCGCGAGTCGACGGAAAGTGCAGCAGAAAGGAAACCGCCTAAGCACCCTCGGGTGCCGGTAAGGTTGAAAAGGTGCGGTAAGAGCGCACCGCATGCCTGGCAACAGTGCATGGCGATGGTAAACCCCACCTGGAGCAAGACCAAATAGGAGTCCAATGGCGTGGCCCGCGCTGGACTCGGGTAGGTTGCTTGAGGCCTGTGGTGACGCAGGCCCTAGACGAATGACTGTCCCCGACAGAACCCGGCTTACAGGCGAGCTCATTTTTTCCCTTCCTCGTCTCTGGTGTGCAGGCACCAGTCCTTTCTCAGGCATATAGCGAAAAATTCTTACCTCTAAGGTTCTTTGTCCGCTTTGTTCTTCAGCTGATTGATTTTGCAGAGGTTCTTCTCGTCACTTTGCGAACCAGTCTGTTTTATTGTCCCTAACTCATTGTCATACCTGAAAGTTTTTGCGGCAAGCCGCTATTGGCGGCGCTTGCATTGTATTTTTCGTGTTTCTATAGTGTGCAGAAGTGGGAAAAAGTGGATAGAAGTGGTTTTTTGTGGTTTTCGGAGGTCGAGAGTGGGAAAATCGCCCTGTCTCAACCTGAACTAGGCGGCCAGCGTGCCGTGAATGGGCCGTTAAACGGCAGCGACTATGAGCAACTTTCTCGGCAGTCACGCCATCAACATGGACGCAAAGGGGCGCATAGCGATCCCGACCCGTGTACGCGAGGACCTCGCCGAGGCTTGCGGTGGCCGCATTGTGCTTACCGCCAATGCCGACGAAGAGCGCTGCCTGCTGGTCTATCCGGAACCGCAGTGGGAAGAGATCCGGCCGCAGATTGAAGCATTACCGAACATGAACAAGGCGGCGCGCCGCCTGCAGCGCAAGATGCTGGGGCATGCTACGCCGCTGGAACTTGACGGTTCTGGCCGCGTGTTGGTGCCGCCGACGCTGCGTAGTTACGCGCGACTGGAAAAGAAGCTGATGCTCGTCGGCCAGGGCAAGAAGCTGGAGCTCTGGAGTGAGGAGCGTTGGTTCGCCTGGCTGGATGAGGGTGATGACGATGAAGACATGCCGCCCGAGATGGAGTCCCTCTCGCTATGACGACGCGTAAGGGGGCAGCCCCGGCACACCTGTCGGTGCTGTTGGATGAAGCGGTGGATGGTCTGGTCGTTCGACCGGACGGGCGCTACGTGGACGGGACGTTCGGTCGCGGTGGCCACAGTCGTCTGATTCTCGAACGCCTGTCCGGGGACGGTGAGCTTTTGGGCATCGACAAGGATCCGGAGGCCATTACGGTTGGTCGGGAGTTAGCGAGCGCTGACTCCCGGTTTCGTATTGGTCACGGCTCATTTGCCGAACTCCCGCGTTTCCTGGAAGACGCCGGCTGGAACGGTATCAGCGGCATGCTGATGGATTTGGGGGTGTCGTCGCCGCAGTTGGACGACGCCGGGCGAGGTTTCAGTTTCATGCGCCAGGGTCCGCTGGATATGCGGATGAATCCCGAGCAGGCGCCAAGCGCTGCCGAGTGGCTGAATTCGGCGCCGGAAGCCGAGATCGCGGATGTGATTTTCCAGTACGGCGAGGAGCGCTTCTCCCGTCGTATTGCCCGGGCCGTCGTCGAGCAGCGCGCGGAAACCCCCTTGAGCACGACCCGGGAGCTGGCGGAGCTGGTATCCGCGGCGGTTCCCCGCAAGGAAAAGCACAAGCACCCGGCGACCCGGACCTTCCAGGCGATCCGGATCTTTATCAACCGGGAACTGGAAGACCTGGAAACCGGGCTGCAGGCGGCGGTCGACTGTCTTGAACCCGGCGGTCGCCTGGTGGTGATCAGTTTCCATTCGCTGGAGGATCGCATGGTCAAACGCTTTATGCGTGATCTGGCCCGAGGGCCCCAGCTGCCAAGAGGTCTGCCGGTCAAGGCGGACCAGACCGAATCGGATTTCCGGCTGGTGGGGAAGGCCCGCAAGGCGGAGACAGACGAAGTGGCCGACAACGTTCGCGCACGCAGCGCCGTGATGCGGATTATCGAGCGTCGACCCGCAAAGAGTGAGGGATAGATATGGCCGCCGTAACCATCGAGCGCCCCGAAGTTCAGACACGCAGCAAGCTGCGCCCGGATACCGTGAAGGTTGGGGTGACCACCGCGCTGCGGCTGTCGCGCCGTATCTTTGCCGGCCTCTGGCAGCGGCACGTGCTGGTATCGGCCGGCCTGGCGACCGCGCTGGTCGTATCGGCGGTCGGTGTGGTCTACAGCGCTCACGAAAACCGGGTGCTGTTCAACGATCTGGCGCAGTTGCAGGCCCAGCGCGACGGCTACCAGCGAGAGTGGAGCCAGCTGCTGCTGGAACAGAGCGCCCTGAGCGCACACAGCCGTGTTGAGGCGCGGGCGTCGCAGGGGATGAACATGGTGGTGCCTGGCAAGCGGGATATCGTCCTGGTGCCAGGCAGTCCCGAATCTTGAATCTGACGGAAGCAGGATAACCCGTGTCCGAGAAGAAACCGACACAAGGTGTGACGGCCACGCTGAAGGCAAAGCTTTCGGCGTGGCGTCATGCGTCTGTGCTTGGTGTTTTTCTCGTCGTCATGGCGGTGTTGGCTGGTCGTCTCGTCGAACTCCACGTGGTGGATCAGGACTTCCTGCGCAAGCAGGGCGATGTCCGGACTGTGCGCAGCGAAACCATCGACGCTCATCGCGGCATGATCACCGACCGCCACGGCGAACCGCTGGCGGTTAGCACGCCGGTTCAGACTCTTTGGGCCAATCCCAGTGAGATGGATGCCGACGATCCCCGCCTGACACCCCTGGCGCGGATGCTCGGTATCAGTGAGGGTCGTCTGCGTTCACGTCTGAAGCGCTATGCCGGTCGTGAGTTCATCTATGTCCGTCGCAAGGTTCAGCCGGCCCTGGCGCGCCAGGTCATGGGGCTGGATATTGCCGGCATCTACAGTCGTCGTGAGTACCGTCGTTACTACCCCGCCGGAGAAGTGACCGCTCACGTTGTGGGCTTTACCAATATCGATGAGCAGGGGCAGGAAGGCATTGAGCTGGCCTACAACGACTACCTCAGCGGCGAGCGCGGCAGCAAGCGGGTGCTCAAGGACCGGCGTGGCCACATCATCAAGGACCTGAGTCTGGTCAAAGATGCCCGGCCCGGCCAGAACCTCGAGTTGAGCCTGGATTTGCGGCTTCAGTACCTGGCCTATCGAGAGTTGAAAGCGGTCGTCCAGGCCCACCACGCCAGGGGAGGCACGCTGGTGATGCTTGATGCCGGCACCGGCGAGGTGCTGGCGATGGTCAACCAGGGGTCCTATAACCCCAACGACCGGAGCCAACTGGATCCGAAAAACCTGAGAAACAAAGCTATTACGGATTTGTTCGAACCCGGGTCGACCATAAAGCCCATAACCGCTGCCGCCGCATTGCAGGCGGGTGTGGTCACTACGGAAACCCGGATCGATACCAATCCGGGTTATCTGCGTTTTGGGCGGTTCACAATTCGCGACACCGGCAACCACGGCGTGCTGGATCTCAAGGGCATCATCGCCAAGTCCAGCAACGTCGGCATCAGCAAGGTTGCGGCCAAACTGGGTGGCAATGCCATCCGTGACATGTTCTTCAGCGTCGGACTGGGTCAGGCCACCGGGATTGGCTTCCCGGGTGAGGCCGTCGGTGTGCTGCCGTCCCCGCCGCGCTGGCGGCCGGTGGAAGTGGCGGCCCTGTCCTACGGCTACGGCCTGAGCGTCAACGCCCTGCAATTGGCCGAGGCCTACATGGTGCTGGCGAACGGTGGCGTCCGCTACCCGTTGAGCCTGATGAAACGCGATGAGCCGCCTCAGGGCCAGCGGATCATTTCCGAAAAGGTAACCGGCGAGGTGCGCCAGATGCTCCAGGCGGTGATTGAAGAGGGGACGGGCAAGCGAGCCGGTGTCGGTTTCTATGAGGCTGGTGGCAAGACCGGTACTGTCCACCTGGTTGGCGCGAACGGTTACGAAGACAGTGAGTATAAGGCCATCTTTGCCGGCATCGCTCCGGTGGAGAATCCCCGTATCGTCTGCGTTGTAGCCGTCGATGCGCCCAAAGGCGGGGAGTATTATGGAGGGGAAGTTGCGGCACCAGTCTTCTCGCGGGTCATGGGTGACGCGCTGCGCTTGTTGAACGTGCGCCCGGAGCTCGATGACAAGTCACTGGCATCCAAGCCCGATAGCCAGGCCGGAGGCCGGGGGTAAGCCATGTGTATGACATCTCTCCAATCCCTTCTTGCCGATATCGCCGATGTGCCTTCCGTATTCGACGTTACGGTGCACGGGCTGACGGCGGACAGCCGTGAAGTACGCTCCGGTGATGCCTTTGCTGCCCTGCGCGGCGCTCGCACGCCGGCTGACCATTATCTGGATCAGGCCACCGAAGCGGGAGCGGTCGCGGTCCTTCTGGAGGTGGATGAGCCCCGTTTGTGCTATGAGCGCGCCGGTATCCTGGTCGTGCCGGTGGCGGACCTGCGCCAGCAACTGGGTGTCATCGCTGATCGCTTCTATGGCTCGCCGTCGCAGGAGATGGATGTCATCGGCGTGACCGGCACCAATGGCAAGACGTCCGTGACCCATTACATCAGCCAGTTGCTCAGTGCCGCCGGACACCAGTGCGGGGTGATTGGCACGCTGGGCTATGGCATCGGCGGGCAGATGACCGAAGCGACCCACACCACGCCGGACGTTGTGCGCATCAATCAGGCCCTGCGCCGGATTCGCGTATCGGGTGGCAAAGCGGTGGCGATGGAGGTTTCCTCCCACGCGCTGGATCAGGGGCGGATCGACGACCTTCACATCCGCGGTGGCGTGCTGACCAACCTGACCCGGGATCACCTGGACTATCACGGCAGCATGGATGCCTACGCCGAGGCCAAGAGCCTGCTGTTCCGTCGCGACGGCCTTGAATTCGCCGTGCTTAATTTCGACGACCCGTTCGGCCGTCAGCTCTACGAGCAGCTGACCGGCGAGGCGGATCTGATTCGCTACAGCCTTCACGAGTCCCAGACGGAGCTCTGGCTGAAAGCCTTGAAGGCCCATGTCGATGGCTTCGAAGCCTCGGTAGACGGCAAGTGGGGCGCCTTGACCCTGCAGGCGCCATTGATGGGCACGTTTAACGTGAGCAACCTGCTGGCGGCCGTGGCAACGGCTCTGCAGCTGGGCGTTTCGCCGGACGACATTGAGCGGGCCGTGCAGCGGCTGGTGCCACCCCCGGGGCGGCTGGAAAGTTTTGCCGGAGCCGGTGGCGTGCGCGTTGTGGTGGACTACGCCCACACGCCGGACGCCCTGCACAACGCGCTGGAAGCCATCAAACCCCACGTCGAGGGGCAGCTGTGGTGCGTGTTCGGATGCGGCGGCGATCGCGATGCCGGCAAGCGGCCGGAGATGGCGGTCGAAGCGGAGCGGTTTGCCGATCAGGTGATTGTGACCGACGACAACCCGCGCAGCGAAGCGCCCGAACACATTGTGCGGGACATCGTGGCCGGTTTCCGCGAGGCGGAGCGTGTGGCCATCGCGCATGATCGGGAGCAAGCCATCCGGCAGGCCGTCTTCGAGGCGCAACCCGGTGACGTGATCCTGGTGGCCGGCAAAGGGCACGAAACCTATCAGGAAATCCAGGGAGAGCGGTTCGATTTCAGCGACGCCGGCGTGGTTCGCCAGGCGTTGGTCGACCGGGAGGCGCAGCCATGATGCACGCTTTCACCCTGCGGGATGCCGCTGAAATGATCGGAGCCAATCCCATGGCCTCGGCGGTGGAGTATCGCGGCGTGTCGACCGATACCCGGACCCTGCAACCAGGCGACCTGTTCGTGGCCCTGCGCGGCGACCGGTTTGACGGGCACCAGTACCTGCAGCAGGCCATCGACGCCGGTGCTGTCGGTGTGGTTGTCGACTCCCTGCAGGAAGGCATCAAGGCTCCGCAGCTGTGTGTGGACGACACGGTCCAGGCCCTCGGGAAGCTGGCCTTGGGGAACCGTCTGGCGAGCCCGGTTCGCTGTGTGTCGGTGACCGGCAGCAGTGGCAAGACCACCGTCAAGGAAATGCTGGCGGCGATCCTGCGGCAGGCCGGTGAAACACTGGCGACCCAGGGCAACCTGAACAATCACATCGGCGTTCCGATGACCCTGTTCCGGCTCGCCCCGCAACACCGTTACGCCGTGATCGAGCTGGGCGCCAGCGGACTGAACGAGATTGCCTACACGGTGAATCTTGCGCGGCCGGACGTGGCCATCATCACTAACGCCGGTGAGGCACACCTGGAAGGCTTCGGCAGTTACCAGAACATCGTCCAGGCCAAGGGCGAAATCATCGACGGCGTCCCGTTCGATGGCGCGGTGATCCTCAATGCCGATGATCCGGCCTGCGCTACATGGCGGGCCCGGGCGGGCGAGCGTCGCGTGCTGGCGGTCGGCAAGTCCGGGGAAAATGGCGTCGACTATCACTATCGTAATGTTCGTGCTGAAGATGGCGCGGTGGTGTTCGACGTGGTGGGGGCGGATGGCTGGCTTTGCCCGGTGCGCCTGAACCTGCCCGGAGAGCACAACCTGGTTAACGCCATGATGGCCATTGCCGCGACCCGGGAGATGGGCGTGTCCGATGAGGCCATCTATCGCGGCCTGACTGAATTAAAACCCGTTAAAGGTCGTCTGGAGAAGATTGCGTTACAGTCCGGCGTCAATCTGGTGGATGACAGTTATAACGCCAATCCCACCTCCATGAAGGCCGCCATTGAGTACGTAGCCGAGCAGGATGGCGAATCGGTGGCCGTGCTGGGGCAGATGGCCGAGCTGGGGGCCGACGCTGAATCGCTGCATCGGGAAGTGGGCGCCCTCGCCGCCCGCCTGGGCATTGCTCAGCTGGTGTTGGTCGGCGACGGCGTCGACGGGTACGTGAAGGGCTTCGGGCCTGCCGCCCGGGTCTTTGCCACTCACGACGAGGCGGCCGAGTGGCTGTCGACGGAGGTGCATCCACCCGCAACCGTTCTGGTTAAAGGATCTCGCAGTTCTGCCATGGATAACGTGGTCAGGGCATTAATAAAGAAGGTGAATAGCTGATGTTGCTCTGGCTGACAGACTTCCTGGCACAGTATTTTGATGAACTGACGGTTTTCCGTTACCTGACCCTGCGCGGCATTCTCGGCGTGCTCACGGCGCTGCTGATTTCGCTGATTATCGGCCCGACCATGATTCGCAAGCTGGGGCAGTACCAGATCGGTCAGGCGGTTCGTGATGACGGTCCCCAGACCCATCTGAGCAAGGCCGGCACGCCCACCATGGGCGGCTCCCTGATCCTGGTGGCGATCGCCATCAGCACCCTGCTGTGGGCGGACCTGACCAACCGCTATGTCTGGGTCACCCTGCTGGTGACACTGTTGTTCGGCGCCATCGGCTGGGTCGATGACTATCGCAAGGTGGTGGAGCGTAACCCGCGCGGGTTGCCGGCACGCTGGAAGTACTTCTGGCAGTCCGTGATCGGTGCGGGCGCCGCGGTGGCCCTGTTCTATTCCTCCTCACTGCCGCAGGAGACGTCGTTGTTCCTGCCGTTCTTCAAGAACGTAAGCCTGGTGATGGGGCCGGTGGCTTTCATTCTGCTGACCTATTTCGTGATCGTCGGCAGCAGTAATGCCGTGAACCTGACCGACGGCCTGGACGGGCTGGCCATCATGCCTACGGTCATGGTGGCCGCGGCGCTGGCGATTTTCTGCTACCTGTCCGGCCACGCCGAGTTCGCGTCCTATTTGCTGATCCCGCACCTGCCGGGCAGTGGCGAGCTGATTGTGTTCTGTGGGTCCCTGGTGGGTGCCGGGTTGGGGTTTCTCTGGTTCAACACCTATCCGGCACAGGTGTTCATGGGAGACGTGGGTGCCCTGGCCCTCGGCGCCGCGCTGGGCGTGGTCGCCGTGATCGTACGCCAGGAACTGGTGCTGTTCATCATGGGCGGTGTGTTCGTCATGGAGACCGTGTCGGTGATCCTGCAGGTTGCGTCATACCGGCTGACCGGTCGCCGCATCTTTCGCATGGCGCCGCTGCACCATCACTTTGAATTGAAAGGCTGGCCCGAGCCGCGCGTGATCGTGCGCTTCTGGGTCGTGACCGTCGTGCTGGTCCTGATCGGGCTGGCCACGTTGAAGATACGCTAGGGCGTAGGTGAATCGATGAGTGTTATCGCTTCAGATCGTCGCACATTGGTAGTCGGGCTCGGTAAGACCGGGCTCTCCTGCGTGCGCTACCTGCATGGGCAGGGGCGGTCTGTCGCCGTGGCCGATTCCCGCGTCGAGCCGCCGGGGCTGGCAGAGCTGCGCGAGCAGTATCCCGACGTCACGGTGAAATGTGGCGATTTCGACCCCGAGTTCTTCGCCGGCTACAACGAGCTGATCGTCAGTCCCGGCCTGAGCGTCGAGACACCGGTGATCGCCCGGGCACGGGAAAGGGGTGCCCAGATCCGGGGCGATATTGACCTCTTCAGCGAGGCGGCCCGGGCGCCTATCGTCGCCATCACCGGCTCCAACGGCAAGACCACCGTCACCACCCTGGTGGGTGAGATGGCGCGGGAAGCCGGCGTCCGGGTGGCGGTCGGTGGCAACATCGGTACACCGGCTCTGGATTTGCTGGCGGACGACGTCGAGCTGTACGTGCTCGAACTGTCCAGTTTCCAGTTGGAGACCACCGGGGAACTGGGCGCCGAGGCGGCGACCATCCTCAATGTCACCGACGATCACATGGATCGTTACCCGACGAAGATGGCCTATTTCCAGGCCAAGCAGCGCATCTACAACGGCTGCCGCAAGGCTGTGATCAATCTGGACGACGCCCTGAGCCAGCCGATGGCCCGGGACAATCTGACGTTCCGCTGCTATGGCGAGCACCGGATCAATCCGGAAACCTTCAGCTTGCGTGAGGATGAGGGGCAGCTCTGGATTACCTACGGCTTCGACAACCTGATTCCCGCCGATGAGCTGAAGCTGATCGGCCGCCACAATCTGCTCAACGTCATGGCGGCGTTGGCCTTGGGCGATTGCGCCGGACTGCCGATGGACGCCATGTTGAAGGCCGCCCGTTCGTTCCGCGGCCTGCCGCATCGCTGTGAGTTCGTGCGCTCGGTCAACGGCGTGGATTACATCAACGATTCCAAGGGCACGAATGTGGGCGCCACCGTTGCCGCACTCGAAAGTCTGGCGCCGGCCGAGGGGCAACTGGTCCTGATCGCCGGCGGCGACGGCAAGGGCGCCGATTTCGGCCCGCTGCGGGATGCCGCCGGCAGGCGCTGCCGCGGTGTCGTGGTCTTCGGCAAGGACGCGGAACGTCTGGAGCAGGCTCTGGACGGTGCGGTCGTGGTGACCCGTGCGGCGGATCTGGCCGAGGCCGTCGATGTCGCGGCGGCCCAGGCCCTTAAGGGTGACCGGGTTCTGCTGTCACCGGCTTGTGCCAGCCTGGACATGTTCCGCAACTATGAGGCGCGCGGGGCAGCCTTTATCGAACGGGTGGAGGCGCTGTCATGAATCGAGCACTGGCCCTCCGTCCCAACGGCTTGTCGCTGCAGCCCTTGCCGCTACTGATCTTTAGCGCGGTCGGCCTGTTGCTGATCGGTGTGGTCATGATCGGCTCTGCCTCTATGGATACCGCGGCCCAGAACACCGGCTCCGCCTTCTATTACCTGGGCCGGCAGTTCGTCTACGCGATCATGGGCGCGTTGCTGTGCCTCGCGGTGGCCAATGTGCCGCTGAGCTGGTGGTCGCGCAGCGGCTGGCTGTTGCTGGGGGTGGGCCTGCTGGTCCTGGCGCTGGTACTGACGCCGCTGGGCCGCACGGTGAACGGGTCGACCCGTTGGATTCCGCTGGGCCTGTTCAACGTGCAGGTATCGGAAGTGGCCAAGATCTGTCTGATCGCATACCTCGCCGGCTACGTGGTGCGTCGTCGGGACGAGCTGGTCAACACCTGGCTGGGGTTCCTCAAGCCGGTCATCGTGCTGGCCATCGCGTCGGTGCTGCTGGTGACCGAGCCGGATTTCGGCGCCACGGTGGTGCTGATGACGGCGGCACTGGGCATGATTTTCCTGTCCGGCGTGCGCCTGAGTCGTTTCCTGCCGCTGATTGCGGTGTGTGTGGCAGTGGGCGCGGCGCTGGTCGTGTTTCAGCCGTACCGGCTGAAACGGGTGGTGTCCTACCTGGATCCCTGGCAGGACCAGTTCGATACCGGTTACCAGCTGACCCAGTCGCTGATCGCTTTCGGGCGCGGCGAGTGGTTTGGCGTCGGGTTGGGCAATTCGGTGCAGAAGCTTTTCTACCTGCCTGAGGCCCACACCGATTTTATCTTCGCCATCATCGCCGAGGAATTCGGTCTGGCCGGATCGCTGGCCATCCTGGCGCTGTTCGGTCTGCTGGTCTGGGTCGGGCTGAAGATTTCCCGGCAGGCGGAGCAGGCGGGAATGCCGTTCGCTTCCTGTTTCGGTTATGGCCTGACGCTGCTGATCGGTCTGCAGGCGGCGATCAATATCGCGGTCAACACCGGGCTGCTGCCCACCAAGGGTTTGACCCTGCCGCTGGTCAGCTACGGTGGCAGCAGCCTGCTGGCCACCTGCGTGTGCATCGGAGTACTGGCACGGATCGAAATGGAACGGCTGGATGCCCTCGAACAGAAGAACGACGGCAAACCGAAGCGAAAGGGGGGCGCCCGTTATGACGACTAAGCGTTTCCTGGTGATGGCCGGCGGTACCGGCGGTCACGTGTTTCCCGCGCTGGCGACGGCCCGGCGTCTGCAGGAGCAGGGGCATGAAGTGTTCTGGCTGGGCTCGAAAGGCGGGATGGAAGAGCGCCTGATCAGCGAGACGGATATCCCCATGGCCACGATTTCGGTCTCCGGCCTGCGAGGTAAGGGCCGTCTGGCGCTGGTAACGGCGCCGTTCCGTCTGGTGCGTGCGCTGGGGCAGGCTTTGGGGATCGTTCGCCGGATCCGTCCCGATTGCGTGATTGGCATGGGTGGTTTCGTCACCGGTCCGGGCGGCATGGCCGCCTGGCTGACCCGCACCCCCCTGCTGGTGCACGAGCAGAACGCCATTGCCGGGATGACTAACCGTATTCTGGCGCGTTTTGCCAAGACGGTCATGGAGGCCTTTCCCGGTAGCTTTGGACAGGACGTGGTGACCCGCTACACCGGCAACCCAGTGCGTGGCGATCTGGCGACGATGGAAGCCCCCGGGCCACGCTTTAACGGCCGGCAGGGGCCGCTACGTCTGCTGGTGCTCGGCGGCAGCCTTGGCGCTCGGGCCATCAACGAAACCGTGCCGCGCGTGCTGGCTCAGTTGGGGGCGGATCGGATGACCGTGCGTCACCAGTGCGGCACGCGCAATCTCGAAGACACCGAAGCCTGCTATCGGGAGGCGGGTGTCGAGGCCAGCCTGGAGCCGTTTATCCAGGATATGGCCGAAGCCTACAGATGGGCAGACGTGGTGCTGTGCCGCGCCGGAGCTCTGACCATCGCGGAACTTTGCGCGGTGGGGCTGGGCGCTATCCTGGTGCCGTTCCCCCACGCCGTTGACGATCACCAGACGCTGAACGGCCAGCAGATGGTACAGGCGGGAGCCGCGATGCTGATCCCGCAGGACAAACTGACTGACGAGGTGCTGGCCGAAACGCTGAGCGGCCTGCTCGATGACCGCAACCAGGTTGTGGCATTGGCGGAAGCCGCGCGGTCCCTGGCCCGCGCCGACGCTACGGAGCGAGTTGTGAACTATTGTCTGGAGGCGGCCCATGGCTGAATCGACCAATCCGCCGCTGGTTTATCAGGTGCCTGAGATGCGCCGTATCCGCCGGATCCACTTCGTGGGCATCGGTGGCGCCGGTATGTGTGGCATTGCCGAAGTCCTGCATAACCAGGGTTACGAGGTTTCCGGCTCGGACCTCAAGGCCGGCGCTGTCACTGAGCGCCTGAAAGGCCTCGGGGTGCAGATCTTCATCGGCCACGAGGCGCAGAACAGTGCCGACGCCGACGTGGTGGTGGTGTCCACCGCCGTTCAGTCGGACAACCCGGAAGTGGCCGCGGCGCGGGAGCGTCGGGTACCGATCGTGCCCCGTGCCGAGATGCTGGCGGAAATCATGCGCTATCGCCACGGCATTGCGGTTGCCGGCACCCACGGCAAGACCACGACGACCAGCCTGATCGCCTCGATCCTGGGCGAGGGCGGTCTGGACCCGACTTTCGTTATTGGCGGCAAGCTCAACAGCGCCGGCACCAATGCCCAATTGGGCGGGTCGCGTTACCTGGTGGCGGAAGCGGACGAGAGCGATGCCTCGTTCCTGCACCTGACGCCGGTGATTTCCGTGGTCACCAACATCGAAGCCGACCACATGCACACCTACGGCAACGACCTGGAGAAGCTGAAGCAGACCTTCGTCGACTTCCTCCACAACCTGCCGTTCTACGGCGTGGCGGTGATGTGCAGTGACGATGCCTACGTGCGCGAAATTACCCCGCGCATCTCACGGGCCATCATCACTTACGGGATCGACGACGAGAGCGCCGACTACCGGGCGGTGGACATCCAGTCCGACGGTTTGCGCACCCACTTCCTGGTCAAGCGCCCGGGTGGCCGGTCCGACCTCAAGGTGTCGCTGCGCATGCCCGGCCGGCACAACGTGCTGAACGCGCTGGCAGCGATTGCGGTCGCCAGTGACGAAGGAGTCGACGACTCGGCCATTACTGCCGGGCTGGCGGGCTTTGCCGGTGTCGGACGCCGTTTCCAGGTGTACGGCGACTACCCGATCGCCGACGGCTCAGTGACGCTGGTGGACGATTACGGCCACCACCCCACGGAAGTCGGCGCGATCATCCGTGCCGCTCGCGAGGCCTGGCCGGACCGGCGGCTGGTCATGCTGTATCAACCGCATCGCTATAGCCGTACCCGGGATCTCTACGAGGATTTCGTCAAGGTGCTGTCCGACGTGGACGCGCTGCTGCTGATGGACGTCTATGCCGCCGGGGAACCCGCCATTCCGGGCGCGGATGGCCGCAGCCTGTGCCGCAGCATCCGCCAGCGGGGCAATGTAGAACCGGTGTTCGTGGAAAAAGACGACGACATCAACCGGTTACTGTCACGCACGCTCAAGGACGGCGATGTCCTGTTTACCCAGGGTGCTGGTGATATCGGCGGGCTGGCTGCACGCCTGTCCAAATCCGGCTTCGTTGGCGGAGGTGGCGCATGAACGCCGTCACCAACTACCAGGCCGATCCGGACCTGCTCAAGGCGCTGGGCCGAGTGGCGGTGCTGATGGGCGGCGATTCGGCGGAACGGGCGGTATCCCTGAAGAGCGGAGAGGCGGTGCTCAATGCGCTGATCGCGGCCGGCGTGGATGCCTATGGCGTCGACGTCCAGGGCAGCCTGCTCGATGTGGTGCGCCCGGGGGATTACGACCGGGTGTTCATCGCCCTGCACGGTCGCGGCGGCGAGGACGGGACGATCCAGGCCATCCTGTCGGAGGCGGGCGTTCCCTATACCGGCAGCGGCGTGATGGCCTCGGCGCTGGCGATGGACAAGCTGCGTACCAAGTACGTGCTGGAAGGGTGCGGATTGAAGACGCCCCGCTTCCGCGCCATGGCCGGCGAGCGGGAGGCCGATGACCTGCTGCGGTCGCTGCGCCTGCCGTTGAGCGTCAAGCCCTCGCGTGAAGGCTCCAGCATCGGTATTCGCAAGGTGACCAGCCGGGACGAGTTGATCGAGGCCTACCGTGTGGCCAGCGAGCACGACCCGCTGGTGCTGGTGGAGGAATGGGTCGAGGGCCCGGAGTTTACGGTGAGCGTCCTGCAGGGACGGGCGCTGCCGGCGATCGGTCTGAGCACCGATCACGTGTTCTATGACTACGACGCCAAGTACCTGAGCAACGACACCCAGTACCGGGTGCCTTGCGGCCTGGCGCCGGATGACGAGCTGCGCCTGCAGCATCTGGCGCTGGACGCGTTCCGGGTGCTGGATTGCCAGACCTGGGGCCGGGTCGATGTCATGCAGGACGATGACGGTGAATTCTGGGTGCTGGAAGTCAACACGGTGCCCGGAATGACGGACCACAGTCTGGTGCCGATGGCGGCCCGCGCTGCCGGCTTCAGTTTCGAGGAGCTGGTGGTCCGCATCCTGTCGGACACGCTGGAGGACGCCGATGCATGACCGACTGAACCTGCGCATGCGCCAGCCCCCAGAGCCGCCCCGGCGGCGGGGAGCGTCATCCCTGGAGCCGGAACGCGAGCGGTTCAATCCGCTGGCGCTGCTCTGGGAATGGCTGCGGGTGCTGCCCTGGGTTCAGTTGTCACTGGGTGCGATGGTGCTGGTGCTGGCGGGGCTGGTGCCCTGGGCTACCGGCGCCGCGCTGAATGCCATGGACCGCCAGATCGTCGACATTCAGGTGGAAGGGGATTTTCAGGGTCTGGACAAGACCCGCCTGCGGGCTGATCTCAAAGGATTGATCGGACGCAGCTTTTTTGCCACGGATCTGGAAGACGTCAAGCGGACCGTGGAGCGTGAGCCCTGGGTTGATTCGGCCGCCGTACGGCGGGTCTGGCCGGACCAGTTGGCCGTCGACATCCGCGAGGAAAAGCCGCTGGCCTACTGGAACGATGACGAGATCATCGGGCATTCGGGGCACGTCTTTGAACCGGCCAACCCGGAGGTGGCAGGCGCACTGCCGCATCTGGCCGGGCCGGATGACCGCATCGACGAAGTCATGGCCCGGGCGCGGCAAATGGCGAAGATGCTGCATGAGCGCAAGATCGGCTTTGCCGGGCTGACGCTGGAAAAACGCGGCGCCTGGACACTGCACATGAGCAACGGCATCGAGGTCGCGCTCGGGCGGGACCACGTCGAGAACCGGTTCGAACGGTTCCTGACGGTATACGAGAAGAAGCTGGTCAGCCGGGCTGACCAGGTGGAACGTATCGACGCGCGCTACACCAATGGCGTGGCGGTGCGCTGGAAGACGCTTGAGAAAGCGCCTGAGAAAAATTCATAGACCATTCATCCGGTGAGTGAAGCACATGTCAGGGGTTGAAACGGAAAACATGATTGTCGGCCTGGATATTGGCACCTCGAAAGTGGTGGCCATTGTCGGCAAGCGCAAACTGGACGGCACGATCGAAATCGTGGGCATCGGTTCGCACCCGTCCCGCGGTCTCAAGCGGGGTGTGGTGGTCAACATCGAAACCACCGTCAACGCCATCCAGCGGGCCGTCGAGGAAGCCGAGCTGATGGCCGGATGCCGTATCCATTCCGTTTACGCGGGTATTGCCGGCAGTCACATCCGCAGTCTCAACTCCCACGGCATCGTGGCGATCCGCGACCGGGAAGTGACCCAGGCGGATATCGACCGGGTGATCGACGCGGCCCAGGCGGTGGCGATTCCAGCCGACCAGAAGGTGCTGCACATTCTGCCCCAGGAGTTCGTCATCGATAACCAGGAGGGCATCAAGGAACCCCTGGGTATGTCGGGTGTCCGTCTGGAGGCCAAGGTTCACCTGGTGACCTGCGCCGTGAACGCCGCCCAGAACATCGAGAAGTGCGTGCGACGCTGCGGTCTGGATGTGGACGACGTGATCCTGGAGCAACTGGCGTCCAGCCATGCCGTGTTGGTCGAGGACGAGAAGGAACTGGGCGTATGCGTGGTCGACATCGGTGGCGGGACGACCGATATCGCGGTCTTCACCGGTGGGGCCATCCGTCACACCGCCGTGATCCCCATCGCCGGCGACCAGGTGACCAATGACATCGCCATGGCCCTGCGCACGCCGACGCAGAACGCTGAGGAAATCAAGATCAAGTATGCCTGCGCGCTGACGCAACTGGCCGGTGCCGACGAGACCATCAAGGTTCCCAGCGTCGGCGAGCGGGCGCCGCGGGATCTCTCGCGCCAGGCGTTGGCCGAAGTGGTCGAGCCGCGCTACGAGGAACTTTTCACGCTGGTTCAGGCCGAACTGCG
The DNA here is from genome assembly GCF_003258515.1 of Marinobacter bohaiensis. Taxonomy (NCBI): domain Bacteria; kingdom Pseudomonadati; phylum Pseudomonadota; class Gammaproteobacteria; order Pseudomonadales; family Marinobacteraceae; genus Marinobacter; species Marinobacter bohaiensis. The sequence continues at coordinate 29,942 of NZ_QGEH01000003.1, forward strand.
CCGCTCCGGTTTCGAAGAGATGATCCCCGCCGGCATCGTGATCACCGGCGGCTCATCCACCATGGAAGGCGTGGTGGAGCTGGCCGAGGAAATATTTCACATGCCGGTACGGCTGGCCTCGCCGCAGGCCGTGTCCGGTATGACCGATGTAGTCAATAACCCGATCTATGCCACGGGGGTTGGGTTGTTGATACACGGGTTCCGCCAGATGGACCTGGGTAAGGGACCCGTGCTCAAGCAGGAGGATGCCCCCTCGCTGTTTGAGCGCATGAAGAACTGGTTCACAGGGAATTTCTGAGAACCGGTCACCCGTGGCCGGGCCGGTAACGCCGGCCAACACAAACGAAGGTCTCTCGAAAAATACCGGTCAGCGAAGGCCGGAACGAAAACGAAGGAGTAGGGGAAATGTTCGAACTTGTCGATAATGTTCAGCAAAACGCGGTTATAAAAGTCATTGGTGTCGGTGGTGGTGGCGGCAACGCCGTACGTCACATGCTGACCAGCGACATCGAGGGTGTGGATTTTATCTGCGCCAATACCGATGCCCAGGCGCTCGCCGATATGGGCGCCAAGCAGGTCATTCAACTTGGAGGCAACATCACCAAGGGCCTGGGTGCCGGTGCCAACCCCGAAGTGGGGCGCCAGTCGGCTCTGGAAGACCGCGACCGTATCGCCGAAGCGCTGCAGGGCGCTGATATGGTCTTTATTACCGCCGGTATGGGTGGCGGTACCGGGACGGGCGCCGCGCCGATTGTGGCGGAAGTGGCCCGTGAACTGGGTATCCTTACCGTTGCCGTCGTGACCAAGCCGTTTACCTTCGAGGGCGGCAAGCGCATGACCGTGGCCGAGGCGGGCCTGAAAGACCTGGAAGACAGCGTCGACTCGCTGATTACGATTCCTAACGAAAAACTGCTTGCTGTTATGGGCAAGAAGACTAGTCTTCTCGATGCTTTTGCAGCCGCTAACGACGTGTTGCTGGGCGCCGTTCAGGGCATTGCCGACCTGATCACCCGCAACGGTATGATCAACGTCGACTTTGCCGACGTGAAAACCGTCATGTCGGAAATGGGCATGGCCATGATGGGCACGGCCCGGGCCACCGGAGAAAACCGCGCCCGCGAAGCCGCCGAAGCCGCCGTTCGCAGCCCGCTGCTGGAAGACATCAACCTGCAGGGCGCCAAGGGTATCCTGGTTAACATTACTGCAGGTATGGACCTCAACCTGGGCGAATTTTCCGAAGTGGGCGACATTGTCCGCGAATTTGCCTCTGACGCCGCGACCGTGGTTGTCGGCACCGTGATCGACCCCGAAATGACCGATGAGCTGAAGGTGACTGTGGTCGCCACCGGTTTGGGCGGTGATCGCGAGAAACCGACCAAAGTGGTGGACAACACAAGGACACTGGACGGCAAGACAGACTATCACCAGCTGGATCGCCCGGCCGTACTGCGCCGCCGAGCTGTTGCCAATGGCAACGTGGCGGTTGACCAGGAGCGTGAAGGGGATGAGCAGAGTGTCGACTATCTCGATATTCCCGCATTCCTGCGTCGCCAGGCTGACTGATAAACTGTCTCAATAGGGATTCGGGATAGAATAGAGAGAATCTAGAAAGGTCATAGCCATAGCCTAGTGTTATTAAAGGCTGGTTAAATGGTGTTCAGTTGGTCTTTCTGGTAAGCTGCGCGCAGTTTTTACCCGAATGATAGATAACTTTTGTGACGGATTTTTGTACGATGATTAGACAACGTACGCTTAAAAACACCATCCGTGCGACCGGGGTCGGTTTGCACTCGGGTGAGAAAGTCTATCTGACGCTCAAGCCTGCGCCGGTTGATACTGGAATCGTATTTCGGAGAACGGACCTGGATCCGGTTGCCGAGATCAAGGCGTACGCTGAAAACGTCGGTGAAACGATGCTGTCCACGACGCTGGTCAAGGACGGTGTCCGGGTTGCCACTGTTGAGCACCTGTTGTCCGCGATGGCCGGGCTGGGCATCGACAACTGTTATGTCGAGCTGAGTGCCGCCGAAGTACCCATCATGGACGGCAGTGCTGGTCCTTTCGTCTTCCTTCTGCAGTCGGCGGGCATTGCCGAGCAGGACGCGGCGAAGCGCTTTATCCGCATCAAGCGGGAAGTAAGCGTCGAGGACGGCGACAAGAAGGCGACGTTCCTGCCGTTCGAGGGCTTCAAGGTCAGCTTCGGCATCGACTTCGATCATCCGGTCTTCAAGGGCCGCGCCCAGTACGCCACGGTCGACTTTTCCAGCACGTCCTTCGTGAAGGAAGTCAGTCGTGCCCGGACTTTCGGGTTCGTGCGTGATATCGAGAAGTTGCGCTCCATGAATCTGGCGCTGGGTGGCAGTGTTGACAACGCGATCGTCGTTGACGACTACAAAATCCTGAACGAAGACGGCTTGCGTTACGAAGATGAGTTCGTCAAGCACAAGGTTCTGGACGCCATTGGCGACCTGTACCAGCTGGGCAACAGCCTGATCGGTGAGTTCCGTGGACTGAAGTCCGGGCACGACCTGAACAACAGGCTGCTGCGTAAACTGCTGGCGGAAGAGGATGCGTGGGAAGTGGTGACCTTCGACGACGAAGCCACGGCTCCGATTTCCTACCTCAAGCCGGTACTCGTGGCACAGGGCTGAGCAGGACGCTCAGTCCTTGACGTGACGAGACAGTTTTTCGAGAACTTCGCGTAAACCTTCGTCCTTCGTATGCCCGGCCTCCTGATCCAGGAGCCGGGCATTTTCTTTGCTCAAGGCTTCCTTCTGGTACACCGGCTTCCGCTTGGGGCGGGGCGGTGCCACCTTCACTTTCAGGCGCCAGGCGTGCTGGAAGTCCGGTTCCTTCCGCAGCACCTCGAGAATTTCACGCTGACGCAGACGAAGCTGACTGGCGGTCATGCTGCTTTCCGCAGACAGGGCCAGGTCGCCGTCGTGATAGCTGAGGAACCGGCAGTGGTTCCGCAGGTTGTCCGGCAGCGCGTGAAGCACGACTTGCTCGGCTCGCCGGTGCACTTCCGCATGGGCGAGTAAACGGCGCAGGTTCGGGGGGTGCCGGGTATCGCTGGGTTCCAGGGAAAGGTTGGTCTTGCGTCTCATCAGTGTCCAGCCGGTTGTCGTGAGCTCGATGTCCGTGGTCGCGGGTCGCTTGTGTATTGTAAGGCCACAGGAACTCGACGTCGCCCGTTACGATTGGTTACTATTTGGCACGGTTTGTGGATGCAGCCCTGTATTAAACTGGCTGTAATCTTGGGGATAACTTTTCATGGCCCGCTTTTCCCGGGGGTGACGAGTGTTGTCATCCTGCCCGAAGAGGGTGTTCCAAAGGTGTCGCAGCAAAACGGCGGAGTGATGACAAGCGCTGGAGCAGTGGGCATGCCGTCGCTTTTGCAACACCCTTCGACGAGTGGATTGACGGAGCGAAAGCCGTCCAGTGGATGATAGCACCGCGGCTATGCTCTGCAATCCGGATATGGACGTCCGGCAGGATTGTTGATGATCACCATGCGGCTCAGGGCGTGAGCCGGGTGGTTCCGATAAGTGATCGTGTAACTATGAACATTATTTTCGTCGGCAAGAATCCGGGCAAGTCCCGTTCGGTTCGGCTTAATATGCCGGTTGTAGCGTGTCTGCTGGTGCTGACGAGCGCTGTCATCGGTGGCGTTGGCTGGGCGGGTTACCAGCTTGGTGCCGTTGCGCCCGAGCCCGTGGCCTACGGTGCGTCGCCGTCGTTGATCCGGAATTGGGAGGCGCGCATCCATGAGCAGGCCGATGCCCTGACCCGTGTGCGTGAAACCACCGGTCAGCAGGTCGATGCCCTGACCCTGCGCCTGGGCCAGATGCAGGGTCGCCTGCTGCGCCTGGATGCCCTGGGCCAGCGGCTCGTTGAATCCGCGCATCTGGACAACGGCGAATTCGATTTTGATCAGGCCCCGGCTGTTGGTGGTCCGGAGGAACCTGGTGACGGGGAAAGCTACGGTGCCCCGGAACTGAGCGCCATGATCGACCAGCTCGACGAACGTATCGGCGACCGCGAACAGCAATTGCGCCTGCTCGACCAGCTCCTGTCCCAGGAGCGCATCGAGGACGAACGCTTTGTGGCCGGTCGGCCCATTACCTGGGGCTGGCTGTCTTCCCGTTATGGCTATCGTTCAGATCCCTTCACCGGCAAACGCACGTGGCACGACGGCGTTGACCTGGCCGGTAAGGAAGGCAGCGACATCATTGCCGTGGCGGCCGGCGTCGTCACCTGGGCCGGGGATCGTTATGGTTACGGTAATCTGGTGGAGATCGACCACGGTGATGGCCTGGTGACCCGTTACGGTCACTGCAAGACCGTCAAGGTCAAGGTCGGCGACGTGGTCCAGAAAGGCCAGTTGATTGCCCTGATGGGAAGCACCGGGCGCTCGACAGGCCCGCATGTGCACTTCGAGGTGAGGCGCAACGGCAAGAGCCAGAACCCGGAAGACTACATCAAACGTGCCAGCCGATAGCGGCTGCACAACAAAGCCACTTCGGGATACCGCAAGTGGCTTTTTTTTGGCTGATTGGCCGACCCAAAGCGGCCAGACGGCCCGGGTCACGCGGGAAACCGGACCTACCTTTCGCCTTCAAAACAAATAAGGTTAGAATGCCGTTCTTGTATGGCATGTCCGGGATGGCTCCCCATGTCCCACCGTACCGCGGTGCGGTGTCTTCAACGATGCCTTTCCCCGGTGGGGATATCCTGAGAATGGCAGGCGCCGCCGCCCCGGTGGCGTATTTCGTTAATCAAAGAAGCAGTGGTCTATGTTCACGAAGCTCGCAACCAAGATGTTCGGCAGCAAGAATGCCAGGGAAATTAAGCGGATGCGCAAGGTCGTCTCCAGCATCAACGATCTGGAAGAGTCCTTTACCGCGCTTTCCGATGCCGAACTGCAAGGCAAGACCGCGGAATTCCGCCGGCGCCTGGACGAAGGCGAGACGCTGGACCAACTGCTGCCGGAAGCCTTTGCCACCGTGCGTGAGGCCGGTCGGCGTGTCATGGGCATGCGCCACTTCGATGTTCAGTTGATTGGTGGTATCACCCTGCATGAAGGCCACATCGCCGAGATGAAGACCGGTGAGGGTAAAACCCTGGTGGCGACCGCTTCCGTCTACCTGAACGCGCTGCCCGGCGAAGGTGTGCACGTGGTCACGGTGAATGACTACCTGGCCTCGCGGGACGCCGAGTGGATGGGCCAGCTGTACCGCTTCCTGGGTCTGCAGGTGGGTGTGATCGTGGCCGGACAGGACGGCCAGTCCAAGCGCGAGGCCTACGCGGCCGACATCACCTATGGCACCAACAACGAATTCGGTTTCGACTATCTGCGCGACAACATGGCCTTCAGCACCGCTGACAAGGTCCAGCGCGGGCTGAACTACGCCATTGTCGATGAAGTGGACTCCATCCTGATCGACGAAGCGCGGACGCCGCTGATCATCTCCGGCGCCGCGGAGGACAGCTCCAAACTGTATCTTGCGGTCAACACCCTGGTGCCGAGCCTGGACATGGGCGAGCCGGTGGAAGAGGGTGAACCCACCGGTGATTTCACCATCGACGAGAAGAGCCGTCAGGTGGAGCTGACCGAGGCCGGCCACGAGAAGGTCGAACAGCTGCTGATCGACAAGGGCCTGCTGGAAGAGGGCGACAGCCTTTATTCCGCCACCAACCTGAGCCTGTTGCACCATGTGCATTCCGCCCTGCGGGCGCATCACCTGTTCCAGCGCGACATCGACTACATTGTCCAGGGTGGCCAGGTGGTCATCGTCGACGAACACACCGGCCGGACCATGCCGGGCCGTCGCTGGAGCGAGGGGCTGCACCAGGCCATCGAAGCCAAGGAAGGGGTCAAGATCCAGGCCGAGAGCCAGACCCTGGCCTCCACCACCTTCCAGAACTATTTCCGCCTGTACAACAAGCTGGCGGGCATGACCGGCACCGCCGATACCGAAGCTTTCGAGTTCCGTCAGATCTATGGCCTCGACGTGGTGGTCATTCCACCTAACCGGCCGATCCAGCGCATCGACTACAACGATCTGGTGTATCTGACCCAGGAAGAGAAGTACCAGGCCATCATCGACGAAATCAAGGACGTGACCGGCGAAGGTCGCCCGGTGCTGGTGGGGACCGGCTCCATCGAGGCGTCCGAGTTGCTGTCGATGCTGCTGCGCAAGGCCAAGATCGACCACCAGGTCCTCAACGCCAAGCAGCACGAGCGCGAGGCCCACGTGATCGCCCAGGCGGGCCGCCCCGGCGCGGTGACCATCGCCACCAACATGGCCGGCCGCGGCACTGACATCGTGCTCGGCGGCAACTGGGAAACGGAAGTGGCGGAATTGGACAATCCGTCCGAGGAGCAGATCGCCAAGATCAAGGCCGAGTGGACCGAAACCCACAACAAGGTACTGGAGGCCGGCGGTCTCCACATTGTCGGTACCGAACGCCACGAATCCCGCCGCATCGACAACCAGCTGCGGGGCCGTGCCGGCCGCCAGGGGGATCCGGGCTCGTCCCGTTTCTTCCTGTCGCTGGAAGATAACCTGATGCGGATCTTCGCACCGGATCGCGTCAAGAACATCATGCAGGCGATGGGCATGAAGAAGGGCGAGGCCATCGAGCACCGCATGGTCACCAACGCCATCGAGAAGTCCCAACGCAAGGTCGAGGGTCGCAACTTCGACATGCGCAAGACGCTGCTGGAATACGACGATGTGGCCAACGACCAGCGCAGCGTAATCTACGAGCAGCGCAACGAGATCATGGCGTCCGAGGACATCAGCGAGCTGGTGCAGACCGTCCGCGCCGACGTGGTGGACAACCTGATCAGCGACTACATTCCGCCGCAGAGCATGCCCGAACAGTGGGACATTGCCGGTCTGGAAGCGCAGTTGCAGTCCGAGATGGCCATCGAGCTGCCGATCCAGCAGTGGCTGGACGAGGACGACCGTCTTTACGAGGAAAGTCTGCGCGAGCGGATCCTCGACGAAGTGGTCAAGGTCTACCAGGAAAAAGAAGCGGTGGCCGGGGCCGAGGCCATGCGCAACTTCGAGAAGCAGGTCTTCCTGCAGGTGCTCGACACCCTGTGGAAGGAGCATCTGTCCAACATGGATCATCTGCGCCGGGGTATTCACCTGCGTGGCTACGCCCAGAAGAACCCGAAGCAGGAATACAAGCGCGAGGCCTTCAACCTGTTTGAGAACATGCTGGATGCGATGAAGCGCGATGTGGCGCGCATCCTGTGCCATGTGCGGGTCCAGGGTGAGCAGGAAATGGAAGAAATCGAGCGTCGCCGTCGCGAGGAGCTGGAGCGCCAGATGGCGGCCGCCAACCTCAAGCATGACGAAGCCAGTGCGACGGCCCAGGCCAGCGGTGACACCCCGGGCGGCGACGGCGAGCCAGGCGGCCAGCCCCGCCCACAGCCGGAAACCTTCGTGCGCAATGAGCGCAAGGTGGGGCGTAACGAGCCGTGTCCCTGTGGGTCCGGCAAGAAGTACAAGCAGTGTCACGGCAAGGTGGCCTGAGGCCACTTTCGGGCCCGCGCCAGCAGCGTCGCGATTGACGGCGGCCCGGGCGGGAAGTGCGCATGACACCAGCAACGTCCGCTGGATCGGATCTGCCCCGGCAATCCGCTCTTGCGGACGTTTTTTGTTTTACGGCGATTTTCGCCTTGCCCAGAGATAGAGAGGAGTAAGCCAATGGCGGTTGGATTGGGTCCCCTGCCGGACTTTCACGCGATCACCGGCCTGCGTCTGGGCGTGGCCCGGGCTGGCATCAAAAAGCCTGGGCGGCGCGACCTGGTGGTCATGGCGCTGGAGGAAGGCGCCCAGGTCGCCGGAATTTTTACCCGCAACCAGTTCTGTGCGGCGCCGGTCCTGGTTACCCGCGAGCATCTGTCCCAGGCTGCGCCAAGGTTCCTGCTAATCAACACCGGCAACGCCAACGCCGGTAATGGCGAGCAGGGTGTGGCCGATGCCCGGACCTGTTGCGCCGCGCTGGCGGACCTGACCGGTACCGCGCCGAACCAGACGCTGCCGTTTTCCACGGGTGTTATTGGCGAGCCCCTGCCCGTCGAGGTCATCCGCAATGGTTTGCCGGAGGCGCTGGACAACCTGGCCGAGAACCATTGGGCCGAGGCGGCCGAAGGTATCATGACCACCGATACCCTGCCCAAGGGCGCCACCTGTCGGCTGGAGCTGGACGGCAAGCCGGTACATATTTCCGGCATCAGCAAGGGTGCCGGCATGATTCGTCCCAACATGGCGACCATGCTGGGCTTCCTGGCCACCGACGCGGATATCGAGCCGGCCCTGCTACAGAGCCTGGTGTCCGAACTGGGTGAGCAGTCGTTCAACCGCATCACCATCGACGGCGACACCTCCACCAACGACGCCTGCATGCTGGTCGCCACGGGACGCAGCGAAGCGCCCCGGCTGACCGCCGACAGCCCGCACCTCAATGCCTTCCGCGAAGCGCTGAAAGCGGTGTTCATGACCCTCGCTCACGCCATCGTGCGGGACGGTGAGGGTGCCACCAAGTTCATCACCATCCGGGTGGAGCAGGCGGCCAGCACGCAGGAAGCCCTGGATGTGGCCTACACCCTGGCCCATTCGCCGCTGGTCAAGACTGCGCTGTTCGCCTCCGATCCCAATTGGGGCCGCATCCTGGCCGCAGTGGGGCGCGCGGGCGTGCCCGATTTGGACCTGTCCGCTATTGAAATCGACCTGGGGGACGTCGCCCTGGTGCGCAACGGTGGCCGCGCGGCCGATTACACCGAAGCCCGCGGTCAGGCGGTGATGGACGAGTCTGACATTACCATCCGCGTCGGCCTGGGTCGGGGAGAGGTCAACGACACGGTGTGGACCTGCGACCTGTCCCAGGACTACGTGACCATCAACGCCGAGTACCGGACCTGACATGAAACACGTGCATGTGGCGGTCGGCGTGGTGCGCCGGGGCGACCGGGTGCTGATCGCGCGCCGTCCCGAGGACGCCCATCAGGGCGGTCTGCTGGAGTTTCCCGGCGGCAAGGTAGAGCCGGGAGAGACGGTCCAGCAGGCGCTGGTGCGTGAGTTGGCGGAGGAAGTCGGTATCCGCGTGGCGGGCGCTTCCCTGGAACCGGTGATCGGCATTCGTCACGACTACGGGGACAAGCGGGTCTTCCTCGACGTCTGGCAAACATCGTCGTTCGACGGCGAACCCCACGGTCGGGAAGGCCAGCCGGTGCAGTGGCTGGATCAGGACGCCCTGCGCGACGACGCCTTCCCAGCGGCCAACCGCCCGATCATCCGGGCGCTCCGGCTGCCTCGCGCCTATCCCGTCAGCGGCGGTGAGGGGCTGGGCGGCGATGCGCTCTACCAGCATCTGTGCGCGCGCCTGGACCATCTGCGGCCCGAGCTGTTCCTGTTGCGGGCTCCCTGGCTGGAGGAGAACGACTATCGGTCCCTGGCCGCCCGCCTGATCGACTGGTGCGGCCCGCGGCAGATCGGCGTGATGCTCCACGGTGCACCAGAGCGGCTGGCTAGCCTGCCGGCAGCCGGCGTACACCTGCCATGGCGGGTAGCGGCCGGTCTGGATGCGCGACCGTTGGTCAGCGAGGCGCTGTTGGGCGTATCCTGTCACAATGAGGCGGAGTTGCAGCATGCCGCGGCCATCGGCGCCGATTTCGCAACGCTGGGCCCGGTGGAAGCCACGCGGAGCCATCCGGGGGCGGCGTCCCTGGGCTGGTCAGCGTTCGTCGACCTGGCTGGCGGCGCCAAGCTGCCGGTTTACGCCCTGGGCGGGCTCGATTTCACGGCCATTGCCAGGGCGCGCGATGCAGGCGGCCAGGGTGTTGCCGGCATCAGCGCCTGGTGGTGACCATCCGACAGAGGAAGCAGGATACCTTGAGCAAGCTGACACACCTGGATGACACCGGTGCTGCGCGCATGGTGGATGTGACCGACAAGGCCGCCACCAGCCGCGAGGCGCGGGCCGAAGGCTTTATCGCCATGCAGCCGGAGACGGTGGCCATGATCATCGAAGGCGAACACCCCAAGGGGGATGTGCTGGCCACGGCGCGCATCGCCGGCATCATGGCGGCGAAGAAAACCCACGAGTTGATCCCGCTGTGTCACGCCTTGAACCTGACGTCTGTTAAGGTGGAACTGGCGCCGAAGACGGGCGACGGAGACGGTGAGAGCGGCGTGCAGATCACGGCGCGGTGCCGCCTGACCGGCCAGACCGGCGTAGAGATGGAAGCGCTGACCGCGGTCAATATCGCGGCGCTGACCCTCTACGACATGTGCAAGGCGGTGGACCGCGGCATGGAAATCGGCCGGGTCCGGCTGTTGGAAAAACAGGGCGGCCGGTCCGGACACTGGAAGCGGAGCTGAACATGACAGCAGCATTGGTCGACAATTTCGGACGCGAGGTCACCTACGTGCGCATCTCCGTCACGGACCGATGCGATTTTCGCTGTGTCTATTGCATGGCGGAAGACATGATCTTCCTCCCCAAGTCCCAGATCCTGTCGCTGGAAGAGATCGAAACCATTGCCCGTAACCTGGTGGCCTGCGGGGTCACCAAGATTCGCCTGACCGGTGGCGAGCCGCTGGTCAGGCCGGGAGTGGTTGGTCTGGTGGAGCGGCTTAAGGCGATGTCCGGCCTGCGGGAGCTGTGCATGACCACGAACGGTGGCCAGCTCGATAAGTACTCGGTTCCGCTGAAAGACGCCGGTCTGGATCGCCTGAACATCAGCCTCGATACCCTCGACCCCGAGCGCTTCCGGCAGCTCACCCGCACCGGTCGTCTGGAGCGGGTGCTGGCCGGTATTGACGCTGCCCGTGACGCCGGTTTCGAGCACACCAAGCTTAATGCGGTGGTGCTCAAGGGGCGCAACGACGACGAAGTGGTTCCGCTGGTGCGTTTTGCCCTGGAGCGTGGGCTGGATATCAGCTTTATCGAGGAAATGCCGCTGGGTGTGATCACCGAGCACGACCGGGCCGAAGCCTTCTGTTCCAGCGACGAAATCCGCGAGCGTCTGGGCGAAGCGTTCGACCTGAGCCCGATGTCCGTTGATACCGGTGGCCCGTCCCGCTACTGGCGGGCGGAGGGCTACGATGCCAACCGCATCGGCTTCATTTCACCCCACAGTCACAACTTCTGTGGTGACTGCAACCGGGTTCGCCTGACCACCGAAGGCCGGCTGCTGCTGTGCCTGGGCAACGAACACTCCATGGATTTCCGCGAGATTATCCGTTCCCGCCCCGGCGATGACCAGGCTGTCCAGCGAGCCCTGCACGAGGCGATGAAGCTCAAGCCCGAGCGCCATTACTTCTCCCACGATTCCGAACCTCAAATCCTGCGGTTCATGAACGCCACAGGCGGTTGATACGGAAGCGCATTTCCTACGTACGTTCTCAGGGTACGCCGACCCCGGCCATTCTGATAAAATGCGCCGCCTGTTAACACGAGTGAGGTAACGCCGTGGCTGTTCGCTATGTCCAGAGCTGCCGACTCCCGACCCCGTTCGGTGTCTTCGACATGCATGGTTTCGAGGAACCGGATACGGGAAAGGAGCACATCGCCCTGACCCTGGGCGCCCTGGAAGGGGACGAGCCGCTGTTGGCACGCACCCACTCGGAATGCCTGACCGGTGACGCGCTCTACAGCATGCGCTGCGACTGCGGTTACCAGCTTGAGGAAGCCCTGCGCAGCATCGCCCGCGAAGGCCGCGGCATCCTCATGTACCTGCGCCAAGAGGGCCGCGGCATTGGCCTGCTCAACAAGATCCGAGCCTACAACCTGCAGGATCAGGGGGCCGATACCGTCGAAGCCAACGAGCAACTCGGGTTTGCGGCGGATCTGCGGGACTACAGCATGTGTAAGGACATGCTCGAGCACCTGGGCATCAAGCGGCTCAAGCTGATGACCAACAACCCGCGCAAGGTGAATGCCCTGACCGGCCTCGGCATCGACGTCGTTGAGCGCGTGCCGTTGCACGTGGGCCGTAATCCCCATAACGAGAATTATCTCGCCACCAAGCAGAGCAAGCTGGGTCATTGGCTGGAAACCCACCAGGACGACGAAGCCTGAGATAGTCTCCCCCCCCCCCCCTCGCTTATGTCGCTGAAACGATCGTTTCGGAGGCCTATACCGGGCGCCTGCGCCCGCCCATGGCCTCTGTGCAGGGTATTCCTATCGAGTTGTCGATGGCGGCTCGACAAGCCCTTCGTCCGTTTATTTAACGAAGCAGGACGCGCCCAGAAAAAAGGGGGGCCTTCTCGGACCCGGATGCTGACGTTTCGATTGGGTTGAAGAAGAGGAAGGGCGGCGCTACTTCACCGCCCGCAGCGCTTTCTGGTCGTTCATGCGTGCCAGGCGCTTCTCGATCCGGCTCTGGATGCCGTCGGTATCCAGGCCGCACTCGCTGAGCAGCTCGCCGTGCTTGCCGTGGTCGACGAATCGGTCCGGCAGGCCGATGTGCAGCAGCGAGGCGTCGATGCCTTCCTCGTTCAGGAATTCCGCCACGGCGCTGCCGGCGCCACCGGCCACCGCATTTTCTTCCAGCGTTACCACCAGGTCATGCCGCTCCACCAGATCGCGCACCAGCTCGGCGTCAAGCGGTTTTACGAAGCGCATGTCGGCGACGGTGGCGCCTAACGCTTCGGCGGCCGGCATGGCCGCCGCGAGCAGGGCGCCGAAGTTGAGGATGGCGATGCGTTCGCCCTCGCGCACGATTCGGCCCTTGCCGATGGGGGCGGTTTTCAGGTCGGTGTCGATCACCGTGCCCGGGCCGGTCCCTCGCGGATAGCGCACCGCAGCCGGGCCGCTGTGGGCCAGGCCGGTCTGCAGCAGCAGGCGGGTTTCGTTTTCGTCCGAGGGTGCCATTACCAGCATATTGGGGACGCAGCGCAGGTAGCTCAGGTCGAAGGAACCGGCGTGGGTCGGGCCGTCTTCGCCCACCAGGCCGGCGCGGTCGATGGCGAACAGCACATCCAGGTTCTGGATCGCCACGTCGTGGATCAGCTGGTCGTAGGCCCGTTGCAGGAAGGTGGAGTAGATCGCCACCACCGGTTTGGCGCCGTCGCAGGCCAAGCCCGCGGCCAGGGTGACCGAATGCTGTTCGGCGATGGCGACGTCGTAATAGCGGTCCGGGAAGCGTTCGGCGAAGCGCACGAGGTCGGAGCCCTCGCACATGGCCGGGGTGATGCCGACCACACGCTCGTCCTGTTCCGCGCAGTCGCACAGCCACTGGCCGAAGACGTTGGCGTACTTGGGCTTCTTCGGAGCCGGCTGGGTTTCGGCCGCAGTGACCGGCGGTTTGGGCTCGATCTTGTTGATGGCGTGATAGCCGATCGGGTCCGCCTCGGCCGGTGCAAAGCCCTTGCCTTTCTTGGTCACAATGTGCAGGAACTGCGGCCCATCCAGCTCGCGGATGTTGCGCAGGGTATCGATCAGGAGTGGCAGATCGTGACCGTCGATGGGGCCGATGTAGTTGAAGCCCAGTTCCTCGAACAGGGTGCCGCCGGAAATCAGTCCTTTGAAATGCTCTTCGGTCTTGCGGGCCAGCGCCATCAGATTGGGTGCGCCCTGCAGAACCTTCTTGCCGCCATCGCGCACCTGGTTGTAGGTGCGGCTGGCCAGCAGCTTGGCAAAATAGTTGGACAGCCCGCCCACATTGTGGGAAATGGACATGTCGTTGTCGTTGAGGATCACCAGCATGTTGGAGCGCAGGTGCCCGGCGTGGTTGAGTGCTTCGAAGGCCATGCCGGCGGTCATCGCGCCGTCGCCGATGACGGCAATGGTCTTGCGCGGCAGATTCTGCATCTTCGCGGCGATGGCCATGCCCAGGGCGGCGCTGATCGAGGTGCTGGAGTGGCCCACGCCGAAGGTGTCGTAGGGGCTTTCGCCACGCTTAGGAAAGCCGGCCAGGCCGTCTTTCTTGCGGATGGAGCCCATCTGCGCACGGCGTCCGGTCAGGATCTTGTGGGGATAGGCCTGGTGGCCCACATCCCACACCAGCCGGTCTTCCGGCGTGTTGAAGATGTAGTGCAGGGCGACGGTCAGTTCCAGCACGCCGAGGCCGGCCCCGAAATGACCGCCGGACTGGCCCACGCTCCAAAGCAGGTGCGCGCGCAGTTCCCGGGCCAGTTGGGGCAGTTGCTCCTCCGCCAGGTCGCGCAGTTGCTCCGGGGTGTCGATTCCGTCCAGCAGCGGTGTGTTCGGCTGGCGTGACGGAATCTCCTTGAAAATGGTCGTATCCTGCATCCGCTCTGTATCTTCTGATTCAATATGGGGCAATTATACGGGATCACCTTCCGCGGTTTCACATTTCCGTTCGGTTAGGTGTCGCCGATGTCTCAATACGTGCGAGTAACGACGAAATCAGCGAGCTGGCGCAGCGGGTCGGCGCTGCTACCAAACATCGCGAGCGCCGCATTGGCTTCTTCCTGCAAGCATCGAAGATGATCGCGGGTGCCGTCAATACCCAGGCAGGCCGGATAGGTCGGCTTGTTGCGGGCGGCGTCCGAGCCCTGGGGTTTGCCGATGGTGTCGGTGGCGCCCTCGATGTCGAGCAGGTCATCCTGCACCTGGAAGGCCAGGCCCAGGGCCCGGCCGTAAGTGGCCAGGGCCTGGCGCTGGTCGTCATCGGCGCGTTCGGAAGCCAGGGCGCCCAACTGGATGCTGGCCTCGATCAACGCTCCGGTCTTGCAGCGATGCATGCGCTGCAGGGCTTCCAGGGGCAGGGTTTCCCCCACCGCGCCCAGATCGATCGCCTGACCGCCGACCATGCCGTTGCGACCGGCCGCGTTGGCCAGGATGCGCAGCATCGGCACCCGGGTGGCGTCGGCGAAATCGCCATAGGCGGCGAGAGCCTCGAACGCCAGGGCCTGCAGGGCGTCACCGGCGAGGATGGCGGTCGCTTCGTCGTAGGCGATGTGCACGGTCGGCTTGCCGCGGCGCAGGGCGTCGTCGTCCATGGCCGGCAGGTCGTCGTGGACCAGTGAGTAGGCGTGAATCAGTTCGATGGCGCAGCCCGGCACCAGGGCGTGCTCGGGGGTGCCTCCAGCGGCGCTGGCAGCCGCCATGGCCAGGATTGGGCGGATGCGTTTGCCGCCGCCCAGGACGGCATAGCGCATGGCCTCCTGCAGGCGTGGATCCGGTGCGGAGGCGTCGTCGAGCCAGCCGTCGAGGGTGGTTTCGATGGCCTGGCGCCAGGCCGTCTGGTCGGGAAGGGTGGTGGCGCTCATTGCCCCTCGTCTTCCTCGTGGAACGGTTGCGTGACGAATTCATCGCCGTCCGCCTTGACCAGCTGCTCCACCCGCTGTTCGGCCTGTTTGAGGGCCTGCTGGCATTCGCGGGTCAGTTTGACGCCACGCTCGAACGCCGCCAGGGATTTCTCCAGCGGCAGGTCGCCCTGTTCCAGGTCGCGCACCAGGGTTTCCAGCTCGTTCAGGGACTTTTCGAAGTCGGCGATGGTGACGCCGGCGGTCTCGTCGCTCATGACGGGAAATCTCCGCGGATGATCGGTTTCCGGCGGAGTATACCAGAGCGGACACTGTTTGCGTTGGCTGCCGCCGGATCGACGGCTATGCTGGTGAAAACGGTGGCACAGGATGAGTGGCATGGAGTCAACGGGCTGGCAGGGCAGGGATCGCAGACGTTTCTATCGGGTGGACGACCGGGTCGCCCTGCGTTACGTGCGCCTCTCCGACGAGGCCTCCCTGTCCGGAGAAATGCAGGACCTTTCTCTGCGTACCCGACTGGCGGACCTGGATCTGGCGCTGGACGAAGCCATGGGGCGTTTTGCCGAACAGTCGCCGGCCGGGCAGACCGTTGCCGATCTGCTCAACCGCAAGCTCGAACTCGCCCTGGAAGCGGCGGGCGTGGGGCGGCAGGCCAACGGCGATCCCAGCCTGATCACTCGTGACATCAGTCTCAGTGTGGGTGGTTTCGCTTTCGCCACCGAGGAGCGGATCGCCGTCGGCGAGAACCTGTTGATCGATCTGCTGTTCTACCCGGAAAGGCGCACGGTGCGGGCGTTGGCCCGGGTGGTGGCCAGCGAGCCGGCCGCCAGCGGGCAGTTGCTGCGATTGGACGTGGCGCGTATGGGGGATGCCGACCGGGAAATCCTGATGGGGCACATCATGCGCCTGCAGAGCGAACGCATCCGGGCCCGGTCTGGCCCCGAAGACCCGCCCGCCGAGTCATGATGGCCTGATCCAGCGGAACGTCTGGCGCGGTCCGGTCTCCCCCCGGGCCCGCCAGTTCTGCTCGGTGACCTGGATCTCACCGTTCCGATGCACGCTGACAATGGTCGTCGCTCGGGTGCCGTAGTGCTCGCTGCGGATAAACGGCGCCGAGAGGAAGCGTTCACGCTCCAGTCCCACCCCGGTATCCGGCAGGAAGGCATCGGGAGCCGGCGTGGTGTCCATCAGTGCCTCGATAAGGGCGTCGTGCAGATCCGCCACCGGTGTCTCCCGCATATGCTTCACCAGGCTGTGGCGCAAGCGGACCAGTTTGGGCCAGGGGCTCTGCAGCAGGTGATTGCTCAGGCCATAGGCCCCGCGGAAGAGCGTGCGTCCGGGATGGCTGTCGCGATTGCTGTAGTACCAGCCCCGCTGGCCATTGGCGCGCACCAGGTTGTAGCCGGCGAACTGCGCGTGGCTGGCATCCAGTTCCCGTTTAAGATCGCCGGTGTTTCGTTCCAGCGCCGCAATGGGCAGGTTTCCCCGCGACCGCTCGCCGGCTTCCGGCCGACCGTCCCGCACGTTGGTTACCGCGGCGACAGAGCCGTCCCGGGTGATGGCCAGCCAGGTGCCTCCGGAACGGCTGTCGCGGCCGGCCAGGATCTCCGGTGCCGACCACCAGTGCATGGCCTCGGTGGGGCGTTCGTAGAACTCATCCCGGTTGGCGGCCACCACCAGAGGCAGGTCGGGATGCTGGTCAATGGCAAACAGGATCAGGCACATGGTGTTCCCGGTCGTCTCCGAGGAAAAGGATTGGGTCAAGGGCCATTCGGAATCTGGCAAGTGATCCATGGCATAGCCCTGTGTATCATACGGGCCTTTGCGATGGCTATTGGAGCGGTTTGGCGATGGACCTGGCGTTGCTGTTGACGATCTACCTGGCTCTGGGCGCCCTCGCCGGCGTACTGGCGGGCCTGTTCGGCATCGGCGGCGGTCTGGTTATCGTGCCGGTACTGATCTTCGGCTTCGCCCGGCAGGGCGTCAGCGGCGACGTGGCGGCCCATCTGGCCGTGGGCACATCGCTGGCGACCATCATCTTCACGTCGCTCAGCTCGATCCGCTCCCATCACCAGCATCGCGCGGTACGTTGGGAGCTGTTCCGACCCATGGCGCTGGGGATCGTGATCGGTGCCATGCTGGGTGCCTGGACCGCCTCCCTGCTGCCCGGTGATGTGCTGGAGCTGGTGATCGGCGTGTTCGTGATCCTGGTGGGGCTGAAGATGCTGCTCGACGTTAGACCCAAACCGGGGCGTGATGTGCCGGCGCGCCCCGGTCTGGTCGCCGCCGGCGGTGGTGTGGGCTGGGCGTCCGCCATTTTTGGCATCGGCGGTGGCACCCTCACGGTTCCCTTCCTGAGCTGGTGCAACGTGCGTATGCAGCAGGCGGTGGGAACTTCCGCCGCCTGCGGCCTGCCTATAGCCGTCGCCGGCGCCCTGACCAACGTCGCCACCGGCTGGCAGTCGCCGGAGCTGCCATCGTACAGCCTGGGGTTCATTTACCTGCCGGCTTTGCTTGGCATCGTGCCGACCAGTGTCCTGTTCGCACGCCTCGGAGCGGCGCTGGCCCATCGGCTGGATGCGGCGCTGCTGAAACGGATTTTTGCCCTGATCCTGTTGGTGATCGGTGTCCGCTTCCTGCTTTGAGGCTGCGCGGATAATCGATTGCCCGGACTCGCATAGAGAGAGATTGCATGCTGCGTTACCCACAGATTGACCCGATCGCGATATCGCTCGGCCCGCTGAAAATCCACTGGTACGGGCTGATGTACCTGATCGGCTTTGCCGTCGGCTGGTGGCTCGGGCGTCTGCGCACCCGCAAGCCCTGGTCGCCGGTCAACGAACAGCAGATGGGCGATCTGCTGTTCTACATCGCCCTCGGGGTGATTCTGGGCGGTCGTTTCGGCTACGTCGTCTTCTACAACTTCCCGACCTTTATGGGCGATCCACTGTGGCTGTTCCGGGTCTGGGAAGGGGGCATGTCGTTCCACGGCGGCCTGATCGGGGTGATCCTGGCCATGTGGTGGTACGGTCGCAAGCTCAACTGCGGCTTCTTCGCGCTGGCGGATTTCGTCGCGCCGCTGGTGCCGGTCGGTCTCGGCGCGGGGCGTATCGGCAACTTCATCAACGGCGAACTCTGGGGCAAGCCCACCGACGTGGCCTGGGGCATGGTCTTTCCCACCGCGCCGGATGCCCTGGCGCGGCACCCCTCGCAGCTGTACCAGTTCGCGATGGAGGGCGTGCTGCTGTTCGCCGCCCTGTGGCTGTTCTCCAGCAAGCAGCGGCCGCGCATGGCCGTGTCCGGATTGTTCCTGACTCTCTACGGCTGTTTCCGTATCATTGCCGAATTCTTCCGCCAGCCGGACCCGCAACTGGGTTACCTGGCGTTTGACTGGGTCACCATGGGGCAGGTTCTGTCGCTGCCGATGGTGCTGGCCGGCATACTCATGATGGTTTGGGCATACAGGAGAAAGGCAGCATGAAAGCCTATCTGGACTTGATGCAGGACGTGGTCGACAACGGCCTCGATCGCGGGGATCGCACCGGTGTGGGCACCCGCTCGGTTTTTGGGCGCCAGCTGCGGTTCGATCTGTCCGAGGGCTTTCCGCTGTTGACCACCAAGAAAGTACACCTGCGCAGCGTGATCTACGAGCTGCTGTGGTTCCTCAAAGGCTCCACCGACAACAATTGGCTGCGCGAGCGCAAGGTCAGTATCTGGAACGAGTGGGCGCTGGAAGACGGCGACCTGGGGCCGATCTACGGCAAGCAGTGGCGCAGCTGGCAGTGCCCCAACGGCGAGGTGGTGGACCAGATCAGCGAGGTGGTGGAGCAGATCCGCAACAAGCCCAACTCGCGTCGCCTGATCGTCTCTGCCTGGAATCCGGCGGAGCTGCCGGACGAGACCCGGAGCCCGCAGGACAACGCCCGCGAGGGGCGCATGGCGCTGGCTCCCTGCCACTGCCTGTTCCAGTTCTACGTGGCCGACGGCAAGCTGTCCTGCCAGCTCTACCAGCGCAGTGCCGACCTGTTCCTGGGCGTCCCCTTCAATATCGCTTCCTACAGCCTGCTGACGCACATGATTGCCCAGCAGTGCGATCTGGGCGTGGGGGATTTCGTGCACACTTTCGGTGACTGTCACCTGTACCAGAACCACCTGACCGACGAGATCGTGTTTGAGCAGCTCAAGCGTGAACCGCGGGCCCTGCCCACGCTGAACATCCGCCGCAACCCGGACAGCCTGTTCGACTACGAGCTGGAAGACTTCGAATTCGAGGGCTACGACCCGATGCCCGGCATCAAGGCCCCCATCGCCATCTGAGGAGCGTGGACATGCGCAAGGCACTGATCGTCGCCATGGCCCGAAACCGGGTTATCGGCCGCAACAACGCGCTGCCCTGGTACCTGCCAGGGGATCTGCGCTATTTCAAGCAGGCCACCATGGGCAAGCCCATCCTGATGGGGCGCAAGACCTTTGAATCCATCGGCAAGCCGCTACCGGGGCGCCTCAACGTGGTGATCACCCGTGATGAAAGCTGGCAGGCGCCGGCTGGTGTGGCGGTGGAGCATTCGCTGGAAGCGGCCTATCGCCGCGCCGGAGCCCAGGCGGAGCTGGATGGTAGCGAGGAAGTGATGATCATCGGTGGCGGACAGATCTACGCCGACGCCCTGGCCGATGTGGATCGCATGTACGTCACCCTGGTCCACGACGATGTGGAGGGGGACGCCTGGTTCCCGGAAGTGAACTGGGGGCAGTGGCAGGAAATCGGACGGGAGGATTTCTCCGCGTCCGATAACAACCCGTACGACTACAGTTTCGTCGTCTATCAGCGCCGCGGCGGCTGACGCTTCGGCGCCTTGCCTTTCGGCGCGCCGCCGTTGCCGCCGGGGCGCTTGCGGTCATTGCCCTTGCGGAACGGCTTCTTGCCGCCCGGCTTGAAGCCGCGCCGGTCGCCCTTGTTGGGCGGGCGCTTGCTGCGCGCCGGCGGGATCGGCAGCTCGGCCGGGGCTTCGAGCGGCATCGCGCCCGGTTGCGCCGATTCCAGCCAGCAGGCGAGGGCGCCCGCAATGCCTGCCATATCCAGATCGTTGCGCTCGGCAATGGCATCCAGCAGTGCCATGGCCTTGGCCTGACGCCCGTCCTCGGCAAAATCCAGCAACTGACGTTCGAACTGCTGCACGCGCAGCTTCTGCAAATCGGCCGGTGGCGGCAGCTGGTAATCGCTCATGGGCGAGTTGGTAGCCCGCTCCAGGGTGCGCAGCCAGCTGCGCTCGCGCGGCGTCACCAGCAGGATCGCCTTACCTTCGCGCCCGGCACGACCGGTACGGCCCACCCGGTGGATGTAGGCTTCGCTGTCGTAGGGCACGTCGTAGTTGATGACGTGGGTAATGCGGGGCACGTCCAGGCCGCGGGCCGCCACGTCGGTGGCCACCACGATGTCCAGTTTGCCCCGGCGCAGGTCTTCCACGGCCTGTTCACGCTGGCGCTGGTTGATGTCGCCGTTCAGGGGCGCCACGGAATGACCGCGCGCGGACAGCTTGTCCGCCAGCAGGGTGGTTTCCGCCTTGGTGCGCACGAAGATGATGGTGGCGTCCACCGGTTCGACTTCGAGGATTCGGGTCAGGGCGTCCAGCTTGCGCTCGGCAAAGACCGGCAGCACGAACTGCGAGATCCGCGATACGGTGCGGGTCTGGCTCTCGATCTTCACCTCGTCCGCGTCGCTCAGGTAAGTCTGGGCAACCTTGCGGATGGGCGCCGGCATGGTCGCGGAGAACAGCGCTCGCTGGCAGCTCTCCGGCGTGCGCGCCAGAATTGCCTCGATGTCGTCGATAAAGCCCATGCGCAGCATTTCATCCGCTTCGTCGAGAACCACCGACTTCAACTGATCAAGCTGCAGGGTGCCGCGACGCAGGTGGTCCAGCAGGCGTCCCGGCGTGCCGACCACGACCTGGGCACCGCGCTGCAGGGCCTTGAGCTGGGGCCGGAAGTCCTGGCCCCCGTAGATCGGCAATACCTGCAGGTTCCTGAAGCCCCCGGCGTAGGTGGTGAAGGCCTCGGCCACCTGGATCGCCAGCTCGCGGGTCGGAGCCAGCACCAGGATCTGGGGCGCGGCCAGTTCCGGGTCGATGCGGCTCAGCAGCGGCAGCGCAAAGGCGGCCGTCTTGCCGGTGCCGGTCTGTGCCATGCCCAGCAGGTTGCGTCCGGTGAGCAGGATCGGGATGGATTGCGCCTGGATCGGTGACGGGTTTTCGTAGCCCACGGTGGCAATGGCGTCGAGAACCGCCGGGTGAAGGCCGAGCTCGGCAAAAGTCTTTGATTGCATTCAGGAAACTCAGGGGTCGGGAAAAAATACGGCGCTCCGGGACTGACAACGTCCGAGAAAAGGGGAGCGGTGAACTGGGTATTATAGACGCTGGCGCGCCAGATCGATATGCGCAATCCCGTCAGGGTCATAAGTAGATACACGCGGGTCGCGCTTGCGCGAGGCTCGTGGGTGGGGCAGCATCCACGCTTCTTTGGCTTTCAGAACCGATAAAAAGGACACAGCACCATGACATTCGAGGCATTACTCGCCGGCGCCGACAGCGGTCGCCTGGCCATTCCGGGCAGTTGGGGGCAGGGCCGTGCCACCTTTGGTGGACTGGTCGCGGGGTTGGCGTACCAGCGCATGCAGGGGGTGGTGGCGGATGATCGCCCGTTGCGGGCCCTGCAGGTGGCCTTTGTCGGGCCGGTCACGGTGGACGCGTCGCTGTCGATCGAGGCGACCCTTCTGCGTGAGGGGCGGGCGGCGAGCCAGGTGGAGGCGCGCATCGTGCAGGATGGCGAGGTGCGGCTGGTCGCCCTGGGCAGTTTCGGCGGCGAGCGGGAATCGAGCGTGCAGGTGGCGGCGCAGCCCGCACCGGAAGCGCCGGCGCCGGAGGACTGTCAGCCACTGGATTACATCCCGGGTGTGACGCCGGAGTTCACACAGCACATCGAGATGCGCTGGGCGTTCGGTAATCTGCCGTTTTCCGGTCAGGCTTCGCGGGAAATGGGCGGCTGGATGCGTTTTCGTGAACCGGGCGACGCGATGACCGACGCCCATGTGATCGCCCTGGTGGATGCCTGGCCGCCGGCGGTGTTGCAGCACGTCAAACAGCCGGTTCCGGCCAGCTCGATGAGCTGGTCGCTGGAACTGGTGCACCCGCGTCCGTCGATGGCGCCCGACGAGCCATTGCTGTACCGCAACTGGATCGACCAGGCCGGTGGTGGCTACGGTCATACCCATGCCGGTATCTGGAACCGGCAGGGCGAGCTGGTGGCACTGAGTCGCCAGACGGTGACCGTCTTCGGCTGAGCGGCGTCCGTTCAGGCGGGGCGCACGACCGGCTGACGACAGGCGTCGATGATCACCCGGGCGAACGCCTGGGGCGCGTCCTCCTGCAGGAAGTGGCCGCCTCGCAGTGTGGTGTGCGGCTGGCCCTGGGCGCCGGGGATACGCCGCTGCATGTAGCGGTCGCCGCCGCGAGTGATCGGGTCGCCGTCGCTGAAACACGTGATGAACGGCTTGTGCCAGTGCTCCAGTGCTTCCCAGGCGGCGCGGTTGGCGTCGCTGGCGGGATCGTCCGGGGCTACGGGAACCAGCCGAGGAAAGGCGCGGGCGCCGGCCTTGAAATCGGCGGACGGGAAAGGGGCGTCGTAGGCGGCCCGCTCGGCGTCGGTCAGGGGGCGCGAGGTGCCCAGCTGGATGATCCGGCTTACTGGGAACCAGGGGCTGTAGACGGCGAAGTTTTTCCAGAGGCTGAACATCAGCGGGGCCTTGTGGTCCCCGGTGGGCAGCATGCCGTTGCCCACGATGATCCGCTCGAAACGATCGGGATGCTCTGCGGCGAGGCGCAGTCCCAGCAGGGACCCCCAGTTCTGGCACACCAGGGTGATCCGTTCGAGGCCGAGGGCGTCGAGCCAGGTCAATAGCCATTCCATGTGGGTCAGGTAGGTGTAGTCTGATGGCTCCGCAGGCTTGTCGGATTTGCCGAAGCCGATCAGATCCGGCGCCAGGACACGGAAACCCGCGTCGGCAATCGGCGGGATCATGTGCCGGTAAAGGTACGACCACGAGGGTTCCCCATGCAGCATCACCACCGGGGAGGCTTCGCTTGGCCCCTCGTCCACATAGTGCATGCGTAGGCCACGGGCGACTTCGACATAGTGAGGCTCGAACGGGAAATCGGGCAACTGCGCGAAGCGCTGTTCCTCAGTACGAAGAATACGCATTCTGTCCAAATTCCTTACAACGAAAACGGGACGGCCGCCGCTTCGGCGGTGGTCTTGATGATACAGGATAGCTGAGAAAACAGCGTTCGGGAGGGCGGGGATCACATCCCCGGCAGAGCGGCCCCGGTATTAACCGGCCGCCTGCTGATCGTCTTTCTGTTGCTCCAGTTGGCGCATCGCCTCGTCCAGGCAGTTAACCGCGCCGCAGTCGTCGGCCGAACACAGGCCGATGGTGTGACAGGCCATATCCTGGCGATTCTCGCCTTCGTTGGAGAAAATGCGCGCCTTGGGCAGCAGGGAACTGCAGTGACCGCACAGGAACGTGGGGATCACGCTGCCTTCGGCCAGTTTCGCAACATAGTGCTCATGATGCTCGTGGTTACACATAATGGCTCCTTTCAGGTTTTCATCGTGGGTGAGTTCTCCTTAACAGCGCCCATCTGTTTAACCTAAGGCCGAAAGATGACATTTCCAAGTCAAAATTTCGGTCTGCCTGTACGTAAATAACGCAATGCCGTCGGCGGTGTTCCGGGCTACTCCTGTAAATCGTTGATCTGTTCAACGATTGTCCGGAATACGCCAAGGCCGACCGGAATCAGCTCGTCGGGGAAGTCGTAGTCGGGGTTGTGCAACTGCGGGTGGACGTCGCCGGCTCCCAGGCCAAACATGGCGCCCTCGGCATGGAGCGTGAAGACGCCGAAGTCCTCGGACCAGCGAAAGCCCTCGGGCATGCGGTGAAATGGCACGTCGAGGCTCCGGCAGGCTTGTGCCACCTGCTCGAAGCCCTCCTGTCCATTGACGCTGGCAAGGAAGTCGTCCTCCCACTCGAACGCCACGCCCAGGCCGGCCTGAGCGGCGGCTTTGCGGGCCAGATTGCAGGCTCGTTCCGACAGGGCGGTCATGGCGTCGTTGGTCTCGCTGCGCAGGGTCGCCATCAGCACCGCGTCGCCTGCCGCGGTACCGAAGGCTTTCTCGCCCAGGCGGGCGTGCACCAGGGTCACCCAGGTTTTCTCGGTGAAGGCCTCGGGGAGGCCGGGCAGCGCCTGCATCAGGTGCGCCAGCGCCGGCGCCGGGCTGACGCCGTCCTCCGGGTGCGCGGCATGGGACGTCTTGCCGGTGAGGCGGACAATCAATCCCCTTGAAGCGCAGTTGAAAGGGCCGGGGCGTGTGAATACCTCGCCCAGCGGTAATCCCGGAACATTGTGCAGCGCGAAGGCGTAATCCGGCCGGTAAGGGACAAAGCGCGGATCGTCGAAGACCCGGCGCGCGCCCTGGCCGTCCTCTTCCGCCGGCTGGAACAGCAGGAGGACCCGGCCGCGAACCGGGCGTCTTTCGGCGAGGGTCCGGGCCAGACCGATGACGATGCTCATATGGCCATCGTGGCCGCAGGCATGGGCGCAACCGTCTACCGTGGAACGATGGGCCTGGCTGCTGCGTTCGTGGATGGGCAGGGCATCCAGTTCGCAGCGGATCAGCGTCGCGGGGCCCTGCTCCCGGCCATCGAACACGGCCAGCACGCCGGCGCCGCCCAGGCCTTCAACCAGCTCGTCCGGCTGACAGGCGCGCAGCAACTCAGCGATGCGCCGGGCGGTGGCCTGTTCCTGGCCGGACAGTTCGGGGTGACGATGCAGTTCGTGCCGGATCCGGCGCAGTTCACTCAGGTCGGTCATGGTCGTGGGCTATCCGTTCTCGGGGGGCGGCGGGCGGCGGTTGGAACGCTTGTCGTCCCAGTCGAGGGCGCGCGGGTCGTACCAGTCCATCTCGCTCAGCACTTTTTCGTGGGTCGAGGGCGACAGGGTAGGCCACAGGCTCTGGAAGTCCTCCAGGCCTTCTTCGCGCCGTCGTGCCTGGCGGCTGCGCAGCTTGCCGAGAATCGTCGGCAGGCGCAATGCCTCGCCCAACTGACCGGGGCGAATCACTTCCTGGCCCATCACCTTCTTGCGATGGGTACGGCGGGCCAGGGTCGCCTGCAGGGCTTCGGCGGCCTCGATGGCCGTTTCCACGGAAAACTCGATGCTGTTCAAGGCTCCCACTATTCCCAATGTTTGTTCCTGTCAGGCACCACCGGTCATCGCTGCATGAATGAAGCTACCGGCTTGCGGCCCCGGCCCGACATTCCGCATGCTGCTCTCGGGCCGCGATAAAAATCGAGCTGCAACAGACCAAAGTGTACTATAGCCTCACCAGATGCCGGCTGGCCATGGTCAGGAATGCTTACGGGACGGGCCCCGGAGCCCGGACAGGCCCATGCGGCAGCCAACCGAAGGATTGGATCAAAGGTTTGCGATTTATGTACGAAGTTCTCGAAAGGCGGTCGTTCCTGGCCATGTTGCTGGTGGTGTCACTGGCCTTCCTGTTCCTGATCAAACCGTTCACCGGGCCGATTTTCTGGGCGGTGGCGATCGCCGTGATCTTTAATCCGGTCCAGAACTGGCTCTATCTCCGGATGCCCGGCCGCCACAATACGGTGGCCTTGCTGACCCTGGTGCTGTGTCTGTTCATCGTGGTGATTCCGTCGCTGCTGTTGATCTCGTCCCTGATCGCCGAAGGCGTGGGTCTGTATCAGCGGGTGCAGTCCGGGGAGTTGAACCCCGGCCAGTACATCGACCAGGTCAACCAGGCCTTTCCCGCGTTCCAGGCGTTTCTCGACCGTTTCGATATTGATCTGGACCGGCTCCGGGAGGGCGTCGTGTCCACCTTTGTTGGTGGCAGCAAGCTGCTGGCGAAGCAGGCCCTGGGTATTGGCCAGAACACCTTCCAGTTTTTCCTGTCCTTCTCGTTGATGGCTTACCTGGCCTTTTTCCTGCTGCGCGACGGCTCGCGCCTGGTGGAGCTGTTGATCCGGGCGCTGCCGCTGGGTGACGAGCGCGAGCGCCTGCTGTTTGCCAAGTTCGCCGAGGTAACCCGGGCCACGGTCAAGGGCAACCTGCTGGTGGCGGTGGTGCAGGGGGCCCTCGGTGGCCTGATCTTCTGGATCCTGGGCATCAACGGGGCCCTGCTGTGGGGTGTGGTGATGGCCATTGCGTCGCTGATCCCCGCGGTCGGCGCGGCACTGGTGTGGGCGCCGGCGGCCATCTACCTGGCGGCGGTCGGCGACTATGTCTCGGCGATCATCCTGACCGCGTTCGGCGTGCTGGTCATCGGGCTGGCGGACAATCTGCTGCGTCCGATCCTGGTGGGGCGTGACACCAAGCTGCCGGACTACATGGTGCTGCTGTCCACCCTGGGCGGTATCGTCATGTTCGGCATCAACGGCTTCGTCATGGGGCCGCTGGTGGCCGCCCTGTTCGTGGCCTTCTGGGGGATCTTCATCCGCGAATTCAGCGATCCGGCCGAGCAGCGTCGGCACCCCGGGGAGACGGCGGACGACGGCTGACCGACCGGGGCAAATGCGCTAGCATGAATCGGGGATGACGGCCTGTTCACCGGGCCGGGTCCCGGATTCGAACCCTCAGGAGAACAAGATGAATAAAATAATCCCGGGAAAACAATGGCTGGCGAGTGGTGCCCTGGTGGCGGCGATGTCCCTGACCGGAGCCCCGGCGTGGGCTGCGCAGGACGTCCTGGCCTTGCAGAATGCGCTCTATGGCGCCGGCTATGATATCGAGCAGGCCGATGGCCGGATGGGGCCGTCGACCGTTTCCGCGCTGAAAGCTTTCCAGGCAGACCATCCGGACCTGCAGGTGTCCGGCAAGCTCGACGATCCCACCAAGAAAGCCCTTGGCATGGTGCCTGTGCAGGTAGCGGCGACCAGCGTTGCGGAGCCCGCAGCCAGCGCGCCGGCTGATGTGGCGACCGAGCCGGCCAGCGAGCCCGAAGAGGGTGCGGTGGAAGAGGAAGATGATGGCGATTGGCTGTTCTTCTGATCCCGCCCGGACCTCCCCGCAACGGCGGGTGCTGATCAGCGCCTGCCTGCTGGGGGAGAACGTGCGCTACGACGGCGGCAACCTGCTGACCGAGCATCCGGTGATTCGCCGCTGGCTCGAGGAAGGGCGGGTGGTTCAGGTGTGTCCGGAAGTGGCCGGCGGTCTGCCGACGCCGCGCCCGCCGGCAGAGGCTCGCGGTGGGGACGGTCGTGAGGTGCTCGCCGGTCGCGCGCGGATTATCGCGCGTGACGGTGAGGATGTGACCGACGCCTTCGTGGAAGGCGCCAGTCTGGCCCTGCGCACGGCTGAACAGCAGCACTGTGTGCTGGCGGTTTTGGCGGCGCGCAGCCCAAGCTGCGGTAATCGGGAAGTTTACGACGGTTCGTTCAGCGGCCGGTTGATGCCCGGCATGGGGACCGCGGCCGCGCGGCTCGAAGCCGCCGGCATCGCGGTGTTCAACCAGAACGAACTGGAGGCGGCGGACGCCCGTCTGCGCGCCGTGGAGTGAGCGCCAGCGGCGGCATCCGCCAACCCATCTGTCAGTCCAGTTTTTCCAGATCCCGGACGCCGCCCTTGTCGGCACTGGTGGCCAGCAGGGCATAGGCCTTGAGGGCCCCGGAGACCTTGCGAGGACGCGGTGCAGCCGGTTTCCAGCCCAGCTCGTCGCGGGCGGCGCGACGCTTGTCCATCTCCTGGTCATCGACCAGTACGTTGATGCTGCGCTCCGGGATATTGATGAGAATGGTATCGCCGTCCTCGATCAGGCCGATGGCACCGCCGGCGCCGGCTTCCGGAGACACGTGGCCGATCGACAGACCGGAGGTGCCGCCGGAGAAGCGTCCGTCGGTCAGCAGGGCGCACTGCTTGCCCAGGCCCTTGGATTTCAGGTAGCTGGTCGGGTAGAGCATTTCCTGCATGCCCGG
The DNA here is from genome assembly GCF_003258515.1 of Marinobacter bohaiensis. Lineage (NCBI taxonomy): Bacteria > Pseudomonadati > Pseudomonadota > Gammaproteobacteria > Pseudomonadales > Marinobacteraceae > Marinobacter > Marinobacter bohaiensis. The sequence goes on from NZ_QGEH01000003.1 coordinate 58,238, forward strand.
GCCGCCTTTGGGGCCTTCGTAGCGGATCACCACCACGTCACCGGCCTGGACTTCGTCGTTGAGGATGCCGGCTACGGCGGTGTCCTGACTCTCGAAGACGCGGGCCCGGCCTTCGAATACGTAGATGCTCTCGTCGACACCGGCGGTTTTGACCACGCAGCCGTCCTGGGCGATATTGCCGTAAAGGACTGCCAGACCGCCTTCCAGCGAGAAGGCGTTGTCCAGAGAATGGATGCAGCCATTGGCGCGGTCGCCGTCCAGGGTGGGCCAGCGCGTGCTCTGGCTGAACGCCTGCTGGGTCGGGATACCGGCCGGACCGGCCTTGAAGAATTCAACCACCGCTTCGGACGGCTGGCGCATGATGTCCCATTCATCCAGGGCGTCGGCCAGCGTGGCGCTGTGGACGGTCGGCACGGCGGTGTTGAGCAGGCCGGCACGGTCCAGCTCACCGAGGATGCCCATGATGCCGCCGGCGCGGTGCACGTCTTCCATATGGTACTGGGGCGAGTTGGGCGCCACCTTGCACAGCTGCGGCACTTTGCGCGAGAGCTGGTCGATTTCCGCCAGGGTGAACGGCACCTGGCCCTCCTGTGCAGCGGCCAGCAGGTGCAGAATGGTGTTGGTGGAGCCGCCCATGGCGATGTCCAGGGTCATGGCGTTGTAGAACGCGTCCATGGAAGCGATGCTCAGCGGCAGCACGCTGGCGTCGTCCTGCTCATAGTAGCGGCGGGCGTTCTCGACGATCTGGCGACCGGCCTTGAGGAACAGCTGTTCGCGGTCGGCGTGGGTGGCCAGCATGGAGCCGTTGCCCGGCAGCGACAGGCCGATGGCCTCGGTCAGGCAGTTCATGGAGTTGGCGGTGAACATGCCCGAGCAGGAGCCGCAGGTGGGGCAGGCGCTGCGTTCGTATTCCTCGACTTCCTCGTCGGTGGCGTTGGGATCGGCGGCGATCACCATGGCGTCCACCAGGTCCAGCTTGTGTTCGGACAGCTTGGTCTTCCCGGCTTCCATGGGGCCGCCGGAAACAAAAATGGTGGGGATGTTCAGGCGCATCGCGGCCATCAGCATGCCCGGGGTGATCTTGTCGCAGTTGGAGATACACACCAGTGCGTCGGCGCAGTGGGCGTTGACCATGTATTCCACGGAATCGGCGATGATTTCGCGGGAGGGCAGCGAGTAGAGCATGCCGTCGTGGCCCATGGCGATGCCGTCATCCACGGCGATGGTGTTGAATTCCTTGGCCACGCCGCCGGCTGCTTCGATTTCACGGCAGACCAGTTGCCCAAGATCCTTCAGGTGCACGTGGCCGGGTACAAACTGGGTGAAGGAGTTGGCGACCGCAATAATGGGTTTGTTGAAGTCGTCGTTCTTCATCCCGGTGGCGCGCCAGAGAGCACGGGCACCGGCCATATTGCGACCCGCTGTGGAGGTCTTGGAGCGGTACTGGGGCATGGTCTTCTCTCATCAAGGTGAATTCGGGGATTGCAGAGAATACCAGAAGTCTTCGGCAAGCGGGGTTCGCAGTTGATGTAGGCTTGGCTGGCCCAATCCGTAACCTTTGTTCACAATGTAAAGAATCGACGGTCGCCGCCAATGCCGGGGAACCGCGTTCTTTTCGTTCAGGAGTTTTGCCGATGCCCGCAGAGGAACTGCTGTCCATCCGACGGCTGCGAGAGTTTCAGCCGCTCGACCGACTGACCGACGACCAACTGATCCTTCTCGCGTCCCGCGGTGAACATCGCCGTCACGGGCCCGGGCAGCGGGTGGCGGAGCGCGGTGGCCAGGACGGTCTGGACTATTTCCTGCTGGCCGGTGAGGTGGAGCTGGAAGCGGCGGACGGCCGCACCAACAGCATCGTTGCCGGCAGTGACAAGGCGCGGATGCCGATTGCCCGCTTGCAGCCGCGCATGTATAGCGTCATCGCGGCACGGCCCTGTGAATTCCTGATCATCGAGCAGGATGTGCTGAACCAGTTGCTGCGTGCGGCCCCGGTGCCGGAAGAGGGCGTTGCCGAAGTCGCCGACCACGGCGGTGATGAGGCCCACGATCTGCTGATGGAGTTCTACGCCGAACTGCGCTCCAACAAGCTGGCGCTGCCCAGTGTGCCCGACGTGGCCTGGAAGGTGCGTCGTGCCACGGATCGGGAAGACTCCACCGCCGATGACATTGCCCGCGTGATCACCGTCGATCCGTCGATCTCGGCCAAGCTGGTCCGGGCCTGCAACAGCCCGCTCTATCGCGGCTTCAACGACGTGCGCACCGTGCGCGATGCCGTGGTGCGGCTGGGGACCAAGACCACGCGCCAACTGGTGACGGTGTTCTCCATGCGGGAAATCTTCAAGACCCAGCGCCCGGAGCTGCAGACGGCCATGGAGCTGCTCTGGGTACGCTCGCGGGAAGTGGCGGCGTTGAGCTGGGTGCTGGCGGATGCGGTTACCAACCTGGATCCCGAGGAGGCGCTGCTGGCGGGGTTGCTGCACGACATCGGCGCCGTGCCGGTGATCGTGCAGGCCGAGCACCACGTCAATGTGTTCGCCGACAAGACCCTGCTGGAGCGGGTGATCGACGAACTCAAGCCCGATACCGGTGCGGCCCTGCTGGAACGCTGGGAATTTCCCGAGAGTTTCGTGACGGTCGCCCGTCACGCCCAGGACTGGTCCTATCAGCCGTCGCAGGAGGAGCCCCAACTGGTGGATGTGGTGATCCTGGCCAAACTGCACGCGCTGATCCGGGACCGCAACAACCGGCAGCTGCCGCGCTTCGAGTCGGTGCCCGCGTACAGCCGTCTGGGTGAACTGGAGCTGAGTGCGTCACGGAGCCTGCAGATTCTCAACCGGGCGCAGGAACGGGTCGACGAGGTGCAGCGGCTTCTCTCCATCCACTGACACACTTCGCCGTCCATTAACCGGATCGAACGTTGGACAGGCAACAGGGTAGCGATTCTGTCATGCATGTACCGATTTTTCCGCTGAACTCCATTGTGCTGCCCAAAGGGCGCATTCCGCTTCAGCTTTTCGAGCCCCGCTATATCGACATGCTGACCCGTTGTCTGAAAGACGACCGCGGCTTCGTCATCGTGCTGCTGCGCGAGGGGCTGGAAACCGACACCCTGGCGGCGTTCTACGACATCGGCACCTATGTCCGCATCGTCGACTTCCAGCAGTTGGAGAACGGCCTGTTGGGGATCACCGTGGAGGGCGCTTACAAAGTGGCCGTGCTCAAGAGCTGGCAGGCGCCGGACGGCCTCAACATGGGCGACGTGGAAGGGCTGCAGATGGAGGAAGACCTGCCCCTGCCGGACCGGATGACCGAAATGGCGGTGGTGCTCAAGGCGCTGCTGCGCCATCCGGTGGTCAAGGATCTGGAAATGGCCGTTGATTTCGACAACGCCCGGGATGTGGGCTGGCGCCTGACGGAACTGCTGCCGCTTGAACGCCAGGACAAACAGCGCCTGATGGAACTGCAGGATCCGCTGGAGCGCCTGGACCATCTGCACGACATCCTTGAGGCGCTCGAGTAAGCCGGGGGCTCACCCCGCCAGGGCGTATCGCGCCAGTCCCGCCGGCAACGCCATCCATACGTACAGGGCCGCCGTCACCGTCATCGCCGCCAGCGCTGTGTTGGCGAGTGGTGTCTGGCGCAGGCGGTGGCGATCATGGCGGCTGTAGCTCACCCGGGCCAGCCCGCACAGGCTCAGGCCCAGCAGCAGCCCGCCAATCACGTCGGAAAACCAGTGTACGCCCAGGTAGAGGCGGCTCAGGGCAATCATCAGGATCGGCGCGCTGAAGACGCTGTAGACGATCCAGCGCCGTTGTCGAGGCCACTCATGGGCGACAAAGCTGGCCGCCAGGGCCAGCAGGGTGGTGATACCGCTGGCGTGGCCGCTGGGGTACGCGAAGGACGCCGGCGGCAGCGTGACCAGTTCCGGGCGCGGCACCGCGAAGCCATTCTTCATGGCGGTGGTGACCAGTGTGGCCGCCAGACCGGCGCCGACCCAGTGCAGGGCCGCGGCGGGCATGCCGCGCGTCAGAAAGAAGACGACAACGATCCCGCTCAGCAGGGTCAGCAGAATGGGATCACCCAGCAGTGTCAGGGTAACGGCCAGCGGATCCAGCAGCGGGTGGCGCAGGGCGCTGAAGAACGCCGCCGCCTGGTGGTCCAGAGGTTCCAGCAGCCGGGTTTCCAGGCACAGCAGCGACCAGAGCACGAACAGCGCGAGACTCCCCAGGGTAAGCATGATCGACGCCAGCGGAAATTCCGGGCCTTGCGGCCGCTCGCTGGACAGGGCCTGCCAGACCTGGTTTGCCACCGGGTGGCGCTGCATCATGACCTGCACGCGGCGATAGAGGACGCCGTCGTGGCCCAGCCCCAGTTGCAGCCGGAAGAACACCAGGTAGAGGCCCGTCAGCACGCCCAGACTGGCCGCCATGATCGGGTAGAAGTGGGGAGGCAGCGTCAGGTCCAGTGCCATGGCGCTGCCCACCAGGTAGCCCGGCAACACGAACATGGGCGCCCAGCCCAGGGCCGAGATCAGGTTAAAAGCCAGGAAACGCCGTGCCGGCATCTGGAACGCGCCGGCGATGAGCGGCACCACCGGCCGCAGCGGGCCGACGAAACGGCCAATCACCACGCTCTTGCCGCCGTGCTGCTCGAAGAAGCGGCTGCCGCGATCAAGCATGCGCGGGTAGCGGCTGAATGGCCAGAGGGTGTGCAGGCGGCCCTGGAACTGGCGCCCCAGCCAGAAGCTGACACCGTCGCCGGCAACCGCCCCGGCGGCGGCCCAGCCCAGGGCTTCCAGCAAGGGCATGTTGATCTGGCCCGCCAGCGTCGAGGCAGCCAGCAGAATGGCGATCCCGGGGACCAGGACGCCGGCGATGGCCAGGGATTCCACGAACGAAATGCCGAACAGCGCCGCGGCGAGCCAGGCCGGGTTGTGTCCCAGCCATTCCAGTGCCTGTTGTAACCAGTCCATCATGCTGCGTTGGAGCTTCCTGCAATAAACCAGGCCCGGTCCGAACCGCGACGCTGGGCTTCCCGCATGGCGGCTTCGGCCCGGTCACGCAGGTGGTGGCTGGTGGCGTCCGAGGCATGCCAGGCGGTACAGCCAAGCGTCGCCGTCAGGCGTCCCACGATGGGCCATTCGGTCTCGCCCAGGGTACGGCGGACCCGTTCGGCAATGACCCGGACGCCCTCTTCGGGCGTAAACGGCAAGACCAGGAAAAAGTCCCGGTTGTTCAGCGAGTAGAGCGTGTCCCCGGCGCGGATGACGCCGAACAGGGTTTCGGTGATTTCCCGCATCAGTTTGGCGACTGGGTCGCGGCCATGCAGTTCCACCGCTTCGTCCAGATAATCCAGGTGGACCTGGATGACCGACAGGGTGTTGCCGGTGGCCTGGGCGCGGGAAATCTCCTTTTGCAGGGTTTCGTCGAGGAAACGCGCGTTGTGGGCGCCGGTCTGATGATCAGTGATCGACAGGTCTTCCGCCGACTGCGCCATGTGCCGGTAGCGCCAGCTGTAGAATCCGGCCGCGCCGGTCAGCATGACAATACCGCCCAGGGTGATCACCGCCTGGGCCGGCGTGGTGGCCAGGAACAGCCAGAAGCCGACGCAGCCCACCAGCGACAGGGTGATGGTGAGGGCCGTCCGCAGCGGCAGGATCAGCAGGTTCAGCAGGATCAGCGCGAGCGTCCAGTGGGACACGTCGGGGTGAGGGCTGGAGAACACGGCGGCCACGGCCAGCAGGTTCATGGCGCCCAGTACCAGGATGTGGCCGGGGGCGAACAGTTGGCGCCGGCGCATCAGCAACGTGTAAGCGGTGCCGGTCACCGAAGCCACCGCCAGTGCCAGCGCCAGGTAGAACAGGTCGTAGAACCCGTAGCGCAGGTTCTGTACCGCCAGGCCCGCCATAAACAGGGCTGTGAGGCTGTAGCCCAGGCTGTGGGTCAGGGTTCGCAGGCGCGTCTCAGTCATCGCTGGGCGCCTCCTGGCCGGTGTCCGGCTCTCCGGCGCCCGACCAGGCGCTGAACGACTGGGTGCGGTTGCCGCCCTGCTGCTGGGCCCGCTGCAGGGCCCGCGCGGCACCCTGTTGCAGGGTTTCGGCGTCGTCACCGATATTCAGGCCGGCCACCCCGGCGCTGACCGTCAGGTCGAGGTCGTGGGATTCCAGCAGCGTACGCAGGCCGCGGCGGATCACTTCGGCGCGGGAGGTGGCCGTTGCCGTGTTGACCCCGGGCAGTACCGCCAGGAACTGCAGGTCGGCCACCCGGTAGTAGCTGTCGAAGTCGCGCAACTGGGAATTCAGGTAGCGTCCGATGCGGGGCAGTATGGCGCGGATGTCCGCCTCCGGAAGCGCGCCGCTGCGATGGATGTCCAAGCCGATCAGGATCACCGCCATCTCGATGCCTTCCCGTTCGCTGCGCTGGATTTCCTTGTGCAGGTCGGCGGACAGGTAGTCGCGGCTGGCGGCCTGGGTCAGCTCATCCGTGCGCCGTAGGGGAGCGAGCTGCCGGCTCTTGTATTCGCGCAGGAATACGAACAGGGTGGAGAGCAGAACGGCCAGCAGCCCGCAGGCGACGAACTGGTGGCGGTCCGGCCCCAGGTCGCTGTCCAGGCCGGCGGCCACTACCAGGGCGAGGTAAGGCACCATCAGCAGGGCGGCCCAGCGCAGCGGCCACAGGCCGAAGGTGGCCAGCGGATACACGTAGCTCCACTGGGACAGGCCGGGTGCGTTGGTGAGTATCGCCGGCGCCAGCGCCGCCAGGAACAGCAGGTGCAGAACGCGCGCGGTGATCAGCAGGGCGTGTCGGTGGCGGCCGACTTCCGCCCGGTAACGGCTCCATACGATTCCGGCGCACAGGGCGCTGGCGATCGCGGCGGCAAAAGCCGCCTGCCACAGGCTGAAGGCTGCCAGCAGCACCAGCGCGGTGGCGGCGAACCGGGCAAAGCGGCTGAACAGGAATGTTTCCGCCACATTCGGCATCACGCTCTCCATGACGACATTTCCCGCGGGGCTTGCTTGGCGACGGATCGGCGGCAGGCGGGGGAAATGTTTGGGTGTTCCTTACTTGAAGGGTAAGCCATCCGGGCGTTACCGGCGCTGACTTTTGCCCTGTTGCTCCGAGAGTTTTTCGCAGGAGTTTTCCAGAGGCTCCTTAAACCGGATCGGCCGCCCGCGTATAATAGCGGCAACAACGTATACTGGCATCCGGAGAAAGCACCGGGACGAGACCATGTGAAAACGGCTGCGCCCGCGACGTTACCAGACGGCCCCCTGGCGCCCTGTTTTCCGGGAATATCGACCGATACGCTTAAATTAGCAAAAGCAAAACAGCAGATGATAGGACCTCTTGATGGATATTTCGGCTTACATGGCAGACGTTGGTCAACAGGCGCGCGCCGCCGCGACCGCCATCGCCCGTTCCAGCACCGCTGACCGCAATGCGGCCCTGCTGGCCATGGCCGAGGCGCTCGACGCCTCCCGCGAGGCGCTGGCTGAGGCCAACCGCAAGGATCTCGAAGCCGGCCGTGCCACTGGCCTGGAGCCGGCGATGCTCGATCGCCTGGAGCTTACTCCGGCGCGCATCGATACCATGATCGAGGGTTTGCGCCAGGTGGCCACCCTGCCGGATCCCATCGGAGAGATCACCGGCCTGAGTTATCGCCCGTCGGGCATCCAGGTGGGCAAGATGCGCGTGCCGCTCGGCGTGGTGGGGATTATCTACGAGTCTCGCCCCAACGTCACCGTCGAGGCGGCCAGTCTGTGCCTGAAATCCGGTAACGCCACCATCCTGCGTGGCGGCTCCGAGTCTCTCGAGTCGAACCAGGCCATCGCCGCCTGCATTGCGCGCGGACTGAGCGAGGCCGGGTTGCCGGAGGAGGCGGTACAGGTGATCAAGACCCGTGACCGCGACGCCGTGGGCAAATTGATCACCATGCCCGAGTACGTTGACGTGATCGTGCCGCGCGGTGGCAAGGGCCTGATCGAGCGCATCAGCCGCGAAGCCCGCGTACCTGTCATCAAGCACCTGGACGGTATCTGCCACGTCTACATCGACAGCCATGCCGATCCGGAAAAGGCGCTGGCGGTGGCGGTGAACGCCAAAACCCAGCGCTACGGTACCTGCAACACCATGGAAACCCTGTTGGTGGACGCGGAAGTGGCGGCGGATATGCTGCCCCTGCTGGCCCGCGACTACGCCGGGAAGGGCGTTGAGCTGCGTGGTTGCGAGCGCACCCGGGACATCCTGCCGGATGTGGCGGCGGCCAGCGAGGAGGACTGGTCCACCGAGTACCTGGCGCCGATTCTGGCGGTGCGTGTGGTGGACGGACTCGACGACGCGATTGCCCACATCAACCGTTACAGCTCCCAGCACACCGACGCTATCGTCACCGAGAACGTGACCCGGGCCCGCCGCTTCCTGACCGAAGTGGATTCCAGCTCGGTCATGGTCAACGCCTCGACCCGCTTCGCCGACGGTTTCGAATATGGCCTGGGGGCCGAGATCGGCATCTCCACCGACAAGATCCACGCTCGCGGTCCCGTGGGGCTGGAGGGCCTCACCTCGCAGAAATACGTGGTGTTCGGCGACGGCCATATCCGGACCTGAGGGCGCTATGAAGGTGATGTATGGCGGGACGTTCGATCCCGTTCACCACGCCCATCTGCGCACCGCGGTGGAGCTGCGGGAACGTTTGCAGGTGGCGGAAGTGCGGCTGGTGCCGTGTCACCTGCCACCGCACCGGGACGAGCCGGGTGCCACGTCGGAGCAGCGTCTGCGGATGCTCGAGGCGGCGGTCGCGGGTGAGCCCGGACTGGTCCTGGACGCCCGCGAGCTGAAGCGCGACGCGCCGTCCTACACGGTCGATACGCTGGCAGAGCTGAGAGACGAGGTGGGCCCCGGCGAGCCGCTGGCGATGGTGGTGGGCACCGACAGTTTCGCCGCCATCGACCGCTGGGACCGTTGGCGCGAGCTGCTTGAGCTGGCCCACATCATCGTCGTCCAGCGCCCGGGCTACGACGTGCCGGAGGATTCGGTGGCGGGCGAGTTGCTGGCGGCCAACCGCGGCACTGACGCCGACAGCCTGCGGGCCTGCCCGGCTGGGCGCGTCTGGGCCGTGAACCTGCCGCTGCTGGACATCTCCGCGACGTCCGTGCGTGCGGCCATCCGCGAGGGGCGTTCGCCGCGTTTTCTGCTGCCGGACCCGGTCTGGCGGTTGATCCGCGAAGAGGGGCTGTACCGGGACTGAGCCCGGCCATCCGGAACTGGTCGAAACGTGACCTGTCCGAGAATTTTGATGGTACAATGCCCGATTCGTCGCCGCTGCCATGGGCAGGGCATTCATCGCCGGCTTCCGCCGGGACCGGCACGTCAGGTGGAAACACCGTCAAACAGGGTACTTATGCAGGCTGAGCAACTGAGAGATACGGTCGTTAACGCATTGGAGGAAGTGAAGGCGCAGGACATCAGTGTGATGGATGTCCGGGACAGAACCAGCGTCACCGACTACATGGTGATCGCATCGGGCACGTCCAATCGGCACGTCCGCTCCCTGGCGGAGTCCGTCATGAACGAGGTGAAATCCAAGGGCGTACGCAACGCCAATGTCGAAGGTGGAGAGAACAGCGACTGGCTGCTGGTGGACCTCGGCGATGTGGTCCTGCATGTGATGATGCCCGCCACCCGCGAATTCTACGATCTGGAACGGCTCTGGCGTGATGCGCCGGGTCTGGGTGCGGCCGGTAGCGAGTAATCATGCGTTTGAAGCTGGTCTGCGTCGGCCAGAAGATGCCGGGCTGGGTGAACGATGGTTATCAGGAATACGCCCGCCGTTTCCCGCCCGACCTGCCGCTGGAGCTGGTGGAGACCCCGCTGGCCCAGCGGGGCAAGAATCCCGATATCCCCCGACTGATGCAAAAGGAAGGCGACGCCCAGTTGGCGGCGCTGGGGCGCAGCGACCGGGTGATAGCCCTGGAAGTCGGCGGTCGGGCCTGGTCGACCGAAAAACTGGCGGACCAGCTGGAGACCTGGCAGATGGACGGTCGTGACGTGGCCTTTCTCGTGGGCGGTCCCGACGGTCTTGCACCCAGCTGCCGGGCGCGGGCCGACCAGCTCTGGTCGCTGTCGCCGTTGACCCTGCCGCATCCGCTGGTGCGCATCCTTTTGGCCGAGCAGCTTTATCGCGCCTGGTCGATTACCCGCAACCATCCATACCACCGCGCATAGGATTCACGCATGCCCTGGGGGGAATTCAAGGACACCGCTGCCGAGCGTCGCCTGTTCCAGCGGCGCGTGCTGGTGGCACTCGTGGTCATGCTTGCGATGCTGGGTATCCTGGTCACGCGCCTGTATTACCTACAGATCCTCAATCACGACAACTTCACCACTCTGTCGGAAAAAAACCGGGTGCAAGTGCAGCCCATGGCGCCGCCGCGTGGGCTCATCTACGACCGCAACGATGTGCTGCTGGCGGAGAATCGCCCCGTGTTCAGCGTGACCGTCGTACCCGAGCGGGTGCCCGACATGGATGCGACCCTGGACCAGCTCCAGCGGATCCTCGACATCTCCGACGAGGACATCGAACGCTTCAACCGGCGCCTGGACGAATACCGTCGGCCGTTCTCGGCTGTCCCCCTGAGCTACGACCTGGATGAAGCCGCCATTGCACGCATGGCGGTCCACCGTTACGAGTTGCCCGGTGTCGAGGTGGAAGCGGAGCTGGTGCGCTACTACCCATACGCTGAGCTGACTTCCCATGCTCTGGGCTATGTCGGCCGCATCAACCGCGATGAGCTACGCAAGCTCGATCCCACCGACTACGCTGGCACCAACTACGTGGGCAAGTCCGGGGTCGAGCGCTTTTATGAAGATGCTCTGCACGGCCAGGTGGGTTACCAGCACGTGGAAACCAATGCCCGGGGCCGGACCCTGCGTGTGCTGGAGCAGCAAAACCCCGTGCCTGGCGACGACCTGCGGCTGCATATGGACATTCGTCTGCAGCGCGAAGCTTTCCACTTGCTGGAGGGGCGCCGTGGCGCCATCGTCGCCATTGAACCCAAGACCGGCGGCGTGCTGGCGCTGGCGAGCGTGCCTGGCTTCGACGCCAACCTGTTCGTGACCGGGATCGGCGTGGAGCAGTACCGGGCGCTGAGCGAGTCCCCCGACAAACCCCTGTTTAACCGGGCCCTGCGCGGTCAGTACCCACCCGGCTCTACCATCAAGCCGATGATGGCGGTGGCCGGACTGGACAGCGATCACACCACCTGGGAGCGGACCATCTGGGATCCGGGCTATTACCAGATTGACGGCAAGGGTCGCCGCTATCGTGACTGGAAGTGGGGCGGTCACGGCTGGGTCGACCTGAAAAGCGCGATTGCCGAGTCGTGCGACACTTACTTCTACGACCTGGGCGAGCGCATGGGCATCGATGTCATGCACGAGTACCTGGACCAGTTCGGTTTTGGCAAGGACACCTCCCTCGACATCAGTGGCGCCCAGGCGGGCCTGCTGCCGTCGTCTCAGTGGAAGCGTGCGGTACGCAACGCGCCCTGGTACCCGGGGGATTCGGTCAACATGAGTATCGGCCAGGGCTTCATGCTGGCCACGCCACTGCAACTGGCTACGGCCACCGCGGTCGTGGCCAATCACGGCACGTGGGCCCAGCCGCGTATGCTCAAGGACGCCATCGGTGCCGAGTCCACGGATGAGGTCATGCCCAAGGAGACGCACCAGGACCTGAACCTCAAGCGCGAACAGGACTGGGATCACGTGGTGGAGTCCATGGAGGCGGTCATGCACGGTCCCCACGGCACCGGCCGAAAAGCGGGCGCGGATGCGGCCTACCGCATTGCCGGTAAGTCCGGCACCGCCCAGGTGTTCAGTCTGGCCGAGGGCGAGGAATACGATGCCGACGAAATCAAGGAGCGCCTGCGCGACCACGCCCTGTTCGTGGCCTTTGCACCGGCCGACGATCCCAAGATCGCGGTGGCGGTGATCGTCGAGAACGGCGGTGGCGGCAGCAGCACCGCCGCGCCGCTGGCCCGCAAGATGATGGATGCCTGGCTGCTGGATATGAACGCCGGGGAAGAGCCGGCGGATACAGACAAGCCAATCGTGGCCGGTCAGTCGGAAGAGGAGTCCCGCAGCGATGGCTGAGCGTGATTTTGTCAGGCACATGCAGGGGCCGAGCCTGCATAACCCGCGCGGTCTGCTCAACCGCATCCACCTGGATCCGATACTGCTGGTGCTGTTGCTGCTCCTGCTCGGCGGCGGCCTGTTCGTGCTGTACAGCGGCGGTGACAGCAGCATGGCCATCGTCGAGTCCCAGGTGGCGCGGATCGGTGTGGCTCTGGTGGTCATGTTCGTGTTCGCGCAGCTGGATCCGTCGGTCTACCGGCGCTGGGCGCCCTGGTTGTACGCGCTGGGCCTGATTGCCCTGGCGGCGGTGCTGCTGGTCGGGGTGGGGGCCAAGGGCGCGCAGCGCTGGCTGGCGCTGCCCGGCCTGCCGCGTTTTCAGCCATCCGAGTTCATGAAGCTGGCGGTGCCGATCATGGCCGCCTGGTATCTGTCCCGCCACTACCTGCCGCCGCGTTTCTCAAGGGTGGCGGTGGCGCTGGCCATCGTTTTCCTGCCGATGATTCTCATCGTTGAACAGCCGGACCTGGGGACGGCGCTGCTGGTGGGCCTTGCGGGCCTGTTCGTGGTGTTTTTCGCCGGCCTGAGCTGGAAACTGCTGGGCGCCTTCTTCGGCATGGCCGGGGTGGCGGCGCCGGTGATGTGGTTCTTCGTCATGCGCGAATACCAGAAACAGCGTGTCCTGACCCTGCTGGACCCGGAAAGCGATCCACTGGGCGCGGGCTGGAACATCATCCAGTCGAAGACCGCGATCGGTTCGGGCGGGCTCATGGGCAAGGGCTGGCTGCAGGGCACCCAGTCGCACCTGGATTTTCTGCCCGAAAGCCACACCGACTTTATTGTGGCGGTGCTGGCCGAAGAGTTCGGCTTTATCGGGGTGGTGGCGCTGATGACCCTGTACTTCCTGATCATCGCCCGCTGCCTCTACATCGCCGTCAACGCTCAGGACTCCTTCGGTCGCCTCGTGGCCGGCGCCCTGACCATGACCTTTTTCATCTATGTCTTCGTCAATATCGGTATGGTTAGCGGTATCCTGCCCATCGTCGGTGTACCCCTGCCGATGGTCAGTTACGGGGGGACTTCCATCGTCACGCTGATGGCGGCGTTCGGGGTCATGATGTCGATTCACACACACCGGCGCATGATCACGGCCTAGGGCGGGGTCCCGGCGTTACCTTTTGTTCATAAGACCGGCCGTCAGTGGCCGGTTTTTCGGGGGCCGTGGTACTCTTTCGCGGCTTCAGGACGGTTGTGAACAGGCCGTCAAAAAACAAGATGTGTCAGGATATTGCGATGAGTGTGGGACAAAGCCGTTGGGGGCGAAAGCTGCGGTATCTCGGGGCTGCAGCGGCGCTGGGATTGGCGATGCCGGCTGCCGCCAGTTATGTGGAGACGCCCGAGGGTCGCGCCTTCGTCGATGACATGGTGCAGCGCTATGCCTTTGATCGTTCCACCCTCGAACGCTGGCTGGGGCTGGCGCAGCAACAGCCTGCCATCCTCGACGCCATCAGCCGCCCCGCTGAACGGACGCTGACCTGGGCTGAGTACCGACGCATCTTTATCAAACCGTCGCGCATCGAAAAGGGGCGGGCGTTTCTCGACCAGTACGCTGATATCTTTGCCCGTGCCGAGCGCGAGCTGGGCGTGTCCCGCTACGTGGTGGCGGCGATTATCGGTGTTGAAACCCAGTACGGCGAGTATGCCGGCCGCTACCGGGTGGTGGATGCCCTGGCCACACTGGCGTTCGATTATCCGCCGCGTTCGTCGTTCTTCCGCGGCCAGCTCGGGGAATTTTTTTTGATGGCTCGGGAACAGGCACTGGATCCGGCCGTCATAAAGGGCTCGTACGCCGGGGCTATGGGGTATGGCCAGTTCATTCCCAGCAGTTACCGGCACTACGCCATCGATTTCGACGGCGACGGCCAGGCCGATATCATCCAGAACCCGGTTGACGCCATCGGCAGCGTTGCCAATTATTTTGCGCGTCACGGCTGGCGCGACGCGGAGGCGGTCGCCGAGCAGGTGACAACGGCGGATTACGCCCCCCGGCTCTACACGGACGGTCTCAAGCCGCGGCTGACGATAGCGGACTACCGGGCCGCCGGGATAGAGCCCCAGGCGGAGCTGGCCGCGGCCACCCGCGCGCGGTTGTTGCGGGTCGAAGCTGAGGCAGGTCAACAGGACTGGCTGACGTACCCCAACTTTTACGTCATCACCCGCTACAATCACAGTCATCTTTACGCCATGGCGGTACTGGAACTTTCCCGGGCCCTGGCGGCCGACGACGGATCGGTTGTCGATCAAGCCGGGACGGGAGGTGACGCATGAGCCGGTCCGTTGGATACTGGACGTTGGGTATGGTCCTGCCCCTGCTTCTGGCGGGGTGTGCGTCGTCACCGGAGAGCAGCAGCGGTGGGCAATCGTCCTCGCGCTACAGTATCAGCCAGGATCGGGCGCCGTCGGGGGATTTCGATGCCAGTGGGCTGGAAGACGCGGTGCCGCGTTACGAGAAGCCCAGCTCCTATGGCAACAAGTCGCCCTACACGGTCTGGGGCAAGCAGTATACGGTACTGGCGGACGGCAGCGACTACATTGAACGGGGCACTGCGAGCTGGTACGGCGAAAAATTCCATGGGCACAAGACGTCCAACGGCGAAGTGTTCGACATGTACGAGATGACGGCGGCGCACCGCAGTCTGCCGCTGCCCAGCTACGCGCGGGTCACCAACCTGGACAACGGGCGCAGTACGATTGTGCGGGTCAACGATCGGGGGCCGTTCCACAGCAGCCGCATCATCGACCTGTCGTACGCGGCCGCCAAAAAACTGGGTTACCAGAAGCAGGGTACGGCGCACGTGGAGGTGGCCGCGATTACGGTGTCGCCGGATGGTAGTATGTCGGTCGCCGGGACTGCGCCGGCAAAGGAATCGGCTCCCGCCACCTCCAGCGCTGGAGAGGGCCTTTTCGTTCAGGTGGCGTCGTTCACCCAGGCGGATTCGGCGCGCCGCCTGTCCGAGCAACTGCGGGCGTTGACCGACACGCCGGTGCGGATATACGCCGCCGGCCAGTACCACCGGGTGCAGGTTGGCCCGTTTGAGCAGCGGTCACTGGCCGAAGAGACCAGTAAACTGATTGAGCAGGACGGACTGGGTCGCCCCATCGTGGTGACCGATCCGCTTTGAGACAGGGCTTGCGGGCCCGGCAGCCGAGACCGCCTGATGCCAGCAGTACCCGACGAGTCGGGGGTGGCGATTTGCAGGTCCGGGGCGAGCTGCCGAACCAGGAGATGCCCGGATGGGTGTCGTCAATTGATGTACTGACTGAATGGATCCATGGCTAAGAATACGGTTTTCAAGACACTTTTTTGCGCGCTGACCCTGGTATTTGCCTGGGTATCGGCGGCCGCCGCCCAATCACAGCCGGCATTGATTCCGTCACCGCCGCAGATTGCGGCCAGCTCCTACGTGCTGATGGATGCGGACAGTGGCCACATCATCGTTCAGGGGAACAGTGACGAGCGCTTGCCGCCGGCCAGTCTGACCAAGATGATGACCGCTTACATCGTCGAGCGTGAGCTGGATGAGGGGCGCATCTCCATGGCCGACCAGGTGCCCATCAGTGTGCACGCCTGGAAGACCGGCGGCTCGCGGATGTTCGTCAAGGAAGGTTCACAGGTGCCGGTGGAGAAGCTGATCCACGGTGTGATCATTCAGTCCGGTAACGACGCCAGTGTGGCGCTGGCGGAGTTTGTTGCCGGCAGCGAAGGCGCCTTCGCTGACATCATGAACCAGCAGGCGCAGATCCTGGGCATGAAGAACTCCCACTTCATGAACGCTACCGGGCTGCCCCACGAGGAACACTACTCCTCGGCACACGACCTGGCGTTGCTGGCCCGGGCGATCATTCAGGACTACCCCGAGAACTACGAGATCTACTCTCAGAAGTACTACACCTACAACGACATCCGTCAGCCCAATCGCAACAGTCTGCTGTGGCGCGATCCCTCGGTGGATGGTCTGAAGACCGGTCACACCGAAGAGGCGGGTTTCTGTCTGGTGGCCTCGGCCAAGCGCAATGACATGCGACTGATTGCCACGGTGATGGGCACGTCCAGCGAGAATGCCCGGGCCCAAGAAGTGCAGAAGCTGCTCAACTATGGCTTCCGCTATTTCGAGACCCAGTCCCTGTTTACGGCCGGGCAATCGCTGAGCGATACCCGCGTTTGGGGTGGCGAGAAGGACAGCGTGAAACTGGGTGTGGCCGACGACGCGGTTGTGACCATTCCCCGTGGCAGCAAGGATTCGCTGGAATCGGTGATGGACATCGATTCGGTCATCAAGGCGCCCATCGAAGCCGGCCAGGAGCTGGGCCAGGTGCGCGTGACCCTCAATGGACAGGAAATCATGAAGCGGCCCGTCGTGGCGCTGGAGGCTGTACCTGAGGGCGGTTTCTTCAAGCGCATCTGGGACGCCATCAAGTTGTTTTTCGTACAGCTCTTTAACTGAAATGCGGATGAACCGGGTAACGGGTTAGCCGGGCAAAGCGAAAAGAGAGGTACGAGCGGAGTCAGTCATGAGCGAACAGCAACCCCCGAAAATTGAATTTCCCTGCGATTACGTGATCAAGGTGATCGGTAACGCCGCTCCGGACTTCCGCGACTTCGTCGTGGAAGTGGTGGAAAAGCACGCGCCGGGCCTCGATGAGACCGATATCACCATCAACGACAGTCGCGAAGGACGTTTCACCTCGGTGCGGATCAAGATCTTTGCCACTGGGGAGCCCCAGCTCAAGGCCCTGTTCGAGGAGCTGAAGGCGAGCGGCCGCGTCCACATGGTGCTGTAAGCGGAGAACGCCTGTGACCACCATGCCCGACGTGATCGTTCGCCAGTTGGGGAGTCAGCCCTACCTGGACACCTGGGAGGCGATGAAAACCTTCACCGCCCAGCGCGGCCCGCAGACGCCGGACGAGCTCTGGTGCCTGGAACATCCCCGGGTCTACACCCAGGGCCAGGCCGGCAAGGCGGAGCACGTGCTGGCGCCGGGGGATATCCCGGTGGTCCAGGTGGACCGGGGCGGCCAGGTGACCTATCACGGCCCCGGCCAGTTGGTGATCTACCTGATGATCGACCTGCACCGCGCCCACTTTGGCGTACGCCACCTGGTGTCCGCCATCGAGGACAGCATCGTCGAGGTGCTCGGCGATCTGGGGATTGACGCGGCGGCCCGACCGGACGCCCCGGGTGTGTATACCGGCGGAACCAAGATCGCGTCCCTGGGTCTGCGTATCCGTCGCGGCTGCTCCTTCCACGGCCTGGCCCTGAACGTCGACATGGACCTGGAACCCTTCCGCCGCATTAACCCCTGCGGCCTGGCCGGGATGGCCATGTCCCAGGTAGTGGACTTTGCGCCGGCCAGTTCCGTGGCGTCGGTGTCCGAGGCCCTGGTCGCCAGCCTGGTGCGGCGCCTGGAATTGGGCAACGTGCGGCAGGAAACGGGCCTGCCCCGTTTCCATGCGGCATCCTGACCCGCTTTACGCGCTGTTCTGAGACGGAACGTTCCCGCTGCACACCTGATTACGCCCGGTGGCCTTGGCCGTATAGAGCGCTTCGTCCGCCCGCTGCAACAGCCGACTGGTGGATTCGGCGCCGTGGATGCTGGCCACGCCGGCGCTGATCGAGGCGGCAACCGGCGTACCATCGAGCTCAATGGATGACGACGCCACCGCCGCACGAATACGTTCAGCCAGATGTGCCGCCTCGTCGACCCGGGTTTCCGGCAGGATCGCCAGGAATTCTTCGCCGCCCCAGCGTGAGACAATATCGATGCGGCGGCAGCCCTCCCTGAGTTTGTCGGCCACCATCACGATCAACGCATCCCCCGCGTGATGGCCGAACGTGTCGTTGATGCCCTTGAACAGATCGATGTCCATCAGGATGACCGAAAACGCCTGCCGGTTGCGCAGGTAGCGCTGATACTCTCCCTCCAGCCGGACCAGGCCCTCGCGGCGGTTGGTCAGGCCGGTCATCACATCGTGTTTGGCCGCGTATTCATGCTCCGCCGCCAGAGTCAGCAGGCTGGCCTTGCTGCGCCGGCGGCTCAGGTCGAGCAGGTAGCAGGAGACCATCTCGAAAGCCAGCACGTTGATCATCATCAGGCGGAAGCTGTCGCTGTAGGGGGTATTGAACAGGGTGTCGCCCAGGGGCGAGAACAGGGCGGCCAGCGCCGTCAGACCCAGGGCACAGCTGAGGATGCCGATACGCGGCGTGCTGATGTAGAAAATGATCGGCGGATAGGCAAACAACCAGATGATCGCCGAGCCATCCTCCAGCGCCGCCGTGGCGACGTAGACGAAGAGCAGGGCGATCAGCACGATAAATGTCCGGCGGTGCATTGTGGGTCGCCGCAGAACAAGATAGACCAGCGCATTGAGCAGCAGCAGGCTGGCGGCGGTGACCAGACTGCCCGTCACCAGCGTGTCACCGCGATCGGCCGCCCGGTAGGCAAAGAACGCGAGCACCGGCAGTGCGCCGATGCTGAGCCAGTTGATCAGACGGGGGACCGGGATCTCCCCTTCGATGCGTCGGCGTCCGGGACCATTGGGCCCATGGTGCCCTGTAGGCCGGGTTTGGAGTGGCTCAGACTTGGATGGTTGGGGCATCATTGCTAGCGTTGTATTTATTGTTGGTCTGACCCGAGCATAGCGCTAATCCCTGATCCGCTCTGTTTTAAAACGTAAACATGACGCCAGCGGCGTCTTATCGTGCTGATGTCGCTTTTGGCGGGTCAGTGAATCAACCTGATAGGACACTAGACGGCAAAGCCACCGGGAATCCATTGGCTTCGGCAACGGCGTTGCGGTGGCACGTCGGTGACCGGTGAGGGCGGTCAGTCACGTATAATCAGTCAGGGCCGGTTCCGGACGCGCGGACATCGGCCGGACGTACCGTCGCACCCGAGTGCGCCATTCAACAGCTTTTGGGCCCCCTGATGACATCCAGGAAATCGCGCTCTTCCGTTTCCCGTATCAAGACCGGCAGTTTCGAGCGCCGGCTGAGCCTGACCCGGGCCGGACTGTTTGCCGGCACCCGAATGGCGACCCACATGGCGACCAACCTGTTCAGCAGTCGGGACAAGCGCGAGGAGCGACATCGCCAGATGTTGTCCAGCCAGGCGCGCTTCCTCGTGGATGAGCTGGGCAAGCTCAAGGGCAGTGTGGTCAAGATCGGCCAGGTCATGGCCCTTTATGGCGAGCACTTCCTGCCGGCGGAGGTCACCGAAGCGCTGCACACGCTGGAGGATCAGACCACCTCGCTGGCCTGGCCGTCGGTGGAAAAAGTCCTGGCCAGTGAGCTGGGAGCGGATCGCCTGGCCCAGTTGGAAGTGGATCCCGAGCCCATCGGCGCCGCGTCCCTGGGGCAGGTGCACCGCGCGGTGCGCCGTAGCGACGGCCTGGAGATCGTCTTGAAGATCCAGTACCCCGGCGTGGCCGAGGCGGTGGACAGTGACCTTAACGCCGTGGCACAGATCCTGAAAGTCGGGCGTTTCGTGTCCATGGGGCCGGAATTCAACGAATGGCTTGAGGAAGTGCGCGCCATGATGCACCGGGAGGTGGATTACGCGCTCGAGGCCCGCACGACGGAACACTTCCGCAAGATGCTGGCGGACGACAACCGATTTGTGGTGCCACGCATCCTGCCGGAATTTTCCACCGCCCGGGTGATGGCCGCGACCTTCGAGTCCGGCTGGCCGGTGAGTTCGGAGACGGTGGCCCAGTTGCCGCTGGAGCGACGCAGCGAGCTGGGGCGCGCGGCTCTGGAGCTGTTCTTCCGGGAACTGTTCGATTGGGGCGAAATGCAGACCGACCCCAACTTCGGCAACTACCGCATCCGCCTGGCGGAGGACTCCGGTGCCGGCGCCGACCAGATCGTGCTGCTGGATTTTGGGGCCGTGCAATCCTACCCCGATGACTTCCTGGAACCGGTGCAGGAGATGATCCAGGCGTCCTACGAGCAGGACCTGGAACGGGTCATCGAGGGGGGTATTCAGCTGCATTTCATGAGCGAGGACTGGCCGGAAGACGTACTGCAGCGCTTCGGCGAAGTCTGCATGTCGGTGCTCGAGCCCCTGGCGCCGGCCAATAGCGAATGGCCGGAGCACGCGGTCAATGAGCGGGGCCAGTATCGCTGGAAGCAGAGCGACCTGCCGTCACGTGTGGCGCGGCAGGCGGCCCGGTCTGCTATCAGCCGCTACTTCCGGATTCCGCCCAAGGAATTTGTCTTCCTCAACCGCAAACTGATCGGTGTCTACACCTTCATCGCCGTGCTGCGCTCGGAGTTCAACGGCGAGGAACTGCTGCGTGACTACCTCTATCGCGACGATAGCGACGACGCCAGGAGCCTGGCGGACTAGCCGGCCTGGCCGCGCCGGAACGCGCGGTCAGGTAGCCTCGATTACCGCCCAAAGCACCATGGCATAGCGCGCGCCCTTGCCGATGGCCACCAGTACGATGAAGTTGAGCCAGGGCACTTTCATGATGCCGCCGATCACCGTCAGCGCGTCGCCGCCGATCGGTAACCACGCCATCAGCAGCGACCATTGCCCCCAGCGGTTGAAGCGATCCTGGGCCCGCGTCAGCTGTTTCTCGCTCACCGGAAACCAGCGCTTGTGGCGGAAGTGCTCCACCTGCCGCCCGATCCAGCCATTGACCACCGATCCCAGCGTATTGCCCGCCGTGGCGAACAGCCACAGTCCCAGCAGTGAGTAGCCCTGTGTCGCCATCCCGCCCAGCATGACTTCCGAATAAGCCGGCAGGAGCGTGGCCGCCGCGAAGGCGGTGAGGAACAGGTAGAGGTAGGCCAAGTCGACTCCGTTGCAATGAAGCGGGCATGTTTGACGGCGGCCGGCGCGGCAGCATGCGTCGGGTGCGATTACACACCGTAGTGGTTCGGCGGCTCGTACGCCACTAAGTTAGGGAGCCTCTAATCAACTCCTTAGCCGCGCATGGTCAAGAAAACGATAGCCGTGCCGATAGTTATAACCATCAGTGTCCGAAAACGGGAACGTCAGGGTGCGTTGGTGCCCTTCCCGAGTCAAACACGGAACGTTTGTCCCCCGGCCAGCCTGGATACGCTGCCTCCGGTCTTGCGACGCTGAACCGGGCGAGCCTGTGCGCCGCCGGAACCGATAGAACGCCTCCCGCAGCGGAGGTTGCTTTCACTGCCATCGATTCGGGATATCCATGAAAAAGCTGTCTCTGAAACTGAAACTCTATGCCCTGGTGATCGTCCTGATGCTCCTGATGGGGCTGAGCATGATCATTACGGCCCAAGTCTCACTGTCCAACATGGAGTCCCGCATCAACGACGATGCCAGCGAACTGGTCCAGAATATCGTCGTCGAGCGGCTGCGCGCCACCGCCGGTCAGTATGGCGAACAGGTGGCTGCGATCTTCAACCAGGCGTACAAGATTCCGGAAACCTTCCGTGAGGTGATCCACCGTAACGTGGAAGGTTCCGACTCCGCCCGCATGAGTCGTCGCGACCTGACGGAGACCACCGGTGCGATTCTGGAAGGTCAGCCGGAACTCAGCGCCATCTATGCCAACTTCGAGCCGGACGCCTACGACGGCCAGGATCGTTACTTCACCGGCGGCGTGGAACAGCACAGCAGCGACGAAGGCACCCTGGAGATCTACTACTACCGCGACCAGGAAGGCAAGGTTGTGTTCAGCCGGGAAGAGGATCCTTCCGTCAAATACCTGGACCAGCAGGACGAGTTTGGCATCCGTGAAGCCGAGTGGTACCTGTGCGCCATGGAAACCCTCAAACCGTGCACCATGGAGCCCTACAGTTACGAGATCAGCGACGGCTACTCGGAGATGATGACCAGCCTGACCATGCCGATCTTCAGCGACGGCGACTTCGGCGGTGTCGTGGGTGTGGATATCAATCTGTCTTCCATCCAGGAAACCCTGAACCAGGTCAGCCAGAAGCTCTATGACGGCGCCGCGCGCGTCACGCTGGTCAGTGAGAAGGGGCTCATCGCCGGCACCAGCGCCTATACCGACGAGCTGGGGCGCCCGCTGGCGGAAGCTTTGCCCGAGCGTGCCGACACCTATCGCAACCTGGTCAGGCAGGATACCCCGGTGTTCGACAATGGCGAGGACATCGCCGTGGCGTTCCCGATCGATATCGATGCCTCCAACACCCGCTGGTCGATGATCATCGAGCTGCCCCGCAGTGTGGCGCTGGCGGATCTCAAGACCGTGTCCGACCTGCTGGCGGATGAGGTGGACGGCACCGCCGCGCGCCAGCTGACCGCCGGCATCATCGTGCTGGTTGTGGCGCTGGGGCTGCTGGTGCTCCTGGTGCGCTCGGTAACCCGTCCGCTGGACCAGATCCGTGACCGCATGAGCAATCTGGCTTCCGCCGAGGGGGACCTGACCCAGGAACTGGAAATCGATACCCACGCCGAGCTGATTGGCCTGGCGGACGGCTTCAATGCGTTCCTGGCCAAGCTGCGCGATATGATCAACGACCTCAAGCGGATTAACGGCACGGTCAGTGAGCAGGCCAGTGACGTACGCCGGATCGCCGTGGAAACCGAGCAGAACACCTCGCGTCAGAACGGCGAGATCGACAGCGTGGTGACGGCGATGAACGAAATGTCCGCCGCCGCCAGTGAAGTGGCGACGTTTGCCAGCGACGCTGCCGGCAATGCGCGGGAGGCCAGTGAGGGCGTGGAGAGCACCCAGTCGACCCTGACCACCGCCGTCAACGGCGTGCAGGAACTGGCGGCGGATATGGAAGAGGCCAGCGGTGCCATCGGCCAGGTGGCCAGCCGCAGCGACGACATCAACCGCATTCTCGAAGTGATCCGGGGCATTGCCGAGCAGACCAACCTGCTGGCGCTGAACGCCGCCATTGAAGCGGCGCGGGCCGGCGAGCAGGGCCGCGGTTTTGCGGTGGTGGCCGATGAGGTTCGCACCCTGGCGTCCAAGACCCGGGAATCCACCGATGAGATCAGCGAGATGATCGAAGGGCTGCAGAACGAGGTGCAGCAGACCGTGACCGTGATTCGCGGCGGTGTCGATCGGGCCACCTCGGCCGTGGGGCGGACCCGCGAGGCGGACGAATCCCTGGCGGAAGTGGTGCGCCGCATCGCCACGATTGTGGAGCACGTGACCCAGGTGGCCACGGCAGCGGAAGAGCAGAGCTCTGTCAGCGAGGAAATTAACCGCAACCTGACCAACATCGGCGATGCCGCCAGTGACCTGCGCGATCTGGCCGAACGCGTGCGTGGCAGCGGCGAAAGTCTGGGTGACCAGGTCGTGTCTCTGGAAGATCAGCTCAATCGCCTGCATACCTGACCGTAAGCAAGGCCGCGCATACGCGATTCCTATGATGGTGATTCACAGCACCAAATGGGAAAATGCGCGGCCGTCTGGCAATCTTTGCCTGTTTTTTGGTCACGCCGGTTTGCAAGGCGCTTCATTTTCAGGAGGTCCGTCCATGGATCGTATCACCATATTCGGCCGCCCCAGCTGTGGGTTCTGCGTTCGTGCCAAGCAGCTCTGTGAGGTCAAAGGCTTCGATTTCAAATTCGTCAACATGATCGAAGAAGGGGTCAGCAAGGCCGATATCGAGCAGACGATTGGCAAACCCGTCCAGACCGTTCCGCAGATTTTTATCGGCGAGACCCACGTCGGCGGTTACACCGAATTTGCCACTTACGTGCATGAGCGTGAGGCGGCGTCCCTGACCTGATCCTGTTTTCGGGTCGGTCGTCCGCGCGCGACGCTCTGCGCGAAAACAAACCGTCTGCGCACAAAAAAGCCGCTCCGTGGAGCGGCTTTCGTGTTTCTGCCGTATCGATCAGATGTCGAACTCGGTGCGCAGTTTTTTCTCCGCCAGCACGCCCTGGATATGAGCGACGCGGGGCAGGCCGTCGTCGAACGGCGGGAAGCTCTCGCCGTGAATCAGCGGTTGCAGGTATTCGCGGCAGTCCTGGGTGATGCCGAAGCCGTCGTCGGTGATGAAGTGGATCGGCATTTTCTTTTCCTGGTTGGCCACTTCGCTCAGCGGCGCCTCGCCGATGTGCCAGCGATACGGGGATGATTGCTCCCGCACGATGGTTGGCATCACCGCCTGCTTGCCGGCGACCGCCATCTCCACCGCGGCCTTGCCCACGGCGTAGGCCTGCTCCACGTCGGTCGCGGAGGCAATGTGACGCGCGGCGCGCTGCAGGTAGTCCGCCACCGCCCAGTGGTACTTGTAGCCCAGGGCCTGCTTGGTCATGTTGGCAAGTGCCGGCGCCACGCCGCCCAACTGGGTGTGGCCGAAGGCATCCTTGCTGCCGGCGTCGGCCAGGAATCGGCCGTCTTCATATTGGGCCCCCTCGGAGGCGACCACCACGCAGTAGCCGTAGTTCTCCACGCAGTGTTCGACGCGCTTGAGGAAGGCGTCACGGTCGAACGGTACTTCCGGGAACAGGATGATGTGCGGCGCGTCCCCTTCTTTTTGGCCCGCCAGGCCACCGGCCGCCGCGATCCAGCCGGCGTGGCGGCCCATGACTTCCAGGATGAACACCTTGGTGGAGGATTCGCACATGGACTTGATGTCCAGGCTCGCTTCCAGGGTGGAGGTGGCGATGTATTTGGCCACCGAGCCAAAGCCCGGGCAGCAGTCGGTGAACGGCAGGTCGTTATCGACGGTCTTGGGAACGCCGATGCAGGTAATCGGATAACCCATGCGTTCGGCCAGCTGGGATACCTTGAACGCGGTATCCTGGGAATCGCCACCGCCGTTGTAGAAGAAATAGCCGATGTTGTGAGCCTGGAACACCTCGATCAGGCGCTCGTACTCGCGCTTGTTCTCGCTGAAATTCTTCAGCTTGTAGCGGCAGGAACCGAAAGCACCGCCCGGGGTGTGCATGAGGGCGGCGATGGATTCGTCGCTTTCCTCGTTGGTGTCAATCAGCTCTTCCCTGAGAGCCCCGATGATGCCGTTGCGTCCGGCGTAAACCGTACCGATCGCTTCCGGGTGCTTGCGGGCGGTCTGGATCACACCACAGGCACTGGCGTTGATCACGGCGGTGACACCGCCAGACTGGGCGTAAAACGCATTCTTGATGGCCATGGTTCCTGGCGCCTCCTGCAGATTGGGTCATTTGGGGCGGATTGCTCACTCCGCGCGAATGATACGTGAAACCCGGGGTGTTTTCATGACGGTCTCGTAGGGAGTTTCCCGCCTGTTTGGCGGCCATGCCACGTGCCCGGGCGTCCTGCCGACGGGATGGCTTGACGGCGGCGGGTGGATGCTGGACGCTTCAACCTTTGATTGGGTGCCGGCAGACGCGCACGCAGGTTGTTGATCATCGACGTTCGGGCCATGAATGCCCGGCCGACGGATGCTCTGACTACTCAGTGTAGCGGACTGACGGCAACGCCCCGGACCAGCTTCAGGAAACCTATGCACATTCATATCCTCGGTATCTGCGGCACCTTTATGGGCAGCCTCGCGGTCCTCGCCCGGGAAGCCGGCCACACGGTTACCGGTTCCGACCAGGGCGTCTATCCGCCCATGAGCACTCAGTTGGAGGCCCAGGGCATCCAGTTGATGGAAGGCTACTCGCCGGACAACCTCAAACCGGCCCCGGACCTGGTGCTGATCGGCAACGCCATGTCGCGCGGCAATCCGGAGGTGGAAGCGGTGCTCAACCGGGGCATCGACTACATGTCCGGCCCTGAGTGGCTGACCCGCGAGGTGCTGCGCAAGCGCTGGGTGCTGGCGGTGGCCGGCACCCACGGCAAGACCACCACCACGTCGATGCTGCTGTACGTCCTCGATCAGGCCGGTTTCGATCCGGGGTACCTGGTGGGTGGCGTGCCGCAGGATTTTTCCGTCTCCGCCCGACTGGGCAGCAGTGATTTCTTCGTGATCGAGGCCGACGAGTACGACAGCGCCTTTTTCGACAAGCGCTCCAAGTTCGTCCACTACCGGCCCAACACCCTGATCCTCAATAACCTGGAGTTTGACCACGCCGACATCTTCGACAGCGTCGAGGCGATCGAGCGCCAGTTTCATCACCTGGTACGCACCGTGCCGTCCAACGGCCAGATCATCCGGCCGGCGCGCGATACCCACCTCGATGCGGCCCTGGCCATGGGGTGCTGGAGTCCGTTGCAGACCACGTCCATCGACGGCGAGGCGGATCAGGCCAACTGGCGCGCCGAGCTGCTGTCGGACGACGGCAGCGAATTCGTGGTGGTGCA
Source organism: Marinobacter bohaiensis (assembly GCF_003258515.1). Lineage (NCBI taxonomy): Bacteria > Pseudomonadati > Pseudomonadota > Gammaproteobacteria > Pseudomonadales > Marinobacteraceae > Marinobacter > Marinobacter bohaiensis. Next base: position 84,641 of record NZ_QGEH01000003.1, read on the forward strand.
CCACGAGCAGCCCGTGGGGACCGTGAAGTGGGCCCAGACCGGTCTGCACAACGTACGCAACGCCCTGGCCGCCATTGCCGCTGCCCGCCACGTGGGCGTCACCCCGGATCATGCCATTGCCGCGCTGAACCGCTTCTCCGGCGTCAAGCGTCGGATGGAGCTGCTGGCGGACGTGCACGGTGTGCGCGTCTACGACGATTTCGCCCACCACCCGACGGCCATCGCCAGCACCCTGGATGGCCTGCGCAACAAGGTCGGCGACGAGCCCATCGTGGCCCTGATCGAGCCCCGCTCGAACACCATGCAGCAGGGCGTGCACCGGGACACGCTGCTGCCCAGCGCGGAGCAGGCGGACCGGGTAATCTGGGCTAACCTCAGTGACATGGACTGGCTGCGCGAGTTGGTGCCGGCGGACGACGCCCGGCACGTAACCGACACCACCCTGGACGGCCTGATTGACGCGGTGCTTGATAACCTGCCGGCGCCCGCTCACGTGGTGGTGATGAGCAACGGCGGATTTGGCGGCATCCATGGCCGACTGATCGACAGACTGGAGCGGCATTTTGACTGAAGGCAAGACAGCGGATTCTCCACCCTCCCGGCCCACTGTTAACCTGGCGTTTACCGGGGCTTCCGGTGCCCAGTACGGGCTGCGTCTCCTGCAGTGTCTGCTGGCCGCCGGCTGCCGGGTGCATGTGATGATCAGCAAGGCGGCCCAGGTGGTCATCGCCACCGAAACCGAGCTGAGCCTGCCCGGCTCGCCGGACGCGATGCAGGCGTATCTGGCCGGGACGTTCGATGCCGAGCCGGATCAGTTGCTGGTGTTCGGGCGTGAAGACTGGTTCGCGCCGCCGGCGTCGGGCTCGGGCAGCCGCGACCCGCTGGTGATCTGCCCCTGCAGCACCGGCACCCTGTCGGCGCTGGCCACCGGTGCCAGCAACAACCTGATCGAGCGGGCCGGCGACGTAGCCCTGAAGGAGCGCCGTCCGCTGATCCTGGTGCCGCGCGAGGCGCCGTTCTCGGAAGTGCATCTGGAGAACATGCTGCGGCTGACCCGCATGGGCGCGGTGATCATGCCCGCCAGCCCCGGTTTCTACCACCGCCCGCAATCGGTGGCCGACCTGGTGGACTTCATCGTGGCGCGACTGCTCGACCACCTGGGGCTGCCGCAGGACCTGATGCCCCGCTGGGGCGAGGATCGGGTGACCCGGAAGCTGGCGGGTAAAACGGACAACGGACGCCCTTAACCGGCGTCGACGCAGGAATCGAAAGCATCATGAGTATCGATTGGCAAACCACGCCGGCGGCCATCTGGCGCCGCCACCGTCAGGCTTTGCGTGCCGTTCGGGCGATTGACCCGGTGCGGCTGGACGAACTGCTGGAAGTCGACCGCCAGAAGCAGTCGCTGGTCACCAATACCGAGCGCTTCCTCGATGGCCTGCCGGCCAACAACGCGCTGCTGTGGGGTGCCCGGGGTACGGGCAAGTCGTCGCTGATCAAGGCGATTCTCAACACCTATTTCGAGCGCGGCCTGCGCATTGTGGAAGTCGATCGCGACGACCTGCTGTACCTCCCGGAAATCGTCGACGACCTGCGCGACCTGGACTACCGCTTCATTATCTTCTCCGACGACCTGTCGTTCGAGCGGGGCGAGGGCACCTACAAGGCGTTGAAGAGCGTGATGGAGGGTTCCATCGAGAGCCCGCCGGACAACATCAAGGTCTACGCCACCTCCAACCGCCGCCACCTGATGCCGGAATACATGAAGGACAACCAGCAGGCGGAAGTGGTCGACGGTGAGCTGCATCCCGGCGAGGCGATCGAGGAGCAGGTTTCCCTGTCGGATCGCTTTGGTCTGTGGCTGTCCTTTTACCCGTTCAACCAGGACGAGTACCTGCATCTGGTGGACGCGCTGTTCCCGCACGTGGAAGACCGCGAGGAGCTGCACCGGCTGGCGATCCGCTTCGCCCTGGGCAAGGGCGGTCGCAGCGGGCGGGCGGCCCGGCACTTCTACAACACCTATTCCGACTATTTCGGTTAACGGGGTTCCGGCGTGGCCGCGCAACGGCGGCCCCGGCATCCTGCTCCCCTCGCGGCGCCTTCCTGGCGCCGCGGTTGTTTTCGCCATCCGGAATGATGCTTTTCATCATTGAGCGCTGCCCCGGCGCGACGGAGACTGATCCGCAAGGGTCACAACAACAAGACACCACAACGAGACAGCACAGGGGATAAGCATGATTCCACGCACGTTATTCGACTCCGATCTGGAGGGCTTCCGGGACTCGGTCCGCAAATTCCTGCAGCAGGAGGCGGTGCCGCATCACGCGCAATGGGAGAAAGATGGCCAGGTCAGCCGTGAGATCTGGCGCAAGGCCGGCGAGCTGGGCTTCCTGTGTCCCTGCCTGCCGGAAGAGTACGGCGGTGTCGGCGCCGATTTCCGCTACAGCGCGGTGATCATGGAGGAGATCGTGCGGGCCACCACATCGGGCCTGGGCTGGGCGCTGCATTCGGACATCGTCGCGCCCTACATCCTGCATTACGGCACCGATGAGCAGAAGCGGACTTACCTGCCCAAACTGGCCAGCGGCGAGATGATCGGCGCCATCGCCATGACCGAACCCGGCGCCGGCTCCGACCTGCAGGGCGTCAAGACCAGCGCCATCCGTGACGGCGACCACTACGTCCTGAACGGCTCCAAGACCTTCATAACCAATGGCCAGATGGCGGACCTGGTGATCGTGGTGGCCAAGACCGATCCGAAGGAAGGCGCCAAGGGCACCAGTCTGTTGCTCGTGGAAACCGCCTGGGAGGGCTTCGAGCGTGGCCAGAACCTGGAGAAGGTCGGGCTCAAGGCCCAGGACACCTCGGAGCTGTTCTTCCAGGACGTCAAGGTGCCGGTCGGCAATCTGCTGGGCAGCGGCGAAGGGCAGGGGTTCATGCAACTGATGCAGGAGCTGCCCGCCGAGCGCCTGCAGGTGGCTCTGACCGCGGTGGCCGCCGCCGAAGCCGCCTGGGACTGGACCCGCGACTACGTCAAAGAGCGCAAGGCCTTCGGCAAACCGGTGATCGGCTTCCAGAACACCCGCTTCAAACTGGCGGAAATGAAGGCGGACATCACCGCGGCCCGGGTGTTCGTGGACCGCTGCCTGGAGCTGCACCTGGAGAAGAAGCTTGATGTGCCCACCGCCGCGATGCTCAAGCAGTGGACCACGGACCTGCAGTGCCGCGTGATGGACGAATGCGTCCAGTTGCACGGCGGCTACGGCTATATGTGGGAATACCCGATCGCCCGGGCCTGGGCCGATTCCCGCGTGCAGCGCATCTACGCCGGTACCAACGAGATCATGAAGGAAATCGTGGGGCGTACCTTCTAGTTCTCATTGTGAGAAGTTAGCCGTGGTTAGTAGCGGCGTTTCGTCTGGCGGTGTCGTGCTCGGCCCGGGGGTAAGCTCTCCGGCCGGGCGCATGGGCCGCCAGGAAGAAATTTTCGATTTTTTTGGAAAAAAGGTTTGACAGCGCAAAGGGGAGTTATTAAAGTACGCGCCACTGGTGAGGGACATCCCACACCGACAGCAGAAAGCCAAGTAAATCATGAGTCTGCAAGACTAGGATTGAAAAGCGGAATGCAAGTCATCTGCCGAGGTGGCGAAATTGGTAGACGCGCTAGCTTCAGGTGCTAGTGGGGGCAACCCCGTGGAGGTTCAAGTCCTCTCCTCGGCACCACTTCTTTCCCCAGGAAGTGGCATCGAATATTCCCCGTCATTGTTTAAGTCTGTTAACTCCCGTTTTTTAGGTTTCTCCGTTGGCGCGGGTTATACTTCGGCCACATCCAATCCGCAGTCAGTCCCTTTAATTTCTGATTTTTCTGGCTGCCGGCATTAAGGCATTCATTTAATGGTTTCAAAGAAAAGAACGAAGAACGATCCTCACGCCGAACGTGAGGCACAAAAGTACGATAACCCGGTGCAGAGCCGCGAATACATCCTCGAACATCTGCGTCAGCGCGGCGCTCCCGCCACTCATCCCACCCTGTGCGAAGAACTGGGCCAGACCAGCGAGGAAGGCATCGAAGCCATCCGCCGCCGGCTGATCGCCATGTGCCGCGACGGTCAGTTGATCTGCAACCGGCGCAACGCCTACCTGCCGCTTGAAGAAGCGGACCTGATTTCCGGCCGGGTGCAGGGGCATCGTGACGGTTTCGGTTTCCTGGTGCCCGACGACGGCAGCAGCGATCTGTTCCTCAGTGCCCGGCAGATGCGCCAGGTGTTCCACGGTGACCGGGTCGCCGCGCGGGTCGACCACGTCGATGAGCGTGGCCGTCGCGAAGGTCGGGTGGTCGAGGTGCTGGAGCACGGCACCGAGCAGATTGTCGGTCGCCTGTTCCGTGAAAGCGGCATTGCGTTTGTGGTGCCGGAGAATCCGCGGGTCAGCCACGATGTGCTGGTGGCCGAAGAGGATTGCGGCAGTGCCCGCCACGGCCAGTACGTGGTGGTAGACGTGGTGCGACAGCCGACCTTGCGCACCAAGGCGACCGGTCGCGTCGTCGAGGTGCTGGGGGATCACATGGCGCCGGGCATGGAGATCGCGGTGGCGATCCGATCCCACGATATTCCGCACGCCTGGCCGTCCGACGTGGGCAAGCAGGCGGCGGCGATTCCCGAAGTGGTTACCGAGCCGGACAAGCAGAACCGGGTCGACCTGCGCGACCTGCCGCTGGTCACCATCGACGGCGAGGACGCCCGCGACTTCGACGACGCCATCTTCTGCGAGCGTCGTCCGCGCGGCGGGTTCCGGTTGCTGGTGGCGATTGCCGACGTATCCCATTACGTGCGGCCCGGCACGCCGCTGGACGAGGAAGCCCTGTCCCGCGGGAACTCGGTGTACTTCCCGGATCATGTGGTGCCGATGCTGCCGGAGAAGCTCTCCAACGGCCTGTGTTCGCTGAATCCGGAAGTCGACCGGTTGTGCCTGGTGGCGGATATGACCATCAGCGCCAACGGGCGCATCGGCGGCTACACCTTCTACCAGGCCGTCATGCACTCCAAGGCGCGGCTGACCTACACCTCGGTCAGCGACATGCTGGAGCGTCCGGAGTCAGGCATCGGTCGCAAGCTGCGCTCCAAGTACGCGCACGTGGCGCCGAACCTGGATGATCTGTACGCCCTCTACAAGGTGCTGCGCGCGGCGCGGACCGAGCGCGGCGCCATCGATTTCGAGACCACCGAGACCCGCATCATCTTCGACGCGTCCCGCAAGATCGAAGAGATCGTGCCGGTCACGCGCAACGACGCCCACAAGATCGTCGAGGAGTGCATGCTGTGCGCCAACGTCGCCACCGCGCGCTTCCTCAAGCGCCACAAGGTGCCGGCGCTGTACCGGGTGCACGACGGCCCGGCGGAGGAGCGCCTGTCGGCACTGCGGCTTTTCCTGGCGGAGCTGGGGCTGCAACTGGGCGGCGGCGAGAAGCCGACCTCGGCCGATTTCCAGGCGCTGTTGGAGCAGGTCCGGGAGCGGCCCGATGCCAGCGTGATCCAGATGGTCATGCTGCGCAGCCTGAGTCAGGCGGTCTACAGTCCGGATGAGAGCGGTCACTTCGGCCTGGGTTTTGCCAGCTACGCTCACTTCACCTCGCCCATCCGGCGCTACCCGGATTTGATCGTGCACCGGGCCATCAAGTCGATCATCCACGGCCAGGCCGACACCGGCACCGTGGTGCAGCCGGATGAGCGGGACCAGGAGCTGGCGGTGTATCCCTACGACCACGCGCGCATGGTCCAGCTCGGTGAGCATTGCTCCATGACCGAGCGCCGTGCCGACGATGCCACCCGCGACGTGATGGCATGGCTCAAGTGCGAATACCTCAAGGAGCACGTGGGCGAAGAGTTCGACGGCGTGATCGCCTCGGTTGTGCCGTTCGGCTTTTTTGTGGAGCTGGAAGGCATCTTTATCGAGGGGCTGGTGCATGTCTCCACCCTTAGTGGCGATTACTTCCATCACGATGCCGCCAAACACCGGCTGGTGGGGGAGCGTACCGCCATCAGTTTCCGGCTGGGGGATGCCGTGCGGGTCCAGGTCGTGCGTGTCGGCCTGGAAGATCGCAAGATCGACCTGGAGTTGATGAGCAAACCGCAACGCCGCAAGGCGGATCGGGATGCGCTGCCCGAGCGGGGCAGTCGCCAGGATAAGGGCGGCGATGCCGGCAAGGGGCGCGACAAGGGCAAAGGCAAGCGCGATGGCGGGCGTAAATCCACGCGTCGCGGCAAATCGCCGAAGTCCGGTTCCGGCAAGCCGATGAGCGCCAAGGATATGCTGGCTCAGGAAGCGGCCCGGGAGGCGGAGAAGACGTCCTCCAAGCCCGGTGGCCGGAAATCTCCGTCCGCCAAAAAGCCCGCCAAAGCGCGAGGCAAGAAGAAATCCGGCGGTCAGTAACGCCTGGAATGACATGACGGGCTCGCCGCCGTCCATGGCGGGCAGCCCGTTGCCGGTCGGCGGTTGAAAGCAGGTTGTCAGCAGAAAGGGTTTGATCAGTGGCGCAGGAATTCGTATTTGGTTGGCACGCCGTGGATGCCGTGCTCAAGCGTGAGCCGGCAAGGTTGCAGCAGGTCTGGATCCAGACCGGCCGGCAGGACAAGCGGGCCCAGGGCATTGTCCAGGCGTTGGATGAGCTGGGCGTGCGCTGGCAGGAAGTGCATCGCCGCGAGCTGGACAGTCGGGTGGACGGTGTGCACCAGGGTATCGTCGCCCAGGTGGCGGCATCGAAGGAGTGGCAGGAAGACGATCTACTGGCAGCGCTGTCCGGCTGGGACGCGCCGTTCCTGCTGATCCTCGATGGCGTCACCGACCCACACAATCTGGGGGCCTGCCTGCGCAGCGCCGATGCGGCCGGCGTCCAGGCGGTGGTGGTGCCCAAGGACAAGTCGGCGTCCCTCAACCCCACCGTGCGCAAGGTGGCCTGTGGTGCCGCCGAATCCGTGCCGCTGGTGCGGGTCACCAACCTGGCGCGCTTCATGCGTTCCCTGCAGGATGCGGGCGTGTGGCTGATCGGCACCGCCGGAGAAGCGCGGGCGACGGTCTACCAGGCGGATTTCCGCGGTCCGGTGGCGCTGGTGATGGGCGCCGAGGGCAAGGGCATGCGCCGGCTGACCCGTGAACACTGCGACAGCCTGATCCACATCCCCATGCACGGCCAGGTGGACAGCCTCAACGTGTCCGTCGCCACGGGCGTCTGCCTGTACGAAGCGGTGCGCCAGCGGCTGGCGTAACTGCTTGCAATATAACCAGCGCTTGCCTAGAATACGCCACCCCCTAAACTGGGGGCGGTGTCCTTTTGTCTGGCGTCAGCCCGACAAAGCCGATACCGGAATCAAAATTGGTACTCGATACCAGCTCCTTGCTTCTTTCAGGTTGACCTGGGAGAGGCTGTATAAACCGTAGGGAGAACTCATGCGTCACTACGAAATCGTCATCATGGTACACCCGGATCAGAGCGAGCAGGTGCCCGCGATGATCGAGCGTTATACCAACACCATCACCGAAGCCGGTGGTGCTGTGCACCGTCTTGAAGACTGGGGCCGCCGTCACCTGGCTTACCCGATCAACAAGATCCACAAGGCTCACTACGTTCTGTTCAACGTTGAATGTTCACAGGACGTGCTCGACGAGCTGACTCACAACTTCCGTTTCAACGATGCGATCATCCGCGATCTGGTTATCCGTCGTGACGACGCCGATACCGATCCGTCGCCGATGAAGGCCTCCGAAAATCGCGAAGAGCGCCGTTCCGGTGGCGACGACCGTCCGCGTCGTTCCGAATCCGGCGAGCGCCGCCCGGCTACTGAAGCCAAGAGCGAAGAAGCTTAATCCATCACCGGTTGTTGAGGAGTTAAATCATGGCTCGTTTTTTCAGACGTCGTAAGTTCTGCCGCTTCACGGCAGAAGGTGTCAAGGAGATCGATTACAAGGATCTGGACACCCTGAAAAGCTACATCACTGAAACTGGCAAGATCGTGCCCAGCCGTATCACCGGCACCAAGGCACGCTATCAGCGTCAGCTGGCTACCGCGATCAAACGTGCGCGCTACCTGGCCCTGCTGCCGTATTCCGATAGCCACGACAAATAAGCGGTAACAGGACTCGGGACCATGCGTGCATTGGCACAGTTTGCGATGCGCGGTCCCCTGCAGGCGAGTGGGGTTGCGGCGGTTACCACCGCGGTTCCCCTTCTTTTCTGGATTGGAGCGGCCGTTGTTGGCCTGGTCATTCTCCGACTGGGCATTTCCCAGGGACTCAATATCGGGCTCTGGGCGCTGCTGCCGGCTCTGGGCTGGAGCTGGTTGGGCAATGACCCGACCGCTCTGTTCGTCTTGATCCAGGTGGTGCTGATGGTGTCTGTATTGCGCCTCAGCGTCTCCTGGGAAAAGACGCTGCTGACCGGAAGCGGTCTGGCACTGGCAACCGGTGTGTTGCTGCCGGCCCTGTTTCCGCAGCTGCTCAATGACCTGGTGGCCACGGGTGTTGCGTTTTACCAGCAATACAACCCGGAGGTCGCCGGCGAATTGGGTGGACGGCTCGAAAGCGTCGTCGCCCAGGTCATGAGCGCCAGCATGGCAGGCACTTACCTGCTGATTGCCGTCGCTGTGACTCTGTTGGCGCGAAGCTGGCAGTCGGGACTCTACAACCCGGGCGGTTTCCGGGCGGAGTTCCACGGACTGCGTCTGAGCCGTCCGGTTGCCGTGTTGTGCGTAGCGGTCATGTTCGGCGCACCGCTGCTGGGGCTGAATTCGGTCCTGGTGGGCTGGGCCGCCGCGGTACCGCTGATGATTGCGGGCCTGGCCCTGATTCACGGCATGATTGGCGCCCGGAACATGAGCATCCAGTGGCTGGTGTTGTTCTACATTGCCCTGGTGCTGCTGAGCCCGAGTCTGATGTTACTGTTGCTGATTTTGGCGTTTGTGGATAGCTGGCTGGATTTCAGGGGGCGCTTCAATCCCTCTGGGCCGGCAGAATAAAGCATGAAGAGGTTAACGAGATGGAAGTTATTCTGCTCGAGAAAGTCGCAAACCTGGGCTCCCTGGGAGACAAGGTAAAAGTTAAAGCGGGTTACGGTCGTAACTTCCTGCTGCCGTTCGGCAAGGCAGTTCCCGCGACCGAAACCAATATCAAGGAATTTGAAGCGCGTCGCGCCGAGCTGGAAAAAGCCGCCAACGAGCGTCTGGCAGCTGCCCAGGCTCGCGCCGAGAAGCTGGAAGGCCAGTCCTTCACCATCGCCTCCAAGGCGGGTGACGAAGGCAAGCTGTTCGGCTCCATCGGTGTTCGCGATATCGCCGATGCAGTCAGCACTGGCGGTACCGAAGTCGAGAAGAGCGAAGTTCGTATGCCGGAAGGCCCGATCCGTGCGATCGGCGAATTCGACATCGAACTGCAGCTGCACACCGACGTCACTGTTGAAGTGAAGGTTGCTGTTGTAGCTGAGTGATCGGGGCAGCCAACGGGTCCTCTGGGCCTGGTGGCGGCCTGCATGGCTGAATAACGGCCGTGCCAAGGGCCCGGCGGACATCCCTGTCTGCCGGGCCTTTTTTGTTGGTTCGTGTGGCTTGTGAAGGTACCGGTGCCCGGTTATCTTAGGACGTTCCGGCGGCACGACCCCATTTTGGATCCTGTCTTTCAATACGCGGTAAGCATGGCCAATCCCATCGAAAAAGCGACTGTCCAGGACGCCGATACCTCCCGTATCAAGGTGCCTCCCCATTCCCTGGAAGCCGAGCAGGCGGTGCTTGGCGGTCTCATGCTGGACAACAGCAAGTGGGACGCCGTTTCCGAAGTGATCGCCGCTGCCGACTTCTATCGTCAGGATCACCGGCTGATTTTCGGCGCCATCGAACGGCTGGCCGGCGAGGGCGAACCCCTCGACGTGGTCACTCTCAGCGAATTCCTGGAGCGTGCCGGCGACATTGAGGACGCCGGTGGCCTGACCTATCTGGCCGAGCTGGCGGAGAAGACGCCCGGCGCCTCCAACATCAAGGCGTACGCCAACATCGTGCGCGAGCGGGCGGTGCTGCGCCGCCTGATCGAAGTGTCGGGCGAGATCGCCGATTCTGCTTTCAACCCCCTGGGCCGCACCAGTGACGAACTGCTGGACGAAGCTGAACGCAACGTTTTCCAGATCGCCGAGTCACGCTCGAAAGAGGGCAGCGGCCCCCAGTCGATCAACCCCATCCTGACCAAGGCGCTGGGCCGGATCGAGGAGCTGTTCGAGTCCGGTGACGCGATCACCGGTATCACCACGGGCTTCTCCGATCTGGACGAATGGACCTCGGGGATGCAGCCGTCCGACCTGATCATCATCGCCGGCCGGCCGTCCATGGGTAAGACCACGTTTTCCATGAACGTGGTGGAGAACGCGTTGCTGGGCAGCGAGAAGCCGGCCCTGGTATTCAGTATGGAGATGCCCGCCGACGCCATCGTGATGCGGATGCTGTCCTCCCTGGGCCGCATCGACCAGACCCGCATGCGGAGTGGCCGGCTGGAGGAAGACGACTGGCCCCGGCTGACCTCGGCGGTCAGCCTGCTCAAGGACAAGCCGCTCTATATCGACGACACGCCGGGCCTGAGTCCCACGGAAATGCGCTCGCGGGCGCGTCGGGTAGCACGGGAGAACAACGGCGAAATCGGTCTGATCATGGTCGACTACCTCCAGTTGATGCGGGTGCCGGGTAACACCGAAGGCCGGACGGCGGAGATCTCCGAGATCTCGCGTTCCCTGAAGGCGCTGGCCAAGGAACTGCAGTGTCCGGTGGTGGCGTTGTCCCAGCTCAACCGAAGCCTGGAGCAGCGCCCCAACAAGCGACCGGTCAACTCGGACCTGCGGGAATCCGGTGCGATCGAGCAGGACGCCGACGTCATCATGTTCATCTACCGGGACGAGGTCTACAACGAGGACACCCCGGACAAGGGTATCGCCGAGATCATCATCGGTAAGCAGCGGAACGGTCCCATCGGCACCGTGCGGCTGGCGTTCCTGGGCAAGTACACCAAGTTCGAAGATCTCGCCCACGGCGATTACGGCGGCGATTACTAGGAGACGGCTGGATGGGACGGCACACCCGCGCACGTATCGATCTGGCGGCCCTGCGCCACAACTACGCGCTGGCCGGTCGTTTGGCCGGCGATGCCCAGGCCATGGCGGTGGTCAAGGCCGATGGCTATGGTCACGGACTGGAGCGGGTCGCCTCAGCCCTTGAGGGCATGGCGAAGCGCTACGCGGTGGCAACGCTGGAGGAGGCGGAGCGGCTGCGTGAGGCCGGCATCCAGCAACCGGTGGTGCTGCTGCAGGGTTTCCACGACGACGCCGATGTGGCTACATGCCACGCCCTCGGGCTGGAGCCGGTGATTCACAGCGATCACCAGATCGACGCCCTGGCGGACAGCGGATCGACCGTCACCGTCTGGCTCAAGGTCAACACCGGCATGAACCGGTTGGGATTCGCGCCGGGCGACGTGGACGACCGGGTCCGCCGCCTGCGCGGGTTGGATGGCGTTACTCTCAGGGGCATGGTTACCCACTATGCCTGCGCCGATGACCGCAACGACGGGATGACGGCACACCAGAACGCGCTCTTCACGGACCTGGCAGCGCGCTATCCCGAGCTGGCGTTCAGTGCCGCGAACTCCGCCGGTCATTTCCGGCCGGAAGCCCCACGTTTCCACTGGACCCGTCCCGGTATCATGCTTTATGGCGCCACACCGATGATCGAGGAAAGCGCGGCCGAACTGGGCCTGCGCGCGGTGATGACGCTGGAATCGCGGCTCACCGCCGTGCGCACCCTGGCGCCGGGCGAGGCGGTGGGCTATGGCGCAAGCTGGCGCGCCGAGCGGCCCACGCCCATGGGCATCGTGGCCATTGGTTACGGCGACGGCTACCCGCGTCATGCGCCTACCGGAACGCCGGTATGGGTGGCGGGTGCCCGGGTTTGCACGCTGGGCCGGGTTTCCATGGACATGCTGGCGGTGGACCTGTCCGGAGCGCCCCAGGCGCGGCCGGGCGACCGGGTGGAGTTGTGGGGCGCGCAGGTGTCTGTAGACGAGGTGGCGCAGCGGGCCGGTACCATCGGCTACGAGCTGCTGACCGGCGTTACCGCCCGGGTGCCGCGGGTCTACGAGGACCCGGTGGTCTCTGGTTAACGCCTCTGATTAACGCCCGAGTCACCTCGGGCTTCCGGAGCGCGCAAGGACGGTTCAGGCGCGATCAGGGCTCCCTGGGGGCGTCAGGCGGTCTCTTCCGGCTCGCAGATGATTTCCTCGATGAAGTCGAGGATTGAGGTCAGGCTGCGATCGTCCAGCTTCTTCAGGACCTTGTGGATCACCATCTTGCTGCCCTTGAGCATGCTGCCGATGCCCATCTTCGCCATGCCCATCAGCATGCTGCTGGCACGCAGGCGGCGCAGCGGCTCCAGGAAAAAAAAATCCAGGCCTTCCTCGGTCAGCTCGACAATCAGATTGTAGAGTTCGTCGATAGCGGCCTTGTCCGCCTTGCCCCGGGCTCGCAGCTCCTCGACGGTGAGCAGGGCCTTGTTACGCAGGGCATCGGGAATGGGCGCGACGATGTGACTTTGCTGTTTGAGCATGGGCGTTCCTGTGGTTGAGAGGGATCCGGCGCGGTGATTATGACGCGGCTTCCTTACAATCGTGTTTGATGCCGCAGGTGCAGCTATCCCGGCTGACGGGTGATGCGCAACGGCGGCTGATGGCTTATTCTATCGGGACCCGGCGACGCGCCATTGGCTGCAGCCCGGCGGTCGTCTGTCACTCATGCCATCGGGTCATTGAGTCCGCGACCCCGTTGGTGGCATGCTCTGGTCAGTCGCCCCGAATTGATGAATTGCACGGAGAGTTCAGACCCGCGTGAATGTTCTGGTTGTACACGATTACGGCCCGCTTGGCCGACTGGTGCTCGAAGCCCTCAGGGGCACGCATCTGTCCATACGCCCGCTACTGATCAACAGTCCGGACGACGTGGATGCCGCGGCACTGGATGACTGGATTCCCGCGGAAACCGACCTGATCGTCAACACCCTCTGGCATAACGATCCGGAAGCCGCCGAATCGGACCCGGAAACCATCCGCCAGTGGACCTTTTCCATCCCCATGGCCCTTGCGGAACACGCTCGCGCCCACAGGATGGCCCTGCTGCAGCTCACCACCTGCTACGTCTTCGACGGCCGCAAGCAAAGCGCCTACATCACCTCCAATCCGGGCCAGCCGTTCAGCCAGCTGGGCAACTGGCAGTGGGAATGTGAGCAGGGGTTGCGTACGCTGCTGCCGCATCATCTGATCCTGCGCACTGGCTGGAGCCTGGAGCGCTTTATCCGCAAGATTACCGCCTCCGCCGAAGGGGCCACGCAACTGGAGCTGTCCAGCCGCCACAGAGGCCAGCCGGTCGCGCTCAAGGACCTGGCACGCGTGATTCGCGCGTTGGTGCTGCAGATCGACTGCGGGGCCGAGGTCTGGGGCACGTACCAGTACGCCGGCGCCGAGGAAATCAGTCAGTACGAGTTGGGGCTGGAGATTGTCAACGCGTTGCCGGAGCTGGAGTCCGTGCACGTGGTGGACAAGATTCCCGACTGGGCGCGACTGGAGCCGCAGAACACCACTCTGGGTTGCATCAAGATCCGCAATACCTTTGGCATTAAGCAGCAGCCCTGGCGCACGCGCCTGAAAGAGGAGGCATCGCTGCTGGCCGGAAGCACCGAAGCGGCGCTGCCGTAAGCGATTCGAGGCAGGAGCGAGCGGCGCGGCGGCTTACTGAGCGCCGCCGTGGGCAATGGCCTGTATGCCTGCAATATCGAGCAGGCTGACTTCCCGGCCGTGGGATTCGATCAGCCCCTGGCGGTGAAAGCGCGTCATCACCCGGCTCACCGTTTCCACGGCCAGTCCCAGATAATTGGCGATATCGTGCCGCGGCATCGGCAGCGAGAGCTGTGTGGCGGACAGCCGGCGCCGGCTGAAGCGCGAAGACAGCGACAGCAGCAGCGATGCGATTCGCTCCTCGGCGGAATTCTTGCTCAGCAACAGCGACAGGTTCTGGCTGTTCTTGATCTCCCGACTCATCAACTGGAAGAAGTGATGCTGCAACGATGGAATGCGGGCGGCCAGCTCCTCCATCTTATCGAAGGGAATCTCGCACAGGCTGCTGCGTTCCAGCGCCTTGGCCGAGCAGGAATAACCGTCCTCAGTCATGCTGTCCAGACCGATGAGCTCACCCGGCAGGTAGAAGCCGGTGATCTGCTCTTCGCCGGAGCCCGAGATGATGTAGGTCTTTACGGCCCCGCTGCGCACCGCAAAGCAGGAGCGAAAGGGATCGCGCTGGCGGAACACATGCTTGCCCCGGTCGATGGCGCGGCCTTGCTGGACGATGTCCTCCAGGCGTTCGATTTCCGTATCGCTCACCGCCAGCGGGAGGCAAAGGTTGCTGAGGCTGCAGTGCTGGCAGCCGGATTTGAGTGCCGAGGCGCGCAGTGTGGAGATGCGTTCGCCCATATGGATAACCTTACCCTGATTCCTTGTCACCGTTCCCACCTTAATCGCGACGGGAGCCTTTGCCAACCTTACGGATGCGCCTGGACAAGGGGGCAGGGCGGGAGTGGCTCCCGCCCCGTGTTGCCCGGTTCAGTCCTGGAAGCGCTGGAAAACCAGCGAGGCGTTGGTGCCGCCGAATCCAAAGCTGTTGGACATGACCCGATCCAGATGCGCCGACTTTGCATCAGGGCCGACAATCGGCATATGAGCAATTTCCGCATCCGGTGAGTGGTAGTTGGCGGTGCCGGCGATGTAGCCGTTCTGCAGCATCAGCAGCGAGTAGATCGCCTCATGCACGCCGGCTGCGCCCAGGGAGTGGCCGGACAGGGACTTGGTGGAGGAGATGGCCGGGATGTGCTCACCGAAGGTGTTGCGCACCGCCTTCATTTCCGCCACATCGCCGACCGGGGTGCTGGTGCCGTGGGCGTTGATGTAATCGATCTTGCCGTCGACGGTGGCCATCGCCTGGTTCATGCAGCGCTGGGCGCCTTCGCCGGAGGGCGCGACCATGTCGTAGCCGTCGCTGGTGGCGCCGTAGCCGACCAGTTCGGCAATGATGTTGGCGCCACGCTTTTTGGCGTGCTCCAGCTCCTCGACCACCAGCATGCCGCCGCCGCCGGCGATGATGAAGCCGTCACGACCGCTGTCGAACGGCCGCGAGGCGGTTTCCGGAGCGTCGTTGTACTTGGTGGACAGGGCGCCCATGGCGTCGAACAGCATGGTCAGGGTCCAGTCCTCTTCCTCGCCGCCGCCGGCGAAGACGATGTCCTGCTTGCCCGCCTGGATCTGTTCCATGGCGTGTCCGATGCAGTGGGCGCTGGTGGCGCAGGCGGAGGACATGGAGTAGTTCACACCACGGATCTTGTAGGCGGTGGCCAGGCACGCGGACACGGTGCTGGTCATGATGCGCGGGACCATGTACGGTCCGATGCGCTTGACGCCGCGCTCGCGCATGATGTCCACCGCTTCCACCTGGCTGGAGCAGGAGGCCCCGCCGGAACCGGCGATCAGGCCGGTGCGGTCGCTGGAAATCAGGCTCTCGTCGAGCTGGGCGGATGCAATCGCCTCCTGCATGGCCAGGTAGCTGTACATGGCCGACTGGCCCATGAAGCGGCGGACTTTGCGATCGATCACCGACGTATCGACGTCGACCGATCCGGAAACCTGGCTACGGAAGCCCTGGTCCCGATAGGTTTCGTTGAAGCGAATACCGGAACGGCCCGACTTCAGGCTGGCGTTCACGTCTTCAATGCTGTTGCCCAGGCAGGACACGATGCCCATACCGGTGATCACAACACGTCTCATTGCAGTCTCCATCCTGACGTGGCATGTAATAGGGGATATCGACCATTCTAGGCCCTATGCCGGTCCCGACGGAATGTGACCTTGGTCGAGCGCATGGTGCCGGCGGGCTGGCAGTGTCGCCCGGTTTGGCTAGACTTTCTGGCAATATCCCGGCCATATCCTGTCTGTAGCCGGGAAGGTATGAGCCCGGGACCGTCCACCCGTGACATTTCACCCCCCGTGAGATTTCACACTGTGTGGCGCACACCGGATGATTGAGCGCGAGGTGTTTCGCCCCAGCATGTTGTATGTCGTCAGGTTGTGGTCCGGCAAATGCGCCTGGATCGTGTGGTGCGTGTTGGGCCTGCTGGCTCCGACTGTGGCGGCGCCGGCGAACGAGGTGGCGATAGAAATCGGTTCGCTCCATGACCAACTGGTCCGTGCCCCCGCGATGTTTCAGCGAGCGCCGACGGACCGGACCCTCGCGCAGCTTTCCCCCGATGCGTACCAACCACTGACGGACGACGACGTTAACCAGGGCATCAGCGACCAGGCCTTCTGGATCCGCCTGCGACTGCGCAACAGCAGCGATCGACCGGTGCGCTGGGTGCTCAGCCATGAAACCACCTATCTGGACCGGTTGACGGTTCACTGGTCGGACAACGGCGGGCCCCGCCAGGTGCGGGCGCTGACCGACCGCGCGGTTTTTGCCAACCGGAGTGAAGCCTACCGTACGCTGGCCTTCGCACACGCCACGCCCGCCACCGGATACACCGATCTGATCCTGCGCCTGAGCAACGACAAGCCCGACAGCGTCAGCCTCAACCTGCACCTGGCCGAAGCCTCGGTTTTCGCCGCCCAGTCCCGTCAGACCTATGCCGTCTACGGTCTCTACTACGGCGCCCTGCTGGTGTTGGTCTTCGTCTCGCTGGCGGCGGCCTGGATGCTGCGCCAGTGGGTCTATTTCCACTACGCGTTGTTCCTGGTGGCCAGCGGCCTGATGTGGGCGCTGCTGAATGGGCTGGCCTACCAGTACCTGTGGCCGCAGGCGGTGTTCTGGCACAACGAGGGGTTTCACATCCTCTACCTGCTTATGGCGGCGGCTGCGTTCCAGTTTTCCCGTAGCTTCCTGTTTACCCGCCAGGGCTTCCCATGGATCGACCGCCTCATTCGCGTCGGACAGGCCGTTATGCTGGCGGGCGTGGTCCTGCGCTTTGCCGGTGTCTACCTGCCGGTTCTGGTGTTGTCCTATGTCTCCCTTGTGTCGTTGGTGCTGTTGGCGCCGCTGGGTTTCATGGCTTATCGTCGGGGGCAGGTTTATGCCCGATGGTACGCCCTGGCCTGGGTGATTTACGGGGTGGGGCTGACGCTCAGCGTGATCAGTGCGTCCACCCGCTGGCTGCCCTGGGGCATGGAGTCCCTGGCTTTCGCCCAGGCGGCGGGGGTGCTTGAGGCACTGTTGCTGCTGGTGGCGCTGGGCGAGCGGCTCAGCGGCTGGGATCGGGACCGCCGGCTGGCCCTGCGCCTGGCGCAACAGGACCCGCTGACCGGGCTGACCAATCGGCGCGGTCTGGTGCCGGCCTACGAGGCGTTCCGGGAACGCTACGCGCAGACGCAGGTTCCGGTGTACCTGATCCTGATCGACCTGGACTACTTCAAGAACGTGAACGACACCTACGGCCATGAGGCCGGGGATCGAGTGCTGGTGGCGCTGGCGAGTTTGATGTCCCGGGTGAGCCGGCCGGCGGACGTGTGCATCCGTTATGGCGGGGAGGAGTTCGTCATCCTGCTGCAGGCGCCGTCAGAAGACGTGGCGTTGGACATCGCCGAGCGCATGCGGCAGGACTTCGCCGGGCAACCCACCGGACACGGCGGCTGCACGATCCAGCATACCCTGACGGCGGGGCTGTCACCGGTGTTTTCCGCCAACGGCCAGCTGTCGCTGAAGCAGGCGTTGCAGCAGGCGGACCAGGCGCTCTACCAGGCCAAGCGTGCGGGGCGCAATCAATGCCGGGCATACCGCCCGGCTGCGCAGGCGCTCCCGCGCCCAACCCGAAG
The DNA here is from genome assembly GCF_003258515.1 of Marinobacter bohaiensis. NCBI lineage: Bacteria > Pseudomonadati > Pseudomonadota > Gammaproteobacteria > Pseudomonadales > Marinobacteraceae > Marinobacter > Marinobacter bohaiensis. The sequence goes on from NZ_QGEH01000003.1 coordinate 102,557, forward strand.
TGAACGAGGCGTACACGATGTCGACTGACCCGATTCTCGATACCTTGCTGCAACAGGCCGGCCTGCCCGAGGCGGCCGATCTGCAGGGACTCGGTGGGGGCTGTATCAACGATGCCTTTCGCGTCGCCCTGGTGGACGACACCACGGTGTTCCTCAAACGGCACCGTTCGCCGCCGACCGGCTTTTTCGAGGCCGAAGCGGCCGGTCTGGCGGCCATGCTGGCCAGCGATTCGGTGCGAGTGCCCCGGGTGCTGGCGGTCGCCGAGGAAGGGCTGCTGCTGGAGTGGCTGTCCGGCTCACCGGGCCCCGGCTTTGCTGAGGAACTGGGGGCGCAACTGGCTGGTATGCACCGGACGACCGACACGGCTTTTGGCTTTTCCTGCGATAACTTCTGCGGACTGACGCCCCAGCCCAACCCCCGGATGGACGACGGTCATGCCTTCTTCGGCGAGGCGCGCCTGCTGCACCAGGGCCGTCTGGCGCGGGATCAGGGGCTGCTCGGGAGCGCTGATATGACGTCGCTGGAACGGATCGCCGCGCGCCTGCCGGAGTGGATCCCGGTGCAACCGGCCAGCCTGATCCACGGCGACCTCTGGGGCGGTAACGTCCACGCCGGACCCGATGGCGAACCGGTGCTGATCGATCCGGCGGCGCATTACGGCTGGGCGGAAGCCGACCTGGCCATGACCACGCTGTTCGGCCGTCAGCCAACAGCGTTTTACGAAGCCTACGCGGCGCACTCGGAACTGGCGCCGGACTGGGAAGAGCGGATTCCCCTGTACAACCTCTATCACCTGCTTAACCACCTCAATCTGTTCGGTGGTGGCTACGCGGGATCGGTCCGTGCTGTCCTGAGGCGGTTTGGCAGCTAGCCGAGCGACGTCTCCGACTTAAAACGCAGAAAGCCAGCGCATGAGCGCTGGCTTTCCTGTACCGGGACGGGGCTGACGGCGTTGCCTATTCAACGGCCTTGAGCGGAATCAGGTTGTCGTCTTTCGGCTCACGGGTTTCCGGTACTGCGGGCATGGCCAGGCCCAGGTTGTTCTGCTCGAACACCCGGTCGGCGCGGTAGCTGGAGCGGACCATGGGGCCGGACGGCACTTCCATGAAGCCTTTCTCCAGGCCGATCTCCCGATAGCGGTTGAACTCCTCCGGCGTGACGTAGCGCTCCACCGGCAGATGGTTCGGGGTGGGGCGCAGGTACTGGCCGATGGTCAGGATATCCACACCCACGGCGCGCAGGTCGTCCATGGTTTGCAGGATTTCCTCTTCGGTTTCTCCCAGGCCGACCATGATGCTGGTTTTGGTGAGCACGTCCGGGCGGTGTTTCTTGGCGTGCTCCAGCACCTTCAGGGTTTTCTGGTAGCCGGCGCGCGGATCGCGCACGTAGTGGGTCAGGCGCTCGACGGTTTCCACGTTCTGGGCGAACACGTCCAGGCCGGAGTCCACCACTTTCTCCACATAGGCGTCGACGGCATCGAAATCCGGCGTCAGCGCTTCCACCGCCACCTGCGGTGTGCGCGCCTTGATGGCGCTGACACAGGCAGCGTAGTGAGCGGCGCCGCCGTCTTCCAGGTCGTCCCGGTCGACCGATGTCAGCACGATGTAGCGCAGGCCCATCAGCTCCACGGACTTGGCGGTGTTTTCCGGTTCGTCCTGGTCCAGCCAGCCTTTGGGGTTACCCGTGTCCACCGCGCAGAACTTGCAGGCGCGGGTACAGACCGAGCCCATCACCATGATGGTGGCGGTGCCGTTGTTCCAGCATTCCCCGATGTTGGGGCAGTGGGATTCCTGGCACACCGTACTCAGCCGGTGTTCCTTGACGTTGCGCTGCACCGCATCGAAACGCTCGCCGCCGGGCATTCGCGCCCGTAACCAGCTGGGCTTGCGCGAGACCGGAGTCTCGGCGTTGGAAGAGCGTTTGATGCCGTCCTTGATGGCCGAGAATCCCTGTTCGCTGCGGTACTTGGAACCACTGGAAATGCGGTTGCTGGCGCCATCAGTCATGAAAAATGCTGCTCACTACAGGAAATGGGGGAGAAAAGATCAGGGTAAATGCTAAAGAATGCACTACAGGCATACAAGCAGTATAAGCCCTATGTCCCATATAGAACACCGGTATGAGCCGCCTCGGTCAAGGCGGCCAGCGGAGCCGGCCTATACCGGCATCACCCAGGGCGACATGCCGTCGCGAATCACCCGGCGCAGGCCCACCATGCCGCGGCCAATGGCATCCGCCGGTTCGCTTTCCGTGGTCACCATGTAGGACGGGTAGGGGAAGGCCGGCGCGTTGGGCACCCGGAACAGCCGCCCCTCGTCCAGCAGGCCGCGGATGGCACGCTCGCGGAAGTAGCCGGCGCCGCCCGCGGACAGGATGTAACTCAGGCCCAGCGGTCCCACGCCGACGAAGATCCCCGAACGCTTGAGGTTGGGGAAGGCCTGGTCGTGATGGGCCGAGAACTCCGGCCCCCAGTCGACGTAGACATAGTGTTCGTTCTCGGCGGTGAAGCCGGAGGGGTCGGTGGTCACCATGATCAGCCGTTCTTCCTCCAGCATCTCCACCACCAGTCCGGGGTGGTACAGCGGCGAATAGACCACGGCGATATCGAGGATGCCCCGTTCCACCTTGCCGATCAGGCTGGCGGAATCCCCCACCTCGGTGCGCACGGCCACCTCCGGGCAGTTCTTGCGCATCCACACCAGCCAGTTCAGTAACAGGGGATTCCACAGGCTCAGCTCACCGCCGACCGACAGCACGTGCTCGTGCTCGGTAGACACATTGACGTCATGCCGGGCTCGCTCCCACACCTGCAGGATCGACATGGCCGAGGGCATGAAGCGGTCTCCCTGGGGCGTCAGGCTGGCGCCGTGGCGGCCCCGCACGAACAGCGACTGGCCCAGCTGGCTTTCCAGCGAGCGGATGCGGGCGGTCACTGTGGTCTGGGAAATACTCAGCCGATCGGCGGCTTTAATGAAACTTCCGGTCTCCGCGACGACCAAAAACGTACGGGCCAGTTCTGTATCCATAATTGAATCCGAAAGTTCAATCAAAAATGTTGCTAGATAAGATCAATATAAATCAGTTTTTATGAGTGAAAGCAAGTGTAATAATAGCGCGCTAACGATTTCGCACGTCAGTCAGGTGGAGTTATGTAATGGGAAAACATAATGATGTACTCGTTTCATCTGCCTCGCAGATTCTGAACCAACCTTCCTCTTCATCATCAAGCGTCCTCTCCAACGAAATTCCCGAACCCTACGGCTGGTCCACCAAGGATCCCGGCGAAGGTCGGGCCCGCGCCCTGCGCAACAGTCTTGCCCGCGTCCTGGGCTGGGGCATGCCGGACCGGCTGTCGCGCCAGCGTCGCCAGTCGCTGGATGAAATGGCGGCCCTGTTCGAGCACCGTACCTACGGGGCCGAGGTTAACCTGGAGAATCGCGGCAGTACCTGGAAGAAAATCTATCTGGTGGAATACGGCATTGCCCGTCTGTATCGCAAGAACGACGAAGGCCGCGTCAGCATCCATCATTTCTTTGAAGAAGGCAGTGCCATCTGGCCGGTGTTCGCCCGGACCCGCTCCGAACGAAACACCCTGTGCCTGACCACCGTCACACCCTGCACGGTCTGGGAGGCCGACTTCCTGCCATTCCGTGACTGCATCAAGCAGGAAGGCGAAGGGACCTGGGACCACTTCGCCCTGGCCCTGATGGAAGAACTGGCTGAACGCGCCACCATGCGCGAGTTCGAACGCCAGACCCTGAGCGCCGAGGAGCGCTACCAGATCATGGTGCGCGACTACCCCGAACTGGTCGAGCGTGTGCCCGACTATCAACTGGCAGCCTGGCTGGGCGTGGCTACCGCAACCTACTCGCGTCTGAAGAACGGACGTAGCCGCCGCCACTGAGGCGCCCGGCGACAGGCGGCGGATAACGCCACCTGCCTTTCGTGCCATCGTCGAGGTTCGCAGGGAGCGCGAACCACGGTGAGCACTCCAACCTTCCCGCCTCTTCTTTTCGCTTATCGCACCAAATCCCGCTCAGCGCACCATGCGTGGCAAGACATCGATCTGGTCCGGCCGGCGCCGGTGGTGCATCACCATGGCAATGTGGCCAACGATGGTCACCAGCATCAACCAGCCCAGCCAGCTGTGCAGCCAGTTGCCCGGCTCGACCATCCAGGCGATCTCGTCGCCTTCAAAGCCTGCGAACAGGGGTATCCCGAAGGGATCGAACGCGCGTCCCGAGCCGTATTGGCGCAGCAGGGCCAGCGCCGGCACCACGAATAACAGGCCATAGAGCCCGACGTGGCCCAGTTTGGCCAGGGCGTTGATCGACGCCGGTCGGCTGGACAGGTTCGACAGCGCCCAGAGCGCGCGGATGACCACGAGAATCAGCAGCAGGAAGCCGAGCGGCTTGTGGGTGGCCCACAGGAATTCCTCGACCGGCGTGTCGCTGAGCAGTGCATGGGCGGTGGCGCTGAGGAACTGCCAGAGAATCAGCAGGGCCATCCCCCAGTGCAGCCAGCGGCTGACTTGCCCGTAACGCTCGGCGTTGTCCCTGATCGACATGTTTCTCCCTCCCATCAGTGTGTTATCGGTTTTTATCAAGCATAGCGGAAATCGATGCCGGTTCCTTTCAGACCATTGGTTCCGCCTCCGTTTCCGGGAGTGACCGCGGGTTCTGCGGAAAGTTGCAGACATCAGGTTCCCGTTCCCGAAAACCGCCATGCCGTTTTTGGTTGATTGTGTGTCGCATTCGTTCAGCCAGCGGTGGCCAAAGGCTTTCAGATTGAGAACAGGCAGGTGGGCCGGATGCGGTCACACCGGTTGTTATCAGCGGCCGCCGCGGGTGGCCCCAGTCGCAGGTGATCCTATGGCTCAGCTTCCGGAAAGTGCAGACGTCGTCATCATCGGTCAGGGCGGCATTGTCGGGGCCTCCGTGGCCCACCACCTGATCGGGCAGGGCTGGACCAACATCGTGGGCCTGGAGAAATCCGCCATTCCCACCGACATCGGCTCCACATCCCACGCTTCGGATTTCTGTTTCACCACCTCCCACGACAAGCTCAACATCTACACCACCCGGTACAGCCAGGCGTTCTACGCCAAGCGCGGCAACTATCTGCAGAAGGGCGGTATGGAAGTGGCTCACGTGGACGACCCGGAACGCATGGACGAGCTGCGCCGCAAGGTGGCCTCCGGCAAGGCGTTCGGCAGCAACGTCAGCCTGATCACGCCGTCCCAGGCCAAGGAACTGTTCCCGCTGGTGGACGAGACGAAAATCCAGGGCGCCCTGTGGGACCCGGACGCGGGCCTGGTGGTGCCGCGCTCCCAGAAGGTGGCCGGCGACCTGGTGGACGAGGCGGTGGCCAGCGGCCACCTGCAGGCGTTTGCCAACACCCCGGCCCGGCGCATCGACGTGCAGGACGGCCGGGTGTGTGGCGTGGAAACCGACCGCGGCTACATCCGCGCCAACTACGTGGTGCTGACCATCGGCATCTGGGGGCCGCTGATGGCGAACACCGCCGCTGCGCCCTTGCCGTTGATGCCGGTGGAACATCCGCTGCTGTTCTTCGGACCCTACGACGCACTCAAGGGCACCGGCGAGGAGATGGTCTGGCCGCTGTTCCGCGATCAGGGCAACTCCGCCTACGTGCGCGACACCGGCGACCCGTCCACCACCGAAGGCGGCCACGTGGAGTGGGGCTATTACGAGCCGGACAATCCCCGCCTGGTTAACCCCTGGGACATCGCCGAGCCGGGCGATGCGCGGCTCTCCCCATCGATGCGCGATCTCAGTCTGGAGCAGGTGATGTCCGCCTACGAAAAAGCCATCGAGATGACCCCCATCCTGGGCGAGTTGGGCTGGGAGGAGAAGCGTTCCTTCAACGGTCTGCTGTCGGTCACGCCCGATGGCGGTTCCATGATCGGCGAGACGCCGGAAGTCCGGAATCTGTGGTTCTGCGAGGCGGTCTGGGTCAAAGACGGCCCCGGCGCTGGCAAGGTGCTGGCGGACTGGATGACCACCGGCCGCGCGCCGATGGACCCGCACAGCGTCGACATCGCCCGCTTCTACCCGGTACAGAAGCGACCGGGTTACGTCTATGACCGCTGTTACGAGACCGCCAAGAAGATCTACACCCCGGCGGTGCATCCGCGCGAGCCCTACGAGAGCGGCCGTCGCCTGCGCACCAGCCCCTTCTACCTGCGCGAGGTGGCACTGGGCGGGTACTTCATGGAAGCGGCGGGCTGGGAGCGGGCTCATGGCTACCAATCCAACGAGGCCACCCTGTTAACAAAGTACCGGGATCGTATCCCGGTGCGGGAAAACGAGTGGGATGCGCGCCACTTCTGGGAGGTTTCCAACGCCGAGCAGCTGGAGATGAGCGACAACGTGGGCATGATCAACCTGTCCCACTTTGCCATCTACGACATCGCCGGCCCGGACGCCGAGGCCCTGCTGGAATACCTGTCGGTGGCCAAGGTGGGCGGCACCACGCCGGTGGGCAAGGGCGTTTACACCCATTTTCTGGACAGCGTCGGCGGCATCCATTCCGATCTCACCATCGTGCGACTGGAGAGCGATCGCTACCGGGTGATCTGCGGCGGCGACACTGGCCATCGTGACCTGGTCTGGATCAAGCGCCGGGCCGCAGAGAAGGGCTTTAACGATTACGACGTGGAAGACCGCACCGACGCGCTGGCCACGCTGGGGCTCTGGGGGCCCAACGCCCGGGCCACCCTGGAACCGTTCATGGACGATCCGGACGAACTGTCCGATGAGCGTTTCCCGTTCGCCACCGCCCGCAACATCTGGGTGCAGGGCATCCCGGTCTGGGCGTTTCGAATTTCCTACGTCGGCGAGCAGGGCTGGGAGCTGTACGTGCCGTTCAGCTACGGCCTGCGCCTGTGGGATCTGCTCTACGAAGCTGGCGTCACGCCGGTGGGTATCGAGACCTACGCCAATACCCGGCGTCTGGAAAACAGTCTGCGCCTGCAGAATGTCGACCTGGAGACCGACTACAACCTGTACGAGGCGGATCTGGCCCGGCCCAAGGTGAAAGAGGCGGAATTCCACGGCAAGGCGGCGTATCTGGAGCAGCGCGAGCGAGCCCACCAGCCGGCCTACCTGTGCACGCTGACCCTGCTGGAGAACCGGGACGCCAACGGTGTGGCGCGCTACCCGGTGGGGCAGTGGCCGATTCTCGATCCCGACTCCGGTGAGGTGCTGGTGGACAGCGAAGGGCGCCGATCGTACAACAGCAGTGTCGCCTTCGGGCCCTCGGTGGGGCAGACCATCCTGCTGGGCTACATCCCCCACGAATACGCCCAGGAGGGCCGGGAGCTGCTGCTGGAATACTTCAGTGAACACTATCCGATCCGCATCGAATCGGTTGGCTATCGCGGTCTCTACGATCCGGACAACGCCCGTCAGCGTTCCTGAAGGGCGCGACAACGAAGCCGGTACACCGCCGGCTTCGTGCGTTGTTGCGTGCGTCTGTCCGCAAGGCTTGCGAGCCGGGTTGTCGGGGATTATTGTCAGGGAATGAACCGCTGTCCCGCAGGGCGGGGCAGCCAGCCGGGACCGGTGCGTCCCGAGGGGGTGATGGCGTGACCCAACCCAACCGCAATCCGACACCCGGGGCGGGGCCGGCCACCTACCGGGTCGGCTTCCTGCTGATCGACAACTACACGCTAATGGCTCTGGCCAGCGCCATCGAACCGCTGCGAATGGCCAACCAGCTGGCCGGATCCGAGCTCTACAGCTGGCAGCTGGTCACCGATGGCGGGCGTCCCGCCCGCGCCAGCGACGGTATCACCATCATGCCCGATGCGGCCCTGCCCGATGCAGGCCCTTTCGACCTGGTGATTGTCACCGCCGGTATCGACGTCACCAACAGCTTTACCAGCCGCGAGGTGACCTGGCTGCGGCGCCAGGCGCGTCGCCAGACCACCCTGGGCGCCCTGTGTACCGGCGCCTATGTGCTGGCCAGCGCGGGATTGCTGGATGGCTACCACTGCAGCGCCCACTGGGAGTGCCTGGCGGCGCTGCAGGAGGGGTTCCCGCGGGTTCATTGCAACAACCGGCTCTACACCCTCGATCGCGACCGCATGACCTGCACCGGCGGCGAGGTGCCGCTGCACATGATGCTGGGCATGCTGGCGCGGCGCCATGGCCAGGCCCTCGCCGACGCGGTGTCCGACATGTTCATCTGCGATCGGGTGCGGGAGGACAGCGAACAGCAGCCGTTGCCCCTGCGCCACCAGATTGCCGTGGCCCAGCCCAAGCTGGCGGAAGTGGCCCAGCTCATGGAGGCCAATATCGAGGAACCCATCGAGTTGCAGGAACTGGCGCTGCTGGCGGGGATTTCGCGACGCCAACTGGAGCGGCTGTTCCTCAAGCACCTGGGCTGCACGCCGTCCCGATACTATCTCAAGCTGCGGCTGGACCGGGCGCGGCGCCTGCTCAAGCAGACGTCCTGCTCGATTGTCGAGATCGCCTCCATGTGCGGCTTCGTCTCCGCCACCCACTTCAGTCGCTGTTACCGCAAGTATATGGGCACGGCGCCCAAATCAGCGCGCGGTACCCTGTGCCCGCTGCCGCAGTCGGGCAGCAGCGCGCCCCTGTATGGCTTCGAGCTGCGCTCGCCCGCCGCCGAGTCCCTGTACCGGGCGCGGGTGGAGCCCACTTACGGCGTGTTCACCTACATCCCGGGCTCCGACGACGTCGGTAACAACAGCGGCCATTCCGCCTAGTCGCGTCTTGGCATCAAACCAGGCCGTAGATATCGCCATCGGCATTGAGCCCCATGTTCAGTGCGGCCGGGTGCCGGGGCAACCCCGGCATGGTCATGATGTCGCCGCAGATGGCCACCACGAAACCCGCACCGGCGCACAGCCGCGCCTCGCGCACAGGCAGCACGTGGCCCGTCGGTGCGCCGCGCCGGTTGGGATCGGCGGAGAAACTGTACTGGGTCTTGGCGATGCACACCGGCAGGTGGCCGAAGCCCATCTGTTCGAAATCCGCCAGTTGCCGCGCCGCGGCCGTGGACACGTCGATCCCGGCTGCGTCATAGACCCGGGTGGCGATGGTTTCGATCTTGTCTTGCAGGGAGGCGCAGTCCGGGTACAGCAGCTGCACGTCGGGTGAGCCCTGGGCCAACTGGTCGAGCACCGCCTGGGCCAGTTCGGTGGCGCCGTCGCCGCCTTCCGCCCAGTGACTGGCCACCACCGCCGGGACCTGCCAGTCGCGGCACAGGTCGCGTACCGCCTCCACCTCCGCTTCGGTGTCACCGGGGAAGTGGTTGATCGCCACCACTGGTGTCAGCCCGAAACTCAGCAGGTTGCGGATATGCCGTGTCAGGTTGGCGCCGCCGGCGTACACGGCCGCTACATCCGGCGTGTCGAGCTGTTTGCGGGCCACGCCGCCCTGCATCTTCAGGGCGCGCACGGTGCAGACCAGCACCACCGCGTCCGGCCGCAGGCCGCTCTGGCGGCATTTGATGTCGATGAACTTCTCCGCCCCGAGATCGGCACCGAAGCCCGCTTCGGTCACGACGATGTCGTTCAGGTTGAGGGCGTAGCGGGTGGCCATCACTGAGTTGCAGCCGTGGGCGATGTTGGCAAACGGCCCGCCGTGGATGAACACTGGATTGTGCTCCAGGCTCTGCACCAGGTTGGGCTGCAGGGCGTCGCGCAGCAGGATCGCCATGGCGCCGTCGGCGCCCAGTTGCGCCACGGTGACCGGCGACTGGTCCCGGCGCCGTCCGACGATGATGCGCCCCAGCCGGGCCTGCAGGTCGGCGGTGTTGTCCGCCATGCAGAGGATGGCCATCAGCTCCGAGGCCACCGTGATATCGAAGCCGGTTTCCCGGGGTACGCCGTGCGCGCCGCCCCCCAGACCCACCACCAGGTTGCGCAGGGCGCGGTCGTTCAGGTCCATGACCCGGCGCCAGGTGATGGTGCGGATGTCCAGGTCCGCCTCGTTCCCCCAGTGGATGTGGTTGTCGATCAGCGAGGCCAGCAGGTTGTGGGCGGCGGTGATGGCGTGGAAGTCACCGTTGAAGTGCAGGTTGATGTCCTCCATGGGGATCACCTGCGCCCGGCCACCGCCGGCGGCACCGCCTTTCATACCGAAACAGGGGCCCAGCGACGGTTCACGCAGACACACCGACGAGCGCGCGCCGAGGCGGTTCAGGCCGTCGTTCAGACCCACGCTGGTGGTGGTCTTGCCCTCGCCGGCCGGGGTCGGCGTCATGGCGGTGACCAGTACCAGCTTCCCGTTGTGGGCCGGGTCCGGCAGACCCACGTGCTTCATGTTGATCTTGGCCTTGTAGTGGCCGAACGGCACCAGGCTGTCCGCCGGCAGGCCAAAGCGCTGCTGGGCCAGCAGCAGGATCGACTGGGGCTGTACCGCCCGGGCGATCTCTATGTCCGGTGTACCCGGCGGCGGCAGCTCCCGGGCCAGGGGCGCGAGGCTGGGTTGTTCGTTGTATTGAAGGCTCACGGTGGTGTCCTCCTGGCCTGAGCTGGACTCAGGGGTCCGGTTGCGCAAACCGCCTCAGAGACTGTTGCGGTTCGCCGCCTGATGCCGCTGTGACGCTTCCTGTTCCAGGCCGGTCAGCCACTCGGAAGCGCGCTTGAGGCCGCCAAACGGGAAGATGTGGATGCCCCGGAACAGTGTCATGGGCTGTTCCACCTGGTGGCGGGCCAGGGCATGGACCAGTCCGTCGGGTGTCCAGGCGCGCAGCAGCCGGGCGGTTTCCGGATGCCGCAGCAACGCCCGCGCGGACACGCCGACACCGCACTGGGCGGCGTAGGCCATCAGCGTGCGCAGCTTGGTGGGCCCGGCCAGGCCGACGTACACCGGCAGGGGCGAGAGATACTGTTCCGCCGCTTCCAGCCAGTCGATGCAGATGTCCGCCTCGAACGTGAACTGGGTGACCACCCACATGGCCGTGTCGGTAGCGGCTGCGTAATCCCGCTTGATGCGCAGCGCCTCCATCAGCTCCGGGTGCCCCGCCACCGGGTGGCCGTCCGGGTGACCGGCCACCCCCAGGGCGAAGGGTTTGTCCCGCAGCACCCCGGCGGTCAGCAGCGCCAGCGAGTCGGCGAACGGGCCGGCCGGGCTGGGACGGTCGCCGGCGATCACCATCAGGTGGCGCACGCCGGCCAGATCCAGCCGGTCCAGCCATTCCTGCGCCTGCAGGTGGCTTTCGATCGCCCGTGCCGGGAAGTGGGGCACCGGCACCAGGCCCAGGTTCACCAGTCGCTGGCAGGCCTCGATGCTGGCGCCGTAGTCGGCGTTGGGCAGGAAGGGCACGTAGACCGACGTGCCCGGCGACAGCCAGTCCTGCAGATCATCCGTGGCCTGGATCTGGCGCGGCGTCAGCTCGATGGAGGCGCCGCGCGCCAGAGTGGCCAGCACCTGGTCGCAGGCGCTGGCGGTGGCCGGATCGGGTTGCTGTTCGTGCACCAGTTCCATCACGCAATCACCCCTTGCGGTCGCACCGCGTCAGTCGGCGAAGTCGATGCCCTTGGACCGGGCGCGCTCACGGGCGTTCGGGTTCACCGAGGGCCGGAAGGGCACTTCCACGACCGTCGCCGCCACTTCCAGCGAGCCATCGGGGGCCGCGTATTCCGGCGGTAGCTTCACGGTTACCGCGGTGCCCAGATGGCGCAACTCGTAAGGCACGTAGCCCAGCGCGATGTTGCTTTGCAGCTCCGGCGAGTACCAGGGCGAGGTCACGTAGCCCACTGCGTCGGCGCCGGGTGACTCGCTGATCAGCCAGAAATCGTTGGCGTAGTCGGTCACCGGTGTGCCGCCGAAGGCCAGGCCCACCATGATCTGCCGGAACGGCGGCTGACCCGCCTCGATCTGGGCGCGTACCGCTTCCAGATGCGCCTTGCCGATGTAGTCCGCTTCCTTGTTGCGCGGTACCTGGTAGGCCAGGTTGCACTGGAAGGGCAGGGTTTCCTGGTCGATGTCCTGTCCCCAGGAGAGGATGCCCGCGGCGATCCGGCGATGATGCGCGGGCGCGATCACCCGCAGGTTGTGCGGTTCACCAGCACGCAGCACGGTGTACCAGAGATCCTCGGCGTGGAGCGTGGCGTCACGCAGATAGATCTCGTAGCCCTTCTCACCAGTGAAGCCGGTCTGGGAGACGATCACGTCATGCCCGGCCACCTGGCCCGCCATCAGGCCGTAGTAGGGGAGCTGGCGCACCTCGTCGCCGAACAGGTCCACCATCAGAGCTTCCGACTTGGGGCCCTGGATCTGCACCGGTGCCACGTCGATCTCGGCGATGCTGACGTCGAAACGTTTGCCCAGGTTCACGCCCCGTAGCCACAGTTCCAGGTCGCTGTCGGACAGGGAGAACCAGAACTCGTCCTCGGCGATGCGCAGCAGTACCGGGTCGTTGAGGATGCCGCCGTCCTCGTTGCAGAGGATCACGTACTTGCCGCGCATGGGCTTGATCCTGGTGGCGTCGCGCGTGATCACGTAATTCACGAAGGCTTCCGCGTCCGGCCCCTTGACCTGGATCTGGCGCTCCACCGCCACGTTCCAGAGGGTGACGTCGTGCACCAGCGAGTCGTATTCGACCATGGCGCCACCGTCTTCCGGGTGGACGTAGCCGCGCGGGTGGTACATGCGGTTGTACACCGTCGCACGCCAGCAGCCGGCCTCGTAGGACAGATGCCAGTAGGGGGACTTGCGCACCCGGGTGGAAATCAGCATTTCCACCGGTGTCGGCCCGGACTGGCGCAGGTTGATCGGAACCCGCCGGTCGGACTGGTCGACACCGTCGGGCTGGCGCGCGGCACCGGCGCGCTGGTGAGGGTAGTCCTGCAGTGCCTGTTCGAACTGGATCGCCATCGCCGCCTCCTAGCTGTTGCGGTTTCAGATGGCTCTAATGTGGGCTGTATTGTCGTTGCCAGTATGGACAGGCGCGACATGGAAAAGACTGAAAACGGCACCGGGCGGGTTGTCGGTACTTGATCCAGGTCCGCAACTGAGAATCACTATCATTGAAATCCCGGGCGATTCCGGTATCTTGGAGCGCCGGCGCGCGGCGCCCGCGCGAGTTGACTCCCGATCACGACCCCGGTCCGCCGACGTCCCGGCACTGATGACAAGGCTTCCCGATGTTTCGATGTTTCCTGCGTCCACTTTTCGCCGTTCTGGTGCTGATGCTGTCCGCGACGGCCCATGCCAGCGATGCGCCCCGTATTGCCACCGTGGACTGGACCCTCACCGAAACCCTGCTGGCCCTGGGCGTCACCCCTGTTGGCGTGGCTGAGACCGACGGCTATCGCCGCTGGGTGGAGGCGCCCGCGCTGCCGCCGGAGGTGATCGACATCGGTCTGCGTTCCCAGCCCAACCGGGAACTGCTGGCCGGCCTGAACCTGGACTTCATCCTGATCTCACCGCTCTACGGCGCGCTGGAGCCGGTGGTGTCGCAGATTGGCCCGGTGGAATCCATGACCATGTACGGCCCGGGCGGCGACCTGTGGCAGCGGATGCAGGACATCACCCTTCGGCTTGGCAGGCGCGTCGGGCGAGGGACGCAGGCGCGGACGTTGCTGGCGGGGCTCGATCACCGTCTGGATCAACTGCGCAACGCGTTCGATCGAACCCAACAGCGCCCGCTGCTGGTGGTGCAACTGATCGACGATCGTCACGTGCGGGTCTATGGCGACAACAGCCTGTTCGACATGGTGCTGCAGCGGCTGGGCATCGCCAACGCCTGGCCCGGCCAGACCAATCACTGGGGCTTCGCCAACGTGGGCGTGGAAGCCCTGGCGACGGTAAACGAGGCCCAACTGGTGGTGGTCGAACCCGTACCTCAAGGCGCCGCCGAGGCCCTGTCGGACAGCCCGGTCTGGCGGCGTCTGCCAGCGGTCCAGGCCCACGGCGTGCTGACCCTGCCGGCGGTGTGGAGTTTCGGCGGGCCGTCGTCCGCGGCTCGTTTCGCCGACCTGCTGGCGAACGCCCTGCTGGAGGAAGACCAATGACGGCGGCTGTGTTGCGATGGACGCCGGGGCGGGCCTGTGGGCTGCTGGCGCTGGCCTGCCTGGTGCTGGCCGGCTTCTCGCTGGCGCACCAGTTGCCGTCAGTTTCACCCATGGCCTGGCCCGCCACGCTGCTTTCCAACAGTGCCGACAGCATCCGCCTGACCCTGGTTCACTACAGCTGGCTGCCGCGGTTGTCGATTGCGTTGCTGGCCGGAGCGGCCCTGGGGCTGGCCGGTACCCTGATGCAACAGACCCTGCGCAACCCGCTGGCGTCGCCCACCACCCTCGGCGTGGCCAGTGGGGCGCAGTTGGCGATGCTGCTGGCGACGCTCTACGCGCCGGGCCTGATGGCCCTGGGCTCGCAATGGGTCGCCATGGCCGGCGGCGGTCTTGCGCTGCTGCTGGTGTTTGCGCTGTCCTGGCGCAGCGGTCTGGCGCCGCTGGTGGTGGTGCTGGCGGGACTGGTGATCAACCTGTACCTGGGCGCACTGTCCACCACGCTGGTCCTGTTTCATCCGGATGCCCTGCAGGGTGTGATGGTGTGGGCCGCCGGCTCCCTGTCCCAGAATGACTGGGACGGCGTGATCGGGCTGCTGCCGGAACTGGTGGTGTCCGGCCTCCTCGCCGCGATGCTGGTGCGTCCGCTGGCGGTGCTGGATGTGGGCGCGACCCAGGCGCAGAGCCTGGGTGTGTCCCTGCGCAAGCTGCGGTTCTTCGGGCTGGGGCTGGCGGTATTCATCACCGGTTGCGTGGTGGGCACGGTCGGCATTATCGGCTTCGTCGGTCTGGCGGCGCCGGCCATCGTGCGCCTGCTCGGCGCGCGCACCCTGGGCCAGCGGCTGTTCTGGGCGCCGGTTCTGGGGGCGTTGCTGCTCCTGGCCACGGACCTGTTGTTGCTCAACCTGGCCGACACCTTGCCGACCTTGATCCCCACCGGCGCCATGACCGGTGCCCTGGGAGCGCCGATACTGCTGTGGCTGATTCGTCGTCTGACCCATGGCACCGGTCGCGTACCGAGCACGGAAAAACAGAGCGTCGGCGCCGGTCTGGGCGGACGCGTTCGGCTGTGGCACGTCGGCGTCCTGTTGGTGCTGGCCACGATCATGGCGCTGGTGTTGAACCGGGGCATGGACGGCTGGCAGCTTGCGGCCTGGACCCAGTGGGATGCCATTCAGCAGTGGCGCCTGCCGCGGGTTTTGGCGGCCGCCGGGGCTGGCACCCTGCTGGCGCTGGCCGGCACGCTGGTACAGCGGGTGTCGGCCAATCCCATGGCCAGTCCCGAGGTCCTGGGCATCAGCGGCGGCACCGCCATCGGTTTGATCGTGGTGATTATGACGGTCCCCGGCGTGGGCATGCCGACGCTGGTGGTGGCCGGCTTTCTCAGCGCCCTGGCGACCCTGGCGGTGCTGCTGTTCCTGAACCGGCGCAGCGGTTTCCAGCCGGATCGCATGCTGCTGACCGGCATCGCCATCACCGCGTTGTTCGAACCCCTGCGCACCCTGATCCTGGCCAACGGCGATCCGCGCGGCCAGCAACTGACCGCCTGGATGTCCGGTTCCACCTATTACGTCACCCTCTCCGGAGCGATACCGGTGGTGATCCTGGCGATTGTGATGGCGCTGATCCTGCCGCAGTTGCGGCGCTGGCTGGAGTTGTTGCCGCTGGGCGCCACCTCGGCCCGGGCCCTGGGGGTGAACGTGGACCGGGCGCGTCTCGCGCTGCTGGGTCTCGTCGCTTTCCTCACCGCCTGTGCAACGCTGATCGTCGGGCCGCTGAGTTTCGTCGGCCTGTTGGCGCCGCATCTGGCGCGACTGCTGGGGTTTGCCCGCGCCCGTGAGCAGGTGATCGGTGCGGCCCTGCTGGGCGCGGTGCTGATGGTTGGTGCCGACTGGCTGGGGCGGCAGGTGTTGTTTCCCGAGGAACTGCCGGCGGGTCTGGTGTCCGCGCTGATTGGCGGCGGCTTCTTCCTGTGGCGTTTGCGCAAGCTGTAAGCGGAATGGGCGCCGGCGGCGCGATGGGGCAGGACTGTGTCAGGGGCAGGGCAATAAAAGCGGAAGGGCACCGCCCGCCCGGGCGGTGCCAGAGGCCGGCCTAGAAGTTGAATTCCGCCGATACCTTGTAGGTGCGCGGATCGCCCTGGGTCAGGTAACCGCTGGAGGATGCGGACGCCCAGTAGTTCTCGTTGGCGACGTTCTCCACATTGAAGCGCCAGACAATGTTGGTGCTGTTCACCGGCATTTCGTAGCGCAGGCCCAGATCGACACGGGTCCAGGCGTCGACCTCCAGCTCGTTCTCGCTGTCGGCGTACTGCGGCCCGTTATGCACGACCTTGCCCAGTGCCGTCAGGTGGCGCAGGAAGGGCATATCCCACTCGCCGCCCAGGACGTAGCGGTATTCCGGCACGCCGATGGCATCTTTGCCTTCCAGGTTTTCATCGACCGAGTTGGTGATTTCCGGGTCCAGCCAGACCGCGCTGGCCAGCAGGCGAACGTTGTCGAGAGGCTGGCCGTAGACGTTGACTTCCACGCCCCGGTTGCGCTGCTCGCCGTAGTACTCGTAAGTGCTGTCGTCGCTGCTGACCGCGGCCACCGGCTTCTCGATCTGGAAGGCGCTGACCGAGCCACCGATGGTGCCGTAGTCAAACTTGGCGCCGACCTCGGTCTGCTTGGCTTCAACCACGCCGAGGACGTGACCGGCGTTGCTGATGGCGACATAACTGCCGTTGACGTAGGTGCCTGAGGGCGCCTGTTCGCCCGGCAGCAGCGATTCCATGTGGTTGGCGTACAGGGAGACGCCTTCGAACGGCTTCACGACCAGGCCGTAGGCCGGGGTCATGGTGTAGTCGGCGGCGCGGTCGCTGAACGCGCCCTGGTAGTCGTAGTTCGTGACCTCCACTTCCTGGTAGCGCGTACCCAGGGTCAGCAGGACGCGATCGTCGATGAAGCCGAGGGTGTCGGCCAGGGCCACGCCGTTGGTGCGGGTCCGGCTGCGCACGTTGGGGTCGTTCATGTCACCGTCGGACCATTCCGTGGCTGGGTAGGCGACATCGGCCGGATTGTAGATGTTGGTATCGGCCGGGGTCAGCGACATGGTATAGGCGGAACTGGTGCGGCGGTAGACCCCTGAGTACCCCAGGTTGATCTGATGGCTTACCGGCCCGGTGGCCAGCTCCCCGCGCAGTCCGGCCTGGCTGCCGATGCTCTTGGCGTCGTAGGGGACGGTCAGGCGGGATACGGTGGCGCTGCCGTCGGTGTCGGTGACGGTGGGCGAGGCGTAGTCACCGGATTCGTGGGTGTTGTTTCCGCCGACAGCGGCGTAGGCCGTCCAGGCGCTGTTCAGGTCGTACTCGCCGCGCAGCATGGCGAAGGTGGTTTCCAGGGTGCTGCCGGCCCAGTCGGGGGCGTAGTTGGTATCGGCGTCCGGAGCGTCCGGAATTTCGGTCAGGCTGTCGTCGATGTAGACGATGGAGCGGCCGCCTTCGATTTCCTGTTTCTGGTAGCCCAGATCCAGGGAGGCGCGGAAACGGTCGCCACGATAGTCCAGGCCGGCTGCCGCGGCACTGACGCTGCGGGACTCGTCGTCGATGGCCGTGTCGCCGTCACCGGCCTTGGCGCTGACGCGGGTCCCCCACTGGTTTTGGTCGCCGAAGCGGCGGGCGACGTCCAGGCCGACTTCACCGTAACCGTCGGATTCGAAGCCGGTGGTCACGCGGGTCAGCGGCTCGTCGCCGGCGCGCTTGGGCTCGATGTTGACGATGCCGCCGATGCCGCTGGAGCCCGGGGCGATACCGTTGGTGAAGGCGTTGGCGCCCTTGAAGATCTCAATGCGCCCGGCCAGGCTCATGTCGATCACCTGACGCGGCAGTACGCCGTACAGGCCGCCGTAGGCGATGTCCTCGCCGTTCAGCTCGAAGCCGCGAATGTAGAACTTCTCCGCGTAGTTACCGTAACCAAAGCCGCTCTGGACGGAGGCGTCGTTTACCAGCACGTCCGCCAGGGTGTCGGCCTGCTGGTTTTCCACCAGCTTTTCGGTGTAGCTCACCACGTTGAAAGGCAGGTCGGCGGCGTCCTGTTCGCCCAGCAGACCGGCGCGGGCACCGGCGGCGACCTGGCCGCCGGCAAAGGCCGGCGCCGGGGTGTCGCCCTCGGCTTTCTGTTCGTCGCTGACAACGATGGTGTCGAGGGCGGTGGCTTCGCTGTTGTCCTGCGCCTGTACGGCAAAGGGGGCAAGGAAAGACGCGGTGGCGATGGCGGTGGCCAGCGACCGGCGTGAAAATTGGATCGGATTGGGGTGCATGGGTACAGCCTTATGCAGTGATGGGTGCCGCGTCGCGGCACGTGCTGAAAGCTTCCGGGGTTTGAGGGCGGGCGGAATCCGGGCAGCTCCGGCTGCCGGGTTTGGTCAATGCCTTCAGTCGATGCCTGGTAAAGGGAAACCGCCCATCATCCATGATGTCGAACGCGTGCGTGATTCTACATAAAAGTGAGAAAGATTTGCATTTGCGTTGTTGATCGATGCGATGTCCGGCGCTGTATCATGACGCCCACCGCAGGCAGAATCCTCGGACAGCGTGTAAGCTAGTGTCCCGTCTGGTTAAGTCACTGATCTATTGAGTCCCATGAACGCCATGAACGCCATGAGAGCAAGTCGGGGTGACGCCTTGGCCAGAGCCGCCAACGATAAACCGTCGGTCAGCGAATGAACCTGACGGGATAGCCGGCAGCCTGTGAATTTTGCCATTAGGGAGTGAAGCCATGTCGCAACAGGAAGCAGACACCATCAGCTGGAATGATTTCGAGAAAGTCGAACTGCGCGTCGGCACCATCGTCGAGGTGCTGGAATTTCCTGAAGCCCGGCGCCCGGCCTACAAGCTGCAGGTGGACTTCGGGCCGGAAATCGGCGTGCGTAAATCCAGCGCCCAGATCACGGATCACTACAGCCGCGAGGAACTGGTGGGCCGACAGGTCCTGGCGGTGACCAACTTCCCGCCCAAACAGATTGGCCCGATGCGCTCCGAGTGTCTGGTGACCGGCGTCCCCGATCGCGACGGCGCCGTGGTGCTGGTGTCGCCGGATCAGCCGGTGGAGAACGGGGTTCGCCTGTTCTGAAGGCGCCGGCGCACTGGGACGATCCGGCCCGCCGCTCGTACAGAACCGTAGGGCGGATCGGGCCCGCTACCTGACGTTGATGGGAAGTGGCTGGACACAAGGCGATGGACATATTGAGAGCGCGCGTCGAACAGCAGATCATGGCCCTTTCCGGGCTATCTCTGGGCGGCATCGACTACGAGCAGCCGCCGGGAGATCCGGGATTATTCGGCCCTGGCAGCGTTTGCTGGCAAGTGCACGCGGACTTCCCATCCATGCTCTGCGGCGGCATCGGCGCCCTGATGCTGCAGATGATGCACCCGCTCGCCCTGGCCGGCGTGTGGGACCACTCCAACTTCCGTGAGGACATGTTGGGCCGTCTGCGCCGCACCAGCCAGTTCATTGCCGGCACCACGTTCGCCGCGACCGCCGACGCCGAACGCCTGATCGAACGGGTGCGCCGGATTCACGCGGGCATCACCGGCGTCGCGCCGGACGGTCGCCCCTACGCGGCCAGCGATCCTGAACTGCTGGTCTGGGTGCATGTGGCGGAAATGCGCAGCTTCCTGGAAGCCTATCTGCGTTACCGCAATCCGGATTTGAGCCGGGCCGACCAGGATCGCTATTTCGATGAGGTGGCGCGTATCGCCGAGGCTCTGGGGGCGCACGATGTGCCCCGGTCCCGGCAGGCGGTGGAAACTTATCTGGAAAATATGGCGCCTGAGCTCGTTTTCGACGAGCGCACGGCCGAGGTATTGCAGTTGCTGCGCACCGCGCCGGCGCCCAACCTGACCACCCGTCCGGTGGGCCGATTGATGGTGCAGGCGGGAATCGACCTGCTGCCGGACTGGGCCCGCGCCCGGGCGGGGCTGCAGCGCAGCACGCTGCAGAGGAAACTGGTGGAGCGGAGCATGAAACCGTTGGCCGGAACCTTGCGCTGGGCCTTGCAGAACGGTGCCTCCCACCGGGCGCGGCGGCGCATGGCGCTGGCGGGTTAACGAATCATCCTTCCTGCCCGGGTACGCCTCCTGCCTTGTTGATTTCCGACTAGACTGAAAAGTCGATGCTGCCAGTGACGGCGGCGATAGCGCGAAGTCATCGCTGACGAATGTCCAGCAGGTTGGCGGCCTAACGTCCCAGGGAGACTTTCCATGACACCTCGATCAGCAGGCCTATCAGCACATGGGCGGCCATTGCAGGGGCTTTGCCTCCGGCTCGTTCATGCACTCATCCTGTTTCCGTTCTGCGCGGTGGCCGTCGCGCAATCGGCGGGCGATGACCCGTTGCCGTCCTGGAACGACGGTCAGGCCCGATCGGCGATCATTGGCTTTGTCCAGAAAGTTACCAACGAGGAATCTGCCGATTACGTGTCCCCCGCCGGGCGCATTGCCACCTTCGACAACGACGGCACGCTCTGGGCTGAACAGCCCCTGTATTTCCAGGCCATCTACGCCCTGGACCGGGTTCGTGACCTGGCGCCGGAGCATCCGGAGTGGCACGACACCGAGCCGTTCAAGAGCGCGATCGACGGCGATGTGAAAGGCTTGATGGCCAGCGGCATGGAAGGCGTCATGAAAGTGTTGCTCGCCACCCATTCCGACGTGACGGGCGAGGCGTTCACCGACTCGGTGGCGCAGTGGCTGGCGACCAGCAAACACCCGACAAAAGGCACAGCCTACACAGACCTGATCTATCAGCCCATGCTGGAGTTGATGGACTACCTGCGCGCCAATGGTTTCAAGACCTTTATCGTGTCCGGTGGGGGGATCGACTTTATCCGTGTCTTCGCCGAGGACGTCTACGGCATACCGCCGGAACAGGTGATGGGCACCACCGGCGACGCCACATTCGAGATGCGCGACGGCATTCCCACGATCATCAAGACCGGCGACATCGTCCTGGTGGACGACAAGGCGGGCAAGCCGGTGGGCATCTATCGTCAGATCGGCCGTCGCCCGATCATGGCCGTGGGCAACTCCGACGGCGACCTGGAAATGCTGCAGTACACCACCATTCCCCGCAGCGACACGGATACAACACCACGTCTGGGCGTGCTGTTGCATCATACCGACGCCGAGCGGGAGTGGGCCTACGATCGCCAGTCGTCCATTGGCAAGCTCGACCAGGCGCTGGATGAAGCGCCCGAGCGGGGCTGGGTGGTGATCGATATGAAGCAGGACTGGCGTCGGGTCTTTCCTGAGTAACAGCGCCGTTGTTACAGCCAGCCCTTCTTCTTGAAATACAGATAGGGCGCCAGCCCCGCCATGATCATCAGCCCGATGGCCATGGGGTAGCCCAGGGCCCAGTCCATTTCCGGCATCACCTTGAAGTTCATGCCGTAGATGCTGGCGACCAGTGTCGGCGGCAGGAACACCACGGCGGCAATCGAGAAGATCTTGATAATCTGGTTCTGGCGGATGTTGATGAACCCCTGGGTGGAATCCATCAGGAAGTTCACCTTGTCGAACAGGAAGGTGGTGTGGGACATCAGGGTTTCGATATCCCGCATGATCTCGCGCAGGGTGTCGGACTGTTCCGGCGTCGGGCGCATGTGACGCAGCAGGAAGGAAATGTCCCGCTGGGAGTCCATCAGGCACAGGCGCATCTTGCCGTTGCTGTCCTCCAGATTCGCCAGGTCACTGATGGCGGTGTAGAGATCGTCCCCGTCATCGCCTTCCAGAACCCGGTGGCTGACCTGCTCCAGCTCCCGGTGCAGGTCTTCCAGGGTGTCGGCGTGATTCTCCATCTTCTGCTCGAACAGGGTGACCAGCAAATCCGACGGTGAACCGGCTTCCACCTGGCCGCGCCGGGCGCGCATGCGCATCAGCCGGAAGTCCGCCACGTCGTCCTCGCGGATGGTGATCAGCCGGCCCCGTTGCAGGATGCAGGCCACGGAGATGGTGACGTGGCGGCCCTCGGACTGAGTCAGGAACAGTGAGTGCACATGAATGCCCGCCTGGTCCACGAAGCAACGGGCGGAGGCCTCGATTTCCTCCATCTCGTCCAGCTCCGGCACGTCGGTGCTCAGCAGCTTCTCCAGCAGGGGGCGCTCGTCCTCCTCCGGCTCGTGGGCGTCAATCCAGTCGGCCCGGTCCAGGTCAGTCGCCAGGGTATCCGGGGAGACATCCATTTCCTTGATCAGGCCGTTATCGATCCGGAAGAGTCTGAGCATGGGCACGCCATCCTTTCGCTGTCGGGAAAATACGTCCAGAGGTGACTGGGCACATTAGACCACTAGCGTGACAGGCTTTGAAAATCAACGGTGCGGGGCAAGCGCCGTGGATAAAGAGATGTCGTATCGCGGTTTGAGGCTGTTGAATAGCCATGCGACTGAAAGGCGATGGTATGTGCAGGCTTTCCTATTGGTAGTGGGCGGCGGCGAGTGTATAGCCTTTAGTATCCCCTCTGTTCATTCATAGAGGCCGAAAAGAGTTGTTTTTCAGTCTGGCCTCTTCGGAGGGCACTAAAACAACAAACTGGAGAAGAGTGCCGATGACCAGGAAGTTCAATTACAACCGCCGACAGTTCCTGTGCAACAGTGGCGTTCTCGGAATGAGTCTCGCCGCCGGAGGAATCGCTGCACCGCTGATCGCCAGGGCCGGCGCTCCGCGAATCCGGATTGCCAGCAATCCCGGGCTGGAAAACGCAACGTTGAACGCACTGATGCTCCAACAGAGCTATTTCGGGCAATTCGGTGTGGATGCACAGATCGTCGAGACCCATGGCGCCTCTGGTCCCTTTGACGCCATCGTCGCTGGGAAGGCGGATGTCTGCATGGTTTCGGGGTATAACCGGGTCTTATCGCGCATTGAACAGGGCGCCCGGGTCAAGATTGTGGGTGCCGGCAAGAAGAAAACGTCGCTGACCGTTTATGCCGGGAACAACGGGATTAAAACGCTCTCGGACCTGGAAGGCAAATCCGTAGCCGTCGGCGCCCCCCTGGGGCTCTTGCATGCGCTGATGCTGCAACTTCT
Source organism: Marinobacter bohaiensis (assembly GCF_003258515.1). Lineage (NCBI taxonomy): Bacteria > Pseudomonadati > Pseudomonadota > Gammaproteobacteria > Pseudomonadales > Marinobacteraceae > Marinobacter > Marinobacter bohaiensis. The sequence continues at coordinate 125,633 of NZ_QGEH01000003.1, forward strand.
GAAAGAAAAAGGAATCGATGCGTCGACGGTGAATTTTGTTAACAAGGGAAGCAACGCCGATTGCTATCGCGCCGTGGTCAACGGCGAAGCCGATGCCTGTTGTTCGAGCGTTTCGCATGTGAATGACAAGGATGGTGTTGTGAAGGTTGACGAGGGGGACATGTGGAGCGCGCTACCGGAGTATGTTTTTCAGACCGCTTATGCGTCCGAGTCTGCGATCAGGGACAACCATGACGGGCTGGTCCGGGTCATGGCGGCATACGGTGCTCTCTATCGTTACCTGATGTCACCGGCCGCTCACGACGCTTTCTTCGACGCTCGCAAGCGCGCTCAGAAGCGCTTCGACAGGGGCTCTGCGCAGGCCGTCTGGGATTTTATTCAGGTCCAGCAACCGTATTCCACGGACCTGTCGCTGACCGATAGAGATATTGGCTACCGGCAGGACATGTACATCGGCTTGGGGAGTCTGAATCGCAAGCAGTCGATTGGCGCGGTGGCCGATATGTCGGCGTCGATAGCTGCGGCCAAGCTGCTTGCGTGAAGCTGCGCGGGCATTGCCAGGGCTGCCGAGGCGGTATTCACTAGTGTCCAGCATTCTTGCGGCGTCGTGCTCGGGCGAGGGGGCGGACTAGCCCGAATTGTGCTGTGACCTGGCGTAAGCTATCGACGAAGGCGGTATGCGCTTCGGTTGGCAACCAATCGCTGCGGGTGGTCACCCCTTTATACGGCGTGTGGCAGCTTAGAACGTGATCGACGTTGGTGCACCGAAGTTGAACCAGGGTGCCGAGGTCGATGTCCTGTCTCACTTCGGACTGGGGCATGAGGGTGATTGTGTCTGAATCGAGCAGCAGTGTTCGACTGATGGTTGGCGACGACGCCTCGATATGAAAGCGCGGAGATGTCCCTGTGCCTGCGAAGATGGCTTCGATACGGGCGCGTCTGGGCGTTCCCCGGGGCGGTACAACCCACTGGAAGTATGCCAACTCAGCGATCGTTACCTGGTTTTTCCCTGCGAGAGGGTGATCTGGCCGTGCAAGCAGGCAATAGTTGTCCCGGAAGAGGGCTTCTTCCTGGATTTGTTGTGCCCAGTCAGGTTTGCCCAGCCGGCCGAAAATCATGTCTATCCGGCTCTGTGTCAGGTCTGTGATCAGCTTGTGGTATCCCCCCGAGACGAGCCGCAAGGTGACGGCGGGATAAGCGGTGACGAAACGACGCGCGGCTTCGGCGAGCGTATGCGAGCCGGCCATTGGCAAAGTTCCAACGATCAGTTCGAGACCACCGCGAGTCTTCGTAATGTGAATTTCTCCGCGGGCCAGTTCAATTTCGCGTAACGCCCGTTGAAACGCCAGTGCCAGGCATTGGCCGGTTCTGTTGAGGACAGGCCCCTGCAGTGTTCGCTCGAACAACGGCTTGTTAAGCGTGCGTTCGAGTGTGCGGGCGGAGCGGAACAGCGACGTTGGTGATCGGCCCAGGCTTCGGGCGGTCGCACGCAGCTGAGACTGATGGCTCGCGGCTATGAGAGCGCGCAGCTGCGTGCCTGTCACCAGTCTTTCCACGGGTAGTATTCGAAGAGATGGTTCGCTGCCAGAGGGCGCCATGATCTGCTCGATCGCCGTATCGAGAATGTCGAAGAAACGGTCGAGCCTCCGGAGATATTGTTGCCCCCCGGTGGTGGGGTAGGTACCGGTGACGCAGCGATCGAATAGCTTTACACCAACATCAATCTCATGGTTGGCGACCGCTTGGGTAACCGTTGGTTGAGACGAGTGCAGTTCCCGCGATGCGCGACTGACCCCGCCCAGTTTGCCGACGATCTGTACCATCCGCAGATGGCGTAGATTCGGCGCTTTGAGAAATGGGGGCATGCGGTCGTCCGGGTACTTGAACGCCGCTTGCCCGTCATCAGCAGGCATGGCAACGGTAGTGTTCAGCCGAGGTTGCCGGTGACGTCGTCGAAAAGTTCATCGACTGACATGGCACGGGGAATGATCTTCTGATCGAGGGCCCAATCGATGGCCGTCTGCAGCCCCTTGCGGTTGGCTTCCAGACCCAGGGGCGGGAACACTTCTGGGGCGCCTCCTTCGGTTAGTTCACGGCTTTCGGCGATCATTCGGTAGATCTCACGTACGGCTTCGGGGTGTTTCCTCGAGATATCCTGGTGGACGACGAACATGTGGTTGATTGGCACAAAGCCTTCCCGCTCATACCAGGCCTTGGCGGCGTTATGGGCATCGGGGACGAGTGTGCGGACACGTGGATCTTTGGGCATGTCGACGCCGAGCAGGGCCGCATCGAGGTCGCCGTTGAGCATCATTTGCGGAATGTCCGAGCCGGCCGGCAGGCGGACGCAGTTCTTCGGATCGCTGTATTCGGCAAGATGCCCGTCTCCGAGCGTCATCCAGGTCACTTTGTCGAGGTCCACGCCGTATTCGTGACGTAGGACGCCACGGATCCACAGGCCGGTGGTCTGCGCGTAGGTGCGAACGCCGACTTTCTTGCCCTCGATGTCTTTGGGGTCAAGGTGGCCGAAGTCAATGTTGAAACCAGCACAATGGTGCTGGAATCGGCCCGAGATGGGCGCTGGCAGCAACACGTAGGGTTTACCGTAGGCTCTCGCCTGCAGATAGGTGACGATGGCGAGTTCGCCGGCGTCGAACAGATTCTCCCGAACCATGGCCTTGAAGCCGTTATGAGCCGGGCTGGGGCCGCAGTAATCGAGTTCGACGATGTCGGACGTGATGCGTCCGTCCTTCATTGCTTTGGTAACCGGATAGTCGGCGAGGTTGGTGGGCAGTGTAAGTGCCATGAGGATCTCCTTGGGATGCCGGGGGAAGTTCAGAGCCTGACTTCGATCAGGCTGGGGCCTGGTTCCAGAGTCGAATTGACCATGGCCTCGTAGAAGGCTTCGGCCGTGTCCACGGCGACGCCGGGTACACCCATGCTCTTGGCCATGGCGAGCCAGTCGATACTGGGGCGGTCGATATCGATCATCGACATTGCGCGCTCTCCGGGAGTCCCGGCGCCCATATTGGCGTACTCGGCCTTGAGAATGGCGTAGCTGTTATTCGCGAAAATGATCGTTGTGACATTCAGGTTCTCACGAGCCTGGGTCCACAGGGACTGGATCGTGTACATGGCGCTGCCATCGCCCACCATGCAGAACACCCGGCGGTCCGGGCAGGCCAGTGCCGCGCCCGTGGCGACGGGTGTGGCGTATCCGATTGAACCGCCCATGTTGTTGATCAGGTCGTGTGGCAGGGCTCCCATGGTCAGTCCCATGGACTCGCGCCCGGTTGTCAGCGACTCATCGACGACGATGCAATGCTCGGGCAGGGCTGCGGCCAAGGCGTGGGCGACGCTCTTGGGGTTGAGGGCGCCGGTTGGCACGGCTGTCTCGATACGCTCCTGGATGATCGGGCTGACGTTAGTGGCACCCAGCTCCTGCAGCAACATGTCGAGGGCCAACTCGCTGTCCTCGTCGGCCTCGGCGAGTGCGTGCACCTGGGTCCCCTCAGCTTTAAGCTGGCTGGGCTTGTCAGGGTAAGAGAAGAAAGCCACCGGCTCAGTGGTTTCGACCGTGACAATGTGCCTGAAGTCCTTGAGGAACTCTGTTGCCTGTGCGACGGCATAGGGAATGCGCTCTATGGGGACTCGCCCCGCGCCGCGTTCTATACGGGATGTGAAAAACTGGGAACCCAGCCGGGTTTCGGTGGCGGCAGCCACGCGTCCCGCCTTTTCGAGTGCGGCTCCACGTGTGGCCTTGTTGGCCAGGATGATGAGTGTGGGTTCGCCTGAACGCAACACCTTGGCCACCTGCTCGACGCGCGCGGCGTTCGGCCTTTTGCGCTCGGGCGTTGCCAGCGGCGGCAGTACGGGAGCGACTGTGGTTGGCTGCCAGGAGGTATCACCGGGCATGACCAGGGTGGCGATCTGCCCTGGGTGTTCACTCGCCTTGGCCACGGCCTGTGCGGTATCCCAGGCAATGGTGTCCGACGATTCGGCACGGCGCACCCAGTGACTGAGTGGTCTCGCCAGGCCCTCGATGTCGGAGGTCAGCGGCGGGTCGTATTTGAGGTGTGATGCCGAGTGCTCTCCGACAATATTAACCATGCCAGACGAGGCTCGCTTGGCATTGTGAATATTGGCGAGGCCGTTGGCCAGGCCGGGCCCGAGATGTAGAAGTGTCGAGGCCGGCTTGTCCTTCATGCGATACCAGCCGTCGGCGGCACCGGTGGCCACGCCCTCGAACAGACACAGAACGCTGCGCATCTCAGGGTTTCCACCCAGCGCCGCCAGAAAATGCATCTCCGAGGTGCCCGGATTGGCAAAACAAATGTCAACGTCCTGGTCGACCAGGGTAGCAACTAAACTTTCCGCACCATTCATGGCTCAGTACCCCGCTGTCTCGACGGACTGGCCAACGACGCCGTAACTGCGCCGTGGTGCTGAAAGCATCAGGCGGTACCCTTCATCTAGCAGCCGCCGATGGTTCTTGGCGGTGGCATGTGGGTTGCCGACTATGACGTTGTGCTTGTGGCAGGTTTCCACGATACGGCGCATGGCATCCTGCACTTCCGGATGCTCGTACTGGCGAGGGAAGCCGAGCGCCTGGCTCAGGTCGCCCTCGCCAATCAGGATGAAGCCGATGCCCGGCACGTTGGCGAGGATATCGTCCAGGTTGTCGATCGCTTCGGGGCTCTCGCACATCAGACCCACTAGAATCTCGCCCTGAGGGGCCAGTGGCCATACGTCCGCTTTGGCGTAGTATTCCTGCATGCTCAGCCCCCAGTAGCGAGAGGCGTTTGCCGGACCATCGCCGCGCACACCTTTAGGCTCGTAAAGCGGCGCGTTCTTCGGGCGGGCATAGCGGCACGAGGCGACGGCGTTGTAGGCTTGCTCGACGGTGGCGACATGCGGCCAGATCACGCCGTAGCATCCACGGTCAAGAACCTGCTTGGCGAAGCTCTGATTCATCTCGGCGCCGTTGGCGGGGATGCGGGCGATCGGTGTCACTTTGGGAGCCACGGAGCCCGACTCAGCGATCTGTTTGCGGCTGAGCATGTATTGCAGAGCGTCACCCAGCGCGCTGACATCGTATGGGTTGTGTTCCATTTCGTAGACGATGCCGTCGTAGGGCGAGTCGCTCATTTCGATGGCGATCTGCTTGTCCAGCTTGGCGAAGGCCATGTAGGCCGGGTTACCGGACTCGAAGGCTTGGATGATGCCATTCAGTCGTGTGTTACTCATGATCAATTCCTCTCGCGGTTCGCGGTTGATTCAGCGTCAGCGCAATGACGGGTAAAGCTTTTGCGCGGTCTTGCCGAAGATCCAGGCGCGATCCTCGTCGTTTAGGCAGGCCAGACCCCTCTCGGCCGTCTCCAGGATTTCCTTGAGGGTTCCTTGCGAATTGGGGAAGTTGGAACCCCAGGCCATGCGCTGTGCGCCGAACGCTTCGACCACACGGGGGAAGAAGGTCTCTGCGCTGGCCTTCTCTTTATTCACGTCCCCGAAAATCCGAGGAGTGAGCTTCAGGTAGATATTTGGCAGATCCGCCATCCCGAACAGACTGGCGGCGTTGTCGTACGGTGGGCCGTCGAGAATATCGGGGCGGCCCAGGTGGTCGAGGATGATGTTCGCGCGGGGAAACTTCTCAGCGAGCATACGCACTTGGGGGAGGCCGACCGGGCCGGTCTGAATGCATACCGGCAAGTTCAGTTCCTCCACCATCTCCCAGGCTTTGAAGGCCTTGGGGTTTTCCAACTCACTAGGGTCGAATGCCTTGGTTGAGCCTCCGGTAAAGATGCGCAACCCGGCGAGGTTCTTCTCGACCCAGTTCTTGATGACCGCCGGTGCGTTGTCGTCGGGCATATCCACGGAGCCGACGGCGACCAGCCGATCCTTGTAGCGGTTGCAGCTGTCGATGACGTAGCTGTTGTCGAAGCCGTAGGTCGTGGACGAATGAACCACGGCCGCCTTGGCGACGCCGGCGTCGTCCATGGCCTTGATCAACGCCTCGGCGGTACTGGGACGTTCCTGCGACCAGTCAGAGCGCTTGCCAAACAGCGGGGCCGGTGGATAACGCTCTGGATCGTCCGAAATGATGTGAGGATGGATGTCGATGATAGTCATGCAATGCCTCCTTGCTCACAGGCCTTTGCTTTTCAGGTGCTGGTCGAGACGTGGATAGACGCGTCGTGCGTTGCCTTCGAATATGGCGTGTCGGTCCGTATCGGACAGTGCTTCGCAGGCATCGATGTAGCGCTTGGTGTCGTCGAAGTAATGACCGGTATCCGGGTCGGTGCCCCTTACGGCACCAATCATTTCGGAGCCAAACAGCACGTTGCTTGACGGAACCACTTTGGTCAGCAACTCAACGCCAGGGTGGTGGTAAACACAGGTGTCGAAGAAAATGTTATCCAGCAGTCCTTCCAGAGGACGCTTGGCCATTTCCAGCGACATGCCGCGGTACCGGCCCCAGTGGTAGGGGACGGCGCCACCGCCATGCGGAATGACCAGGCGTAATGTTGGGAAGTCCTTGAACAGATCGCTCTGCAGCAATTGCATAAATACGGACGTGTCCGCATTGAGGTAGTGAGCACCCGTACCGTGATGGCATGGATTGCAGGAGGCTGCGACGTGGATCATGGCCGGCACGTCGAGGTCGCATAGGGCCTCGTACAGCGGGTACCACTCGCGGTCTGTCATCGGCTTGCCGGTCCAGTACCCGCCGCTCGGGTCGGGATTCAGGTTGCAGCCCACGAAGCCCATTTCCTCGACGCATCGGCGCAGCTCGGGAACCGAGTTCTTGGGAGGCGCCATGGGTGACTGTGGCAGCTGGCAAACCGGTACAAAATTGTCGGGGTAGATGTCGCAGACGCGACGGACGAGGTTATTGGACACTTCTGCCCATTCCAGGCTGGTACGCTCGTTGCCGAGGTGATGGCTCATCAACCCGGCAATCGGTGAGAACAGGGTGAGGTCGCCGCCGCGTTCCTGCTGCAGTCGCAACTGGCCATTGCCGACACCTTCGCGGATCTCGTCGTCGGTGACGTGGGCGCCGGAGAGCGCCGGAGCGTTGGCCGGGTCGTTAGCCGATTCGATCTGCTTGGCGCGCCAAGCGCGGAATGATTTAGGTACGGTGGTGAAATGGCCGTGGCAATCGATGATCATGGTGTTCTCCGTCAATTTCAGGCCTGGGGATCAACGAACAGCTCGTTCATCGACATGCGGCGAGGTGTCAGGCCCTGCTTGAAGGCAGTTGCCTCTAGGGCCTCGATGGTCTTGCGATTGGCCTCAATGCCGTAGGGCAGCGGGTCATGGCCGACGATCTTGCGAAGTTCCTGGTGCTTCTGGTCGGTTTTGTCGTTGACTTCTCCGGCATCGAGTTTTTCGAGGTAATCCAGCTTTGCTTTCTCGAAGGCGTCGTACAGGGATTTGGCTACCCAGGGATGCTCGGCAAGGATGGAGTCTTTCACGACGACGGTACCGTGCATGGGATAGACGCCGGTGCGCGCGTAATATTCGGTTTCCAGTTCGGTCGCGTTCGGGAGGAGATCCGGGTAATCGGCTTTTACTTCCTTCCAGCCATCTGTCGGGTTGCCTGTCCGGCCGACGCCGGCGTTCCCGCCAAAACCGGCTGCCAGCTCGCCATCGGCCATCATATTAGCCAGCGGCCGGGTGGCGTGAACCACGTTAGGCGGCAGCTCCAGCTCCGTTACGTGTTCCTCATCGTCGACAACCCAGGTGACCTTGCTTGAGTCCAGACCGAACTCGTCGATCAGCACCTGACGTGTCCAGACACCCGTGGTCACCGAGTAGGCGCGCACACCCACCTTCTTACCCTCCAGGTCCTTCGGTTCCTTGATGCCAGCGTCCGGGCGGACCAGCAGTCCCCCATGGTGGAAACGGCGCACGACAAAAATGGGCAGGGCCACGAACGGCGCGCCATAGGCGCGGGCGATGATGTAGGTGGTCGGGGCGATCTCGCAGACGTCGAACTCGACGTCGCGCACCATGCGGCGGAAGGCGGCGATCTGCGGCTTTACAGTGACAAACTCGGCATCCACGCCTTCGATGGGAATGGCGCCGCTGCGGATGGCCGCCGTGTTGGGGTGATCGGCAATGGCGATCTTGAGATGAACTTTACCTGACATATCTCTCTCCTGATTAGTGCCTATCTCTTGCAGTTGTTCTTGGATTTGCGGATCTGCAGGGGGGGGCGATGCAATCGCTAGGCCGGCTCCCTTGCGGATGAAATTGGTTCCCTTCGGTATGAAACACGTGCATGACAGGATGTTGCCTGCAGGTGTGGCTCTAGTCGATTGAGTAAAATTGCCTTAGGCTTGAATAAACGGTTAAGGCCTTGGGGTGATCGGGATGTCACAGCTCGACTGGTATTTGCAGGTCAACCTAAAGGCGCGGCAGTTGCGTCTGCTTGTGGCGATTGATACATACCGCAATCTGACTCAAGTGGCGGAGGTCACCCATGTGACCGTGCCTGCTGTGTCGAAGTCGCTGACGGAACTTGAGCGAGGGCTTGGGTTCCCGCTTTTCTCGCGCACGACGCAGGGGCTGATACCGACCCCTTATGGTGACTGTCTTATCCGCCACGCGAAATCGATGCTGGCGACACTGCACAAGGCACGTGATGAGCTGAAAGCCTTGAGTTCAGGTACGGAAGGCAAGGTTCATGTTGGTATGTTGCCGGCTTCTGCCTCGGCTTTGCTGCCGCAGGCGCTAAATCTCCTGAAGACGCGATCGCCTGGAACCAACGTGATGGTGGTGGAAGGTACAACGGATTCGTTGTTGCCTGAACTCTGGCAGGGGCGCCTCGACCTGTTGGTCGGGCGTTTGCCACCGCCAGACACCCTTGGCAGCTTTGAGGAGAAGGAGTTGCTGGAAGAGCCGGTGAGGCTTATGACTGGGCGTCATCATCCACTCGCGCGTAGGAAAACCCTGGAATGGTCTGATCTGTGTCCCTACCCCTGGATACTGCCGCCACCCGGTTCGATACTGCGCGATCCGCTGGAGCGTGCGCTCGAGGCGCACGAGGTACCGTTAACCGACAACTACATCGAAACCCTTTCGATTCATGTGTCGCGAGCGCACCTGCAGGTGTCGGATGCTATTGCCGTGATGGCCGGGGCGGTCGCCGATGATGCAACCCAGCCCCTGCATGTCCTTCCGTTAGGTCTCCCTCGTCTTCTCCGTCCGGTCGGTGTCCGTTGGAACCGCAACAGTGGGCTGACGCCCAGTTCGCAATTGATGGTGTCGTGCCTGGAAGAGGTCGCCGGGAATCAGCAGAGAGGTCGTGATGCTGAGCCGCTAGAAGAGCCAACGGCCCGCCGCGAGGCTACGGATGCCCGATAGGGCGTGGCGGCATCGGGCCTTTCGTCGGTCGGGACGGGACGCTCGACCGCTACCACTGAGCGGCTGGCTTTAGAGATCGTCGCTAACCTTCTTGCCGTCACCCATGGGCTGACCGCGAATCTTTGCTTTCTCCTGCCCGGCAGGCCTGTCAGTAAGCCTGGATTAACCAGTTGCTCAACTCACGAGCCTTTTTTCTCAATGGACTCTTTGACGAGGTGCGACGCATCATTCGGCGTACTCACTCACAAAAACAAATATCGGGAGACAGTCGCATATGGGCATCATGCGCAGAGCGTTTTTTCACAGTGTCGCACTCGTCGTTGCGGCCATATTTTGCGGGCCGGCTTTTGGTCAGTCCGTCGATGATTTCTATCGCGGCAAGTCCATAACGCTTGTCGTCAGTGCAGACGCGGGCACTCTGACCGATACGCTTGTGCGCCAGTTTGCCCCGTATTTCGTCAAGTACCTGCCCGGCCAGCCGGATGCGATTGTCATGAACGTTGCCGGTGCCGGGGGGATGGTGGCAGCCGCCTCGCTCCAGACCAAGCAGCCGGATGACGGCACCGTTGTGGGCTTCCTGCAGCGTAACAATCTCTACACGTCACTACTCGCGCCAAGCCAGAGCAGCTTTGACCCCAGAGAGGTGAGGTGGCTCGGCAGTCTCGACAAGGTTAGTTATGCCCTGGTTGCTATGAGCCGATCCGGGGTGCTTTCGGCGGACGATCTCTCAAAAAAGAAGCTGATTATCGGTGCAACGGGGTTCTCCAACGAGAACCGGATACTGCCAGCGCTGCTCAATGACTATGCCGGCACGAAGTTGAACATCGTGCCGGGCTATACCGGGCGTGGTGAGGTTTATCTCGCGATGCAGCGCGGTGAAGTCGACGGCTGGGCATCGACCATTGAGGGCCTGGAAAAAGGTGAGCCGGCGAAGATGCTGGCTGAAGGCAAGATGCGGGTATTGCTCAATATGGGGTGGAATAGTCATTCGGACTACGCCGATGTCCCCAACCTGAGTGACGTCGTCACCGAGCCGGATGTCAAGGCACTGTTCGACTTCTTCCTGTCCCCGTTTGAGGCTGGCCGGCCAGTTGCTGTGCCCAGGGGAGTGCCTGAAGACCGGTTGGACGCGCTGCGCAAAGCGTTTTCCAAGGCGGTCGCTGACCCCGGATTTATCGCCGCCATGGCGGATCTGGGGGCGCCGGTTGATCCGATCGACGGACATTCGGTTGAGCTGATCGTGAAGAAACTCTACGCAACGCCGGATGGGGTGCTGGAAAAGGCGCGCCAGGCCAGGAACTCCAGCCCATTCTGAAAAATACGCCGGGGGAGGCGTTGCCTGAGGCTAAGGATCGAACTCCTCCGAGTCTAGCTGAAATAAACAAGAAACGTGCTGTAGTGAACCCATACGGGGGAATGGCAGCCAATCGCCAAGAGGCTCGATCAACATGACGCCGGAAATCATCGATATTCACCCTCATATCATTTCGACGGACACCGATCGCTACCCTATTGCTCCTCAGCATGGGCATCGCTCGAAGTGGTCGACCAAGCGCCCGGCCACGTTTGAACAGCTGGTTTCCGAGATGGATGAGGCGGGGGTGGCAAAGGCTGCCATCGTGCATTCGTCAACGACCTACGGCCATAACAATGCCTACGTGGCTGACTGCGTGGCAAGGCAGCCCAACCGGTTTGCCGGTGTCTACTCCTTTGACTTACTTGCCCCTGACGCACTGGAAACCATGGAATACTGGCGCGCGCGCGGAATGGGGGGCATTCGTCTGTTTACTGGAGGAGCCACCCATCAGACCGACGGGAGCTGGCTGGTCAATCCGGCGACTTTCCCGGTCTGGGAACGCTGTGCCGAGCTTGGGATGACGATGGTGATCCAAACCACGCCGGCTGGCCTGGACATGGTGGCGGAACTGGCCGAGCGGTTTCCGAAGGTCCGGATTGCGCTGGATCATTGTGGCCGCCCGGTACTGGAAGACGGCCCTCCCTACACCGCCTGCCAAAAGCTGTTTGAGCTGGCGCGTTTCGATAACGTCTATCTCAAGATTACGCCGAAGACTTTCGATCTTGCCCAGGCGGCACCTGGTGGAGCAGAGGCTTTCTTTCCGCACCTGGTCAGCGTATTCGGGGCTGACCACCTGGCGTTTGGCTCGAACTATCCGGCATCGGAGGGAAACCTTAAAAATCTGATCGATCAGGGGCACGCCTGTTTCACTTCCCTGAGCGAGGACGAACGTGTGTGGATTTGGGGACGTACGGCGAAAACTCTTTACCCGATGCTTGCCGATTAGGCGACAGGAGTGCCGAAGCGGCGCTGATCATCGAAGCACAACGTTGCCGGGCCGTGATGCACGGCAACGGGGGTACTCGTCTTCAAGTATGGCGGGCTCGTTGTAGGAGCCCGGCTTCTTAGCAGGATTTATCATGGATTTTCTCAGCGACTCATCAACACTGTCGGCCGCCGGACATGCGCTGTCGATGGTATTGTCACTCGACCGTCTGTCCTTTCTGGTCCTTGGGGTTCTGGTTGGCCTGTCTCTCGGCCTGTTGCCCGGAATCGGGGGCTTGACCGGGTTCGCCTTGCTGGCCCCGTTTACCTATACGATGGACCCGTACGCAGCCTTCGCGATGTTGCTTGGCATGCATACGGTAACCACGACGTCGGACGTGATTCCGGCGGTGCTTTTTGGTGTGCCGGGCACGGCCGCTTCCCAGGCAACCGTACTCGACGGTCTGCCAATGGCCAAGCGCGGTGAGGCGTCGCGGGCATTGAGCGCCTGCTTCACATCGTCGCTGCTGGGTGGCCTGGTTGGTGCGGTCGTGCTTGCTGTGTCGTTGCCGCTGGTAAGGCCTCTTGTGCTTTCCATTTCAACACCTGAAATGCTGGCGCTTACGATCTTCGGGATTGCGATGGTATCGAGCCTGTCGGGGAAAGCGCCGCTCCGTGGCATCGCAGCCGCCTGTTTCGGCATTCTCGTGGGGATGATCGGTACCAATGTCCAGACGGGGCAACTGCGTTGGACGGGCGATCTTCTCTATCTTCAGGACGGTCTCCCCATTGTGCCGGTCATACTGGGTATCTTTGCACTGCCCGAGCTCTGTGAGTTGGCAATCCAGCGTACCGCGATCGCCGGACGCGCATCGATCGATGGGCGTGCCGGAATGCGTCGCGGCGTAATTGATACTCTCCGCAACTGGTTCATGGTCCTTCGCTGTGGCGGTTTGGGGGCATTTTTGGGAATCATCCCAGGGATCACCGGTGCGGTTACGGACTGGATCGCCTACGGCCACGCTATGCAAACCTCCAAGGGCGCCAAGGATTCCTTTACCAAGGGTGATGTGCGCGGCGTGATTGCTCCGGAATCGGCCAACAACGCTCGGGAAGGCGGCATGCTGGTGCCGATGCTGGCGTTTGGCATACCAGGCGGCGCGGCGACGGCTATTCTACTCGGCGCGATGATGGTGCACGGATTTACCGCCGGGCCGGACATGCTGACCAAGCATCTTGACCTGACCTACTCCATGGTGTGGTCGCTCGCGGTCGCCAACATCTTCGGCGCGGGGCTGTGTTTTTTGTTTAGCAGTCAATTCGCCAAGATTGCGACGCTACGTTATACGCTGATCTTGCCGGTCATCATGCCCATTGTTTTTGTCGGTGCCTTCCAGGGGTCGCGGAGCTGGGGCGACATGGTCGTGCTGCTGGTGTTCGGGTTGATCGGGTGGGGAATGAAACGCCTGAACTGGGCCCGTCCGCCGCTTATCCTTGGTCTTGTACTGGGGACTCTGATTGAGCGCTACATGTCGATTTCCTTTATGCGCTACGGCGTCGACTGGCTGATGCGCCCCGGTGTCCTGGTCCTGCTCAGTCTCTCAGCGCTGGTCTTTGTCACCCCTTTGCTCCGGTTGTTGCGCCAGGGGGGGCTGGGGCGTTTGAAACCGATCCGGACGGTTCGGGTCGAACCCCAGGACCTCGCGTACGTGTTCTTCATCGGGCTTGGACTTTACGCGCTGGTTACGGCGCAGGACTGGTTCTTCATGGCCAAGATCGGGCCGATCGTGGTGTCCGGCGCTCTCGTTGTCGCCGGGGCGTTCAGTCTCGCATACAAAATCTTCGTTCTCCCTAATGACGTCGGGGCGACAGGCCGCGCTGGCATTCACATGGATGTGACCAGCGATCGCGATGCGGCCCTGCCAACACGTCTGGTTCTGATGCGGGCCGCGACATTCTTTGGCTGGTTCCTGGTTTTCCTCGCCGGTACGTCGGTGATCGGCATGATCGCGACGGTGCCATTGACGATGGTGGCCTTCATGCGCATCGAAGGACGAGAATCCTGGCGTCTCAGCCTAATTCTTGCGGGCTGTGTAACAGCGCTTGTCTATGGTGTCTTCGATCAGCTCCTTCACATCGACTGGCCAAGCAACCTCATGGGTAAGTGGCTGGCCATGCTGGCAGTCGGCGGGGGCTGAACATCTCGTTCCGGGCACAGGACATCACATTGGAAAACGCAAAACTCTATACCTTGGGGGGGGGCATTGGCTCTCCTCCAATGCGGGACTCTGTTCCAGCATTTTTTCATCGAAGGAGGTAAGCAGATGGCGAGTCGGCTTAAGCATATTGATTCGGAGAACGCTTCGTATGAACAGCAAGCGGTGATTGAGCGCTTGGGAAAAGGGCGGGGGCGTATCCCCACACCCTTCAATATCTGGCTGCACAACCCGCGTCTGGCCGACGGTATGGAGACCATCGGCACCCATATTGGCGGCTCTCCGATACTGAGTAAAGAGGAAAGCGAGGTTGCCATCCTATCGACGGCGGTTTTCTGGAACGCTTCCTACGTCACGGCCAACCATCGTCGGCATGCATTGAAAGCCGGTGTCCCGGAGGTGGTGGTCAACGACATCCTAGATAAGCGTCGGCCAGAGGCCGGGGACGGGCGCTTGGGCCTTATCTGTGATGCCGTTTGCAGCATTCTGGCCGGAGGCGTCATCGACGATACCCGATTTGCGCGGTTTGAAACTGAACTGGGCCGCTCGGTCATCGCCGAACTGCTGGTCGTTGTTGGCTATTTCAGTGCTGTTTCGCTCGGTATGAATTTGCATGCTCTTGAACCGAAGGACTGACGTCGGAGCCATACGCTTACCCGATTATGCGTGCCAACGGCCGCACACTCTTATTTCTGCCATTGAGAACAGGTCAGAGGAGGCCTCATGAGTAATGATCTTCCATTTATTCCCCATGGCCGACATTTTATCGCCGGTGAACGGATCGAGGGGCAGACCCATTTCCAATCGGCGCCAGCCGATGGCCCGGCGCATACCTTTTCGGTAGGTACGCCGGCGCTTGTCGAAGACGCCTGCCAGGCAGCTGAGGAGGCATTCCGGTCCTTTGGGCACAGCTGGCGTGAGGATCGAGCAGTGTTCCTCGAGACGATTGTGGAAGAAATTGAAGCCCGCGCGGAGTCTATCACTGAAATCGGCACTCAGGAGACCGGCCTGCCTGCAACTCGCCTCGTTGGCGAGCGCGGTCGGACCGTTACGCAACTTCAGCTCTTTGCCGACCATATTCGTCGAGGTGACTATCTGGATCGTCGCCACGACCCAAGTCAGCCTGAACGTAAGCCGGCGCCGCGCCCGGATCTTCGGGTTATGCAGCGCCCCATTGGGCCGGTTGCCGTTTTTGGCGCGTCCAATTTTCCTCTTGCGTTCTCCGTCGCCGGAGGCGATACCGCTTCCGCGTTGGCGGCGGGGTGTCCGGTGGTGGTCAAAGGGCATTCCGCGCATCCCGGCACTTCAGAAATTGTCGCGGAGGCGATATTTGCGGCCGTCCGTCGCTGCGGCCTACACCCCGGTGTTTTCTCGCTCATACAGGGTGGGCGGCGCGATGTGGGGACGGCACTGGTCCAGCATCCGTTGATCCGGGCGGTTGGCTTTACCGGCTCAATAAGCGGGGGGCGGGCACTGTTTGACCTCTGTGCCGCGCGGCGCGATCCGATTCCGTTTTTCGGCGAATTGGGTTCGGTCAATCCGATGTTTCTGTTACCTGGAGCCCTGGCCGAGCGCGGCGAGGCCATTGGTGCTGGCTGGGCGGCTTCTTTGACCATGGGCGCGGGGCAGTTCTGTACCAACCCGGGGATAGCGGTTGTCATGCGCGGTCCTGACGGTGAGGCCTTTGTTGAAGCTGCTCGCCGCGAGCTTGGGAAGATCGAGTCTCAGGTTATGCTCACCGAAGGTATCGCTTCGGCATACCGCGCTGGACGCGACCGTATTGCGGCCGGCACGGGTGTGCGGTCTTTACTGACGTCGACCTGCGATCTACGAAATACCGCGCCGGATCTGTTACAGGTCAGCGCGCAGGATTGGTTCAGGGACGAGGCGCTCGCTGAGGAGGCCTTTGGTCCGCTCGGTCTGGTTGTAACGGTGGATAGCCTGGATGAGATGCGCGATGTCGCTCGTTCCCTCCAGGGACAACTGACGGCAACCATCCATATGGAAGAGGTCGATTCCAAACCGGTGCGCGAATTGCTGCCTATACTTGAACGCAAGGCTGGCCGGGTGCTTGCCAACGGGTTTCCGACGGGGGTGGAAGTCTGCGACGCCATGGTTCATGGCGGTCCTTATCCCGCTTCGACGAACTTTGGTGCTACGTCGGTCGGCACGTTATCTATTCGCCGCTGGCTCCGCCCCGTTTGCTATCAGGATATGCCCGATAGCGTATTACCGCGGGACCTGCTTTGACTGAGGGGGGGAGGAGCAAGTCCTCGACCCGCCGTATGCCGGCCCCACTCCGAGTGCTCGTCGGCAGTCAATTCGGTCTGTTCTTTGCGGGTAACAGTCTGTCGCTTATTGGTACCTGGATGCAGCGCATTGCCTGCAGTTGGCTGGTCTGGGAGTGGACGCACTCCGCTTTCTGGGTGGGGGTCGTGTCCGCCGGGGATCTGCTCCCGGGTTTTGCCATTGGCCCCTTTGCCGGGGTAGTCGCCGACCGCTGGAACCGGCTGAGACTGAATATCCTGGCGCAGTCTGCCTCTGCTCTGCTGGCGTTACTGACGGCCGTGTTGATCGCGATGGATCACCTCGGCCTGATTGGCCTGGTGATTCTAATAACGCTGCAGGGCATGCTGCAGGCTGCCATCCAGCCAGCCAGGATGGCGATGGTTCAGCAAATGGTTCCGCTAGAGGATTTGGGGACCGCCGTTGCGCTCAATTCGGTATGCGTGAACCTCGCGCGCATACTTGGACCGGCCGTAGCGGGAGCGATGATCCTGTACCTGGATGTGACGTGGACGTTTGCCTTGAATGCATTGTTCACCTTGATCTTCGTGCTCGTATTGACCCGGTTAAATCTCGGCACCTATGTGAGGCGTCCGCGCACTCGCACTTTCTTTGGTGAGATGACTGAGGGCTTTGCTCACATTCTGCAAACCCAACCTCTGTGGCTGATCCTGCTGGTGATGCTTTGCGGTGGCTCGATGGTGCGGGCAATGATTGAATTGATGCCCGCCATAGCCGCCGGAACGTTTACCGAGAATGCCGCTGGGTTGGCCGCGCTCACTGGCGCAGCGGCATTCGGTGCCGTGGTTTCGGGCCTGACGATCCGATCCGGCAGCACGGCGCGTGTACTCTACCGCGTACAAGTGTGGTGGGGGATAGGGGCGTTGGGCGCCATCATCGTGACTCAAACCGAGAGTGCGACGATTGCGATCATCGCCTCGGTGATTATCGGCTTTACGGCGACGCGCAGTCTTGTGCTCACTCAAACCTTCGTGCAGTTGGCCACCCCTGATGCGCTACGTGGAAGGGTGCTCAGCGTGCATGGCCTGATCGCACGTGGGAGCCCGGCGCTTGGTGCCTTGATCATCGGCTTCGCGGCCGATCGTATTGGGCTCAGTCTCACCGTCGAGTTGTCCTCGGGTGTGCTGATCCTTTTGTTCCTCATGTCCGTCCCATTCATTCGCGCTGCGGTGGCGAAAATGAACGACCCTGCCTGAAGACTGAGATCCCCTTGATCGTTCTGCCTGTGCCTTCCTCAAGTTCGGTGGGGCGCCCTTTTGCGGTTCCGCCCGGCACGCCACGCCACTAGACCGGGTGAAAGCGTTGCGTGAAGCGTTTGACGCCACGCGGGAGGATCCTGATTTTGTGTCTGCAATGCTCGACAAAAACCTGATAGCCAAGCCTCAAGATGCTGAGCAACTTGAGTCTATGGTATCGAAGTTCTACTCCACGCCCGAGAAGATCCTCGAAAAAGTACGTTCTTTTATAGTATCGCCCTGATCCGACGCTCGTTTAAATCCTTGCCCCTTTAGACCCTGGCCCTGTGGCCATGGCCCTTCCCTGTCGGAGGGGACCATGGTCCTTTTTCCTGCCTTAAAGCCTGTTCAGCCGGATGACATCAACCGGTGCCTGTATTCGTGCAG
Organism: Marinobacter bohaiensis; assembly: GCF_003258515.1. Lineage (NCBI taxonomy): Bacteria > Pseudomonadati > Pseudomonadota > Gammaproteobacteria > Pseudomonadales > Marinobacteraceae > Marinobacter > Marinobacter bohaiensis. The sequence continues at coordinate 143,428 of NZ_QGEH01000003.1, forward strand.
ACATCCCTACTGAAACGCTCCACGCCGAGATTCCGCCCCGCTTCCTCCTCAAAGGTATTCACAATTATGTCTGGCGCGACCGTCAGTCCCGGAGCTGCAACGCCTGATTAACCATTTGCTTAAGCGGGAGGCATTTTTACTCAATAGATGCCGTCAGAGCCCGTTGACAGAATGGAGGTACGGTCACTCGTAGAACAAAGACAACGAGATGTGCCATTGCAGCGATGGCTTTTTCACAGTTCGCGATGGTAGGTCAGGGGATCGAGGTACATCAATTGAAAGAGCTTGACTGGTATCTGCAGGTCAACCTGAAGGCGCGGCATCTGCGTTTGCTCGTAGCAATCGATACATACCGCAATCTGACCCATGTGGCGGAAGTCACCCACGTCACCGTACCCGCTGTTTCGAAGTCCCTGGCCGAACTCGAGAGAGGGCTTGGGCTACCGCTATTTTCACGAACTGCTCAAGGGGTGATGCCCACTCCTTACGGTGAATGCATTGTTCGGCATGCGCGGGCAATGATGGCGACCCTGCACAAGGCTCGTGATGAGTTGAAGGCACTCAGCTCGGGCACCGAAGGAAAAGTTCACATCGGTATGTTACCAACGTCTGCTTCGGTGCTTCTGCCACAGGCACTGAGCATCCTGAAAGAGCACTCGCCGGGTACCAATGTGATGGTTGTAGAGGGAACCACGGATTCGCTGTTGCCCGAACTCTGGCAGGGACGGATCGACTTCGTGGTTGGCCGTTTGCCGGCACCGGACACTCTTGGAAGCTTTCAGGAAAAAGAGTTGCTGGAAGAACCGGTGGCGCTGGTAACGGGCCCTCACCATCCGCTGGTTGGGAAACAAAGCCTGACCTGGGCGGACCTTTGCCTTTATCCGTGGATCCTTCCTCCGGTCGGCTCAATATTGCGCGATCCCCTCGAGCGGGCACTCGAAGCTCATGATGTGCCGCTAACCAACAACTACATCGAGACATTGTCGATCCACGTTGTGCGCGCACACCTGCAGGACTCGGATTTTATCGCTGCGGTGGCCGGAACGCTTGCGGACGATGCCAGGCAACCTTTTCATACGCTCCCCTTAAGTCTGCCCCGCCTACTCCGATCGGTCGGTGTTTTGTGGAACCGCAATCGCGGCCTGACACCGAGTGCACAACGCATGGTTGATTGCCTGGAGGAGGCCTCCCGACGTTTGCAGGCGGGATTGGACGACTAGCTGGTCTTGTGAAAAGCAATAAGGAGAGGACTTGGAAGGGACGCTGACGACGACGCGTTTGCTGTGCCATTGCTTGGGCTTTCGAGTCGAGTTCTGTGGCCAGCAGCCCGATATCGACAATAACAAGAAGGAGTAACGATGTTTGTATCTAAAAAGAAAACGCACAGAGTTTCGGCCCTCGTCCTGACCTTGGGGTTATCAGGTGCCGGCGCTGCTCAGGCACTTCCTGTATATCAGGACGACGACACACGTCTTGATTTATATGGGCGCATACATCTGACGATGAATGATGTCGATGGCGAAACCTATATGAGCCAGTCCCAGTCGCGAATCGGCATTAATGCGAGGCGCGAGATCAACGACAAGGTGGTGGGCTATGCGCGCGCTGAATTCCGGTTTGTAGCGAATGACCGTAATGAGGCCAAACCCAATGTGATAAGCGACATCCGCAATACCTATCTGGGGATGCACATAAAGGATATCGGGGACGTTAAGGCCGGTAACTTTAGCTCCATCTACTATACGAACCTCTCAAAGGTGATCAATGTCAGGCAAAGCATCCCCTGGCGGGCATTTGCCAAAACGACCACCCGCGCCGCCGGGAACTCAATATCCTTCGACTCATCGGATTTTTCCGGCTTTCGCTTCGGCGTTGCCCATAAGTTTAATAACGAAGAAGACGATGAAGCCGACGCAGGTAACACCATGGGTTACTTGTCATACCAAGTGGGGAAGGTGCGACTGTCTGCCGGCTATGACCAGGCCGAAGACGACGATGACTCATTGTTCGGGGCGAGCATAACCTACGACGTGCTGCCGGAACTCAGCTTGAGAGGATTGTATGAACACCAGGGAGATATGCGCCATTACGGGGTGGCTACCGTGTTCGACTATTCACAGGGCGAAATCTATAGCAATGCCAGTTACATGGAGAATGACTCGCTAGACCAGAGCGATATCCAGTATTTGGGGGGCGTTTCCTATCGGCTTGCCAGGCAAATGCTCGTGTATTTCGAGTATACGAACAGTAGCCGTACTGAAATTAATGCAATCGACGAAAGCTGGGGCGCTGTCGGGTTTCGCTACGACTTTTAGGCGAACGTGGGATAAGACCTTGCAGGCGATGGCGCGAGCGCCGTTGCCTGCAAGGATAGATTGCATGGTCGCACGTTCGACATAGGATCGCTAGATCGATACCGCCACGTAACAGCGTACGCGATATTAGCGACCGGATTCCGCCTGCCAGTTCCCGTTGGCGGCGGGCGGTACGTTGTCCCTGTCCGGGAAGACCGTGTCGTAGGCCCAGGTGAACACGAAGGCGTAGATCAGGTAGAAGACGACGAAAGTCAGGTCCATCACCAGCGCCTCGACCAGACCGATTCCGAGCCACCACATCACCACCGGCAGGAAGGCCAGCAGCAGCCCCAGTTCAAAACTGATGGCGTGCAGTACGCGCAGTTTCAGGGACTTGCGGGTGGAGCCGGTCAGGCGCTTGAGGGTGTGATCGAAGCCCAGGTTGAAGACATAGTTCCAGAGCGTCGCCATGGTAGCGCCGATCAGGCCCAGTACGCCGGTGTCGTCCAGCGGCAGGTGGAAGGCGTAGGCAATCAGGGGAATGATCAGCACCAGCCCAATGGCCTCGAAACTGATCGCTTGGCGGATACGATCTCCGGTGGTTCGCATAATGCGTCTCCGAAAAGGCGGGTCGTCCCGCGTACACTTCCCGGGAAGGGTGAGGTCGTCCTCAGGGGATTGGGTAGGTGTCTTTTTAGAGGGTTGCGGGCAAAAGGTGAATGCGTAGTTTTACCGCGATGTCTTCCAGCGCCGACAAACGCAGGGTTTGGAGACGCCCTAAATTGGCGACCGGGCGGGGATCGGTTTCCCGCCCGGTCGCAAGCTGAAGACGGCGTTCTTCAGCGTGCATTGGCCTCCATCATTGAGCTCATAATCTTGTCCACGTCCAGGTCGAAACTGGTCTGGCGGGGTGGGTACTCCTTGAAGGAATCGAAAAAGGTCTGGGTGACGGCAACGGCCGGACCGAGTGCCCAGGAGCGATTTTCCTGCCATTCGTCAAAACCCCGGGCGTCGTGGAAGCGTTCGAACGGGTCCATGTCTAGGCGCGTGATCAGCGGTGTGACGAGGCGGTTCTGAACGCCGTTGAACCACTTGTCCTGCGCGGTAAACAGGAACTTCCACTCGCCGAAGCGCAGGCCGTGGAACGTGGTCTCGGTCAGGAAGAAAAACTCCTTGCGATTGCTGGGGCCGGATTGTGTCAGTATCGGTGTCTGGTCGTAGCCGTCGAGATGCACGTTGTAGGTCGTGCCGTCGACGTCGAGACCGTCCAGCAGTTTTTCTTTCAGGTCCGGCTGCCCCAACTGCGCCATAAAGGTCGGCAGCCAGTCTTCCATGGTCATCAGCTCGCCGGTGGTGGTGTCCTGCGGAATCAGGCCCGGCCACTTGACCATCATCGGTACCTTGAAGCCGCCTTCGTAACCGCCTACGCCTTTCTCGCCGCGGAAGGGCTGATTCCCGCCGTCCGGCCAACTGTTGGAGGCGGCGCCGTTGTCGGTGGAGAACATGACGATGGTGTTGTCCGCCACCCCGAGTTCGTCGAGCAGGTCCAGCAGTTCGCCGACGTCGTCATCCATTTCCTTCATGCCGTCCGCGTAGAGGCCCTGGCCCGTAGCGCCGTCGTATTCCTCGCTCAGGTTGGTGCGGTAATGCATGCGTGTGGTGTTGTGCCAGACGAAGAACGGCTTGTCGGCGGCCACCGCATCGCGGATGAATCGCTTGGATTCCTCCAGCACTTCCTGATCCAGCGTGCGCTGACGTTCCCGGCCGAAGTTGCCCAGATCCTCGATGGTCTGCCCGCCGTCGGCCGTGGCCTTGGAGTGAATGATGCCACGCTGAGCGAAGCCGGCTTTCTCCATGGCATCCTCTGGGTAGTCGTCCTGCTCCACGTACTCACCCGCGTTGAGGTGATAGAGGATACCGTAGAACTCATCGAAACCGTGGTTGGTGGGCAAGTGCTCATCCAGGTCGCCCAGATGGTTCTTGCCGAACTGGCCGGTGGCGTAGCCCAGAGGCTTGAGGAACTCGGCCAGCGTGGGATCTTCCTTCTGCAGGCCGATGGGCGAGCCAGGCAGGCCAACGGTGGAAAGCCCCGTGCGAATCGGGTACTGCCCGGTAATGAACGCCGCACGCCCGGCGGTGCACGAGGCCTGGGCGTAGTGATCCATGAACAGCATGCCTTCGTCGGCGATGCGATCGATGTTGGGGGTTTCGTTACCCATCATTCCGCGGTGATAGGCGCTGATGTTCCACATGCCGACATCGTCCCCCCAGATGATCAGCAGGTTGGGTTTTTCGGTGGCGGCCGAGGCTGTCGTGCCGGACAGTAAACAGAGTATTGCCAGTACAGCTGAAAGCACTTTCATGGTTATCGTCCCTGGTTGCCGGTTGGTAGGCATTATCAGTGTAGACGATGAATATTCAGGGCCATTGCCCAAGGTCAAGTCGTTCTGTTGTAAAACAACGGATAGCTATTGCCGGGCTATGCGGATGGTGGGGGGAGGCTGGAATGCCCGGTTTGTTGCCTGTTATAGGTATAGGTCGTTTCGCGCGCGTTCGATAAACGCCGACCAGTCGGGATTCGGCTCCCAGATACGGTGCAGAAAATCGTCCGCTTGCTGGCGCGACCAGCCGAGGCGGGCTTCGCCGTAGAGCGCGACAAAGCTCGACACACGCTTATTGGCGGCGCAGTGAACCAGCACCTTGCGATCTCCGGCTGCTTCCAGGGCGTCGAAGAAGCGCTGGAGATCGTTCGGCGACGGGGTCTGGAAATCCACCGGAATATGGACGTAGCGCATGCCGAGCTGATGAACCAGACCGGCTTCGTCGGGCAGGCAGTAGCGGGGATCGAGCAGGCCGAGGTTGATGACGACCTCAAAGACATCGCGGGCGGCGGCGCCCAGTTGGTCTTCGGAGGGCTGGCCGGCGGTGGTCAGTGCTGTGGAGACCGGGATAACGTTGGGGATGTCGTGAATGCTCACCGGGTGGCGTCCTTCTGTGATGGCGTTTTCCGATGGTTCCTCAAATGGAAAGAAGCGCGCCGTTGCTCGAGCCCCGGGAACGGCGGAAGTTCCTGGACGAAAGGTCTGTTCGAGTTTGGCGGTGGTAAGCCGTCAAGGGTCAGCCGGACCCCGTCAATCTCGCCAGCAACGTCGCCAAACCGATCAGGCACACCAGGCCTGTCGATGAAACCAGAAATTGCGACAAGGCACTGGCCTGATCATGGTCGTTTATTGAGACGCGAGGATAGGTGCCCAGGGTCAGAACGCGGATGACGCCCCAGCCGACGTACCAGGCCAGCACCTCGAAAAACAGCTCCCAGATCAGCCAGATGACAAACCGGACAACCCAACTGACCAGACGCAGAACACTCTTTGCGGCTCCATCCGCCAATTCTTCCAATGAACGCTCCTTAAATACTTTCGGGCAAAAACGACTCAGCGGTCGACTGAGATCGTAACGCCATCCACTTCATTGTGTAGGTTAACTGGCTTTGAGGGCGTTGTCCTGGGATGCACCGGCGTCGATGGGCCCGTTGCTGCAAAGGTCGGCGCAGTCGGACAGTAGGGCGGATAATAGGTCAGTCAGCGGTCGGAGTTTGCGGAGTTGAGGTGGGGAGGGCTGGCTGTCGTCGCGTTCGTTCCAACATCCCTCCGAACGCTGCGCGTGCTCCGGTCGGATCGCCTTCGCCCCTTCGTAGCAGGCAAAAAAAAGGATCCACGCTTTCACGAGGATCCTTTTTTGCAATTCTGGTAGCAAGGGGCGGAGTCGAACCGCCGACCCCGGCATTATGAGTGCCGTGCTCTAACCAGCTGAGCTACCTTGCCATCCCGTTGGTAGCGCAAACCGCTCTCAACGAGGCGCGTATTCTCGGGATTTTGCGGCGGGCTGTCAACCCCTTTTCCGGGAATTGGCGGAGCGATGTGGCAACGCTGTTTTGCTTGCTCAAAATTTGCCCGGATTGCGGGCTGTCAGCGGCTTGCAGCGCCGTTCGGTGCAACGGCAATCAGGCTCAGGATAATGCCATCATGCTCGCTGTACAGGCCCTCCAGCTCGGCGCCTGCGCGCCATTCGTTCGATAGGGTCTTGAGCAATCGCAGTTGGCTGGAGCCGTCCCCGGACAGGCTCACAAGCTCGGCATCGTGAAAGTAGAAGCGCTGGCCGGTGATCGGGTTGAGAGCCTTGAACAGGCTTTCCTTGAGGGAAAAGGCCAGAGTGAGGCAGTGGCCGGGTGTGTCGGCCAGCTCGCGCCCGAATCGCCGCTGTTCGTCCGGGGTGAGGATTTCCCGCGCCAGGCGTTGTGCGCGGCGGTCGCCCATGGGCATTTCGGCGTCTAGCCCCAGGCCCTGATAGGCATCGCGGTGTCCGGCGACAACGGCGGCGTAGCCGTGGCTGTGGGTGATGGAGCCAACGCAGGCATCGGGCCACTGTGGGGCGCGGTCGGCGCCGGTGGCGGGCACGCTGGCGATGCCGGTGACCTGTTGCAGCACGTGACGGGCGCAGAGGCGGCCGGCCAGGTATTCCGTGCGGCGCTTGGCGGCGGCGGTGCGGACGTTCTCGGGGGGCTCGATGCCGCAGCGCTCGAAGTCGTCGTCGCTCAGGGCGTCCGGGTTGAAGGAGAGGGTGGTGAAAGCCAGCCCCGGCAACCGTTGGCACCAGGGCCAGCGGTCGTCTCCGGGGCGGCAGCAGGCGGGCAGGGAAGTCATCACGGACATCCCTGTGCCGGCTTATACGTTAAAGCGGAAGTGAATGACATCGCCGTCCTGAACGATGTAGTCCTTGCCTTCCAGGCGCCATTTGCCGGCTTCCTTGGCGCCCTGTTCGCCGTTGTTCCCGACGAAGTCGTCGTAGGCCACCACTTCGGCGCGGATGAACCCTTTCTCGAAGTCGGTGTGGATCACGCCAGCCGCCTGCGGGGCGGTGGCGCCGACCTTGACGGTCCAGGCGCGGACTTCCTTCACGCCGGCGGTGAAGTAGGTCTGCAGACCCAGCAGGTCGTAACCGGCGCGGATCACGCGATCCAGGCCTGGTTCTTCCATGCCCATTTCTTCCAGGAAGACGCTCTTTTCGTCCTCTTCCAGCTCGGCGATTTCCGCTTCCATCTTGTTGCAGATGGGGACGACCACGGCGTTCTCTTCCTCGGCGATCTTGCGGACCGCGTCCAGGTGCGGGTTGTTCTCGAAGCCGTCCTCGTTGACGTTGGCGATGTACATGATCGGCTTCACGGTCAGCAGGCACAGCTCGCGGATCAGCGCCATGGTGTCGGCGTCCAGGTTCATGCTGCGGACCGGTTTGCCTTCGTTCAGTACCGGCAGCAGGGACTGGAAGACTTCCAGCTGGGCCTTGGCGGTCTTGTCACCGCTCTTGGCCACGCGCTCGACGCGCTTGACGCCTTTTTCGACCGTTTCCAGGTCGGCCAGCGCCAACTCGGTGTTGATGATCTCGATGTCCGCCGCCGGGTCCACTTTATTGGCGACGTGGATGACGTTGTCGTCCTCGAAGCAGCGCACCACCTGGGCGATGGCGTCGGTCTGGCGGATGTTGGCCAGGAACTGGTTGCCCAGGCCTTCCCCTTTGGAGGCACCGGCCACCAGGCCCGCGATGTCCACGAACTCCATGGTGGTGGGGATGACGTTCTGGGGTTTAACGATTTCCGCCAGTTTGTTCAGGCGCGGGTCCGGCATGCCCACCACGCCCGCGTTGGGCTCGATGGTGCAGAACGGGAAGTTTTCAGCCCCGATCCCGGCTTTGGTCAGCGCGTTGAACAGGGTGGATTTGCCGACGTTGGGCAGGCCGACGATGCCGCAGTTGAAACCCATGAAAGCCTCTGCTGGATGTGAAAATGTGGAATCGTTGAAAACGTCGAATTATACCGATGTGGTGGCACGGGTGCGACTCCGCGCGGCGCACGCTTCGACGGTGGTTGCGGGTGGAATCAGGCGTCCGGACGAACGCTGTGAAGCGCGTTCATGGCCTTGGGCATCTGCCCGTTGAGCGCGTCCGGTAGGACCCGCATGATCTCGTGGCTGATGTTGTCCAGGTGCGTGGCGTCGGACTTGGTCAGCCGGCCGAGCACGTAACCGGTCACGCGGCGGCTGTCGCCGGGATGGCCGATGCCGATGCGCAGTCGGTGAAATTCTTTGGTGCCCAGGTGGGCGATGATGTCACGAAGACCGTTGTGACCGCCGTGGCCGCCGTCTTTCTTGAGCTTGGCGGTGCCGGGCGGCAGGTCCAGTTCGTCGTGGGCGACGAGGATCTGTTCGGGCTTGATCTTGAAGAAGTCCGCCAGGGCCTTAACGGATTGGCCGCTGCGGTTCATGAAGGTGGTGGGGTTCAGCAGGTGCAGGTCGAGACCCTGCCACTGAACGCGGGCGTACAGCCCGTGGTACTTCTTTTCCGGACGAAGACTCTGGCCCGCTTCACGGGCCAGAGCTTCCACGAAGAGGGCGCCGGCGTTGTGACGGGTGTTCTCGTAATCCGCACCGGGATTACCCAGACCCACCACCATGACAATTGACTGCGACATGTGCCAGCGCCCCGGGAGTAATTACTCCTGACCTTCGCCTTCTTCACCTTCGCCTTCGGCGTCCTCGGCTTCGTCAGCCTTGGTGCCCTTGGGCAGGTGAACGGATACAACCGCCTGGTCGTGGTCTTCGCCCTGCAGCAGAGCGGCAACCTGGACGCCTTTCGGCAGCTTCAGATCGCTCAGGTGCAGCGTCTGGTCCATCTGGACGTCGGTCATGTCGACTTCGATGAACTCAGGCAGGTTCTGCGGCAGACAGATCACTTCCACTTCGTTCAGCTGGTGGTTGACCGCGCCACCCTGCAGCTTGACGACCGGTGCGGTGTCTTCGTTGATGAAGTGCAGCGGTACGTTGACGTGGATCTCGTGGTCCTTGTCGACGCGCAGGAAGTCAGCGTGGGTCAGGATCGGCTTGTACGGGTGACGCTGCAGATCCTTCAGGATGACGCTTTCTTTCTTGCCATCCACTTCCAGGGTCAGGATGTGAGAGAAGAACGCTTCGTTTTCCAGCGCCTTCTTCAGATCGTTGTGCCACAGGGAGATGGACTGCGCGTCCTTGTCACCGCCGTAAACGACAGCCGGAATTTTACGTTCTTCGCGACGCAGGCGGCGGCTCGCACCTTTCCCCTGGTCGTCACGAAGGAATGCTTCGAGAACAAAATCTTGGGCCATGGTCATAAACCTCAGTATTCACCGTTGCCGACTCGCGACCAAGTCCGGCAGGGTGGTTTCAATGATTCCCGGAAGTCAGCCGTAACCATTTTCCGGGTGCTTAAACAAACAAGGAGCCGATAACGGCCCCATGCTTGAATCCTGTCGGCTTTCTGTCTTGGAAAGCCTTTTAAAACGCGGGCTTACCCGAGTGATTACTCGAACAGCGCGCTGATCGATTCTTCGTTGCTCACGCGACGGATCGACTCGGCGAGCAGTCCCGCCATTCCAAGCGGGCGGATTCTATCACACTTGCGCACTTTTTCATCCAGCGGGATGGTGTCACAAACCACGAGTTCGTCCAGTTGCGAGGCGTTGATGTTCTCAATCGCCGGGCCGGACAGAACCGGGTGGGTGATGTAGGCCACGACCCGGGAGGCGCCGTGCTCTTTGAGCGCGTTGGCGGCCTTGCACAGGGTACCGGCGGTATCGACGATGTCGTCCACCAGGATGCAGGTCTTGTCCTGCACGTCACCGATGATGTGCATCACCTGGGATACGTTCGCCTTCGGGCGACGTTTGTCGATGATGGCCAGGTCGGCGTCGTTCAGGCGCTTGGCCACGGCCCGGGCGCGAACCACGCCGCCGACGTCCGGTGAGACAACGATGAAGTTGTCGAAGCGCTGACGTTCGATGTCGTCGAGCAGGACCGGAGTGGCGTAGATGTTGTCGACCGGAATGTCGAAGAAACCCTGGATCTGATCGGCGTGCAGGTCGACGGTCAGGACCCGGTCGATGCCGATGCTGGTGATCATGTCCGCGACGACCTTGGCGCTGATCGACACCCGGGTGGAGCGCACGCGGCGATCCTGTCGGGCGTAGCCATAATAGGGAACGACGGCTGTGATGCGCGTGGCGGATGCTCGACGCAGAGCGTCGGTCATGACCATCAGCTCCATCAGGTTGTCGTTGGTCGGGTAGCAGGTCGGCTGGATGATGAAGACATCATGACCGCGGACATTTTCGTTGATTTCAACGGTGGTTTCGCCATCGCTGAATTTGCCGACGGTCGCTTCTCCCAACGGGATGTGCAACTTCTGGGCGATATTACGGGCGAGTTCCGGATGGGCATTACCGGCGAAGATCATTAACTTGGACACGACGGAGTCCTTCTCAGTTTCAGCGTTGTGTTCAGAAGAAGCGGGAGAAAGGTGGCTGGGGTGGCAGGATTCGAACCTGCGCATGACGGGATCAAAACCCGTTGCCTTACCACTTGGCGACACCCCAGTATCGTGCTTTTTCGGCATCATTCCAGCTCTGTCAGCTTTGTGTGAAGCGGTGAAGCGTTCACCCCTCTTGTGACGAACCCGGTGATGCCGGAGGGTCTGCTAGCCCAAACTTCGAGGGCTTTGGATTCTGTTGGGAAACGTCCAAAAATGCAAGCCCCGGTTCCGGTTAATCTTGCAGGTCCGAATTGTGAAAGCCAGTCCAGACTTTTCCTAACCTCGGGATACAGTTTACAGACTGTATCCTCACAGTCGTTTCGGTACCTCGAGGCGTCTCCCTCAAAAGCGGGGCGTATTGTGCTCGGGGGCGTGTTACGTGTCAACCCTTCCTGCGAAAAAATCTTGCCGGTGTTGATCTCGCAGTCCGGTTTGGCCACCACGAACCAGTCTTCCGGGGGATGAACCGGGCTCAGCTTTTCCCCCACGCCCTGGGCGAAGGCGGCGAATCCGCGCACGAAAACGGGCACGTCGGCGCCCAGTTGCAGGCCAATCTCCGCCAGGCGGTCGATGGACAGCGCCAGGCCCCAGAAATGGTTGAGGCCGAGCAGGGCGGTGGCGGCGTCCGAGCTGCCGCCACCGATGCCGCCGCCCATTGGCAGTCGCTTGGTCAACTGGATGTGCACGCCGGGCAGGTTACGGCCCGCCTCGGCCTGCAGCTTCCGCGCGGCGCGCAGGATCAGGTTGTGTTCGTCCGGCACGCCGGGCAGGGCCGGGGACAGGATAACGTCGTGTCCGTCGGCGGGCCCGAACGCCAGCTCGTCCCCGTACTCAAGAAACTGGAACACGGTTTCCAGCTCGTGGTAGCCGTCGTCCCGTCGTCCAGTGATGTGCAGGAACAGGTTCAGCTTGGCCGGTGCTGGCAGGGAAAAGCTCATCGCGCTGTTCCCAGTGGCTGCCACTGGGTGATCACCAGACGGATGCGGCGCTCGCCCTTGAGTGCGGTGATCCGCGCCGGCAATTCCGGGTAGTCGTCGATGAATTGGTTCCAACGATCGAAGCGGATGTCCCAGCCCTGTTGGCGGATGGCGGCGAGCTGGTCCTGCTGGTCGAACAGCAGTTCGAAGTCACCCTCCGGCGCCGGCAGGCCGCGAATCCACCAGGTCAGGCTGTCCAGCGGGAACTGCCAGCCGGTGGCGGCCTCCACCAGTGACTGGGGATCCGACGACCGATAGATCTCGCCGTCGGAGGTGGTCAGGGTCAGGAAACCGGGCATGCCCTGCAGTTCGGTGCGCCCCATACCGAGAAACGCGGAGGACAGCAGCAGGTGGTACTGCTCGTCCACCTGGCGCCACTGATTGATCACGGCGGAACCGCTGTCCTCCGGCTGGCGCACCGCGAGCTTGCCCTGTAATTCCCAGCGGCTGAAGCCGGTCAGCGTCTCGCTGCGCTGGGCCCAGTCCGCCGGTGGCTGGCGGGTCAGGCCATCCGGCAAGGGTTCCCGGGGAACGCTGGCGCAGGCGGCCAGCAGCAGGGTCAGGGCCATACCGGAAAAACATCGGGCTGTGCGGAACAACGACATCAGAGTGATTGCTCCTCACCCAGGCGCTCCATGGTGGCCGGGATCTGCGTGTCGTCGGGATGTTCGTCCAGGGCGCGGCGCCAGATCACCCGGGCCTGCTCCTGCTCGCCGTTGACATAGAGCGCCTCGCCGTAGTGGGCGGCCACTTCCGGATCGGGGAAGGCGAGGTAGGCCTGGCGCAGGTAGTCGATTGCCTGCGCGATGTTGCCCAGCTTGAAGTGCACCCAGCCCATGCTGTCGAGAATGGCCGGGTTATCCGGCTCCAGTTTCAGGGCTTTCTCCAGCAGTTGGCGGGCCTCCGCATAGCGTTCGGTGCGCACGGTGAGAATGTAGCCCAGGGCGTTGAGGGCGACAGCGTTCTCCGGTTCGTTGTCCAGGATCTGGCGCAGGTCAGCCTCGGCTTCCTCGGTGCGGTTCATTTCGTCGAACAGCATGGCGCGGGCGTAGCGGATGCGACTGTTGTCCGGGAACGTCTGCAGCGCTTCTGTGGCGGCTCCCAGAGCATCGGCGTTCTGCTCCAGGTCCAGCAGGGTGTTCACTTCAATCAGCCAGAGACTTTCGGCGGCATCCGGCATCTGCTCGCGCAAGGTCCGCAGATCACGCAAGGCGCCGTCCAGGTCGTCGTTGGCGCCGCGCAGGTGGGTGGCGCGGGACAGTGCCGGCAGGAAATGCGGGCCTTCGCCCACCTGCTGGTACTGGGCGATGGCTTCATCCACGTTGTTATGCTCGTCGGCGATGCGGCCCAGGTAGTAGTGGGCCTCGTCCAGATGCTCGCCGTCTTCAACCAGTTGCTGCAGCGATGCCCGGGCCGGTTTGACGTGGCCGTTCTCCAGCGCCACCAGGGCATAGGACAGGCGCAGGCTGGGCTCGCCCGGGAAGCGGTTGGTCAGTGCTTCGAACTGGTCCTCGGCGGCCTGCATCTGCTGTTCCTCGATCAGCATGCGGCCATAGAGGGTGCCCAGTTTGCGGTTGTCCGGATAGCGGCGGGACTGGTGACGCAGGTAGTCCAGCGCTTCCTGGGACTGGCCGGTCTGGTAGAGCAGGTCGCCGCGCAGGATGATCGCCGGCTGGAAAGGCTCGCCGTCGGATTCGTCCAGCAGCGGTTCCAGTTTGGTGAGTGCGGCATCGAACTGACCCTGGTTCTTCAGGAGCAGGGCGATGCCGTACTGGATTTCTTCATTATCCGGGTGGCGGGTTTCCAGGTCGCGGTAGAGTCGCAGCAGTTCGGCCTGGTCCTCGGCCGGCAGGCGGGCGGAAATCGCGGCCAGATCGTCGAAGTCCGCGTCCTCGCCCTGGGCCAGTATCTGCTCCATGTGGTAGAGCGCCAGGTCGAAGTCCTTGTGGCGCACGTACTGGATGGCGGCCACGCGATGGGCGTCGAGGCTGTCCGGTTCAACGTCCAGCCACAGGTTGGCCAGTTCGAGCTGGGCGTTGTCGCTGTTGAGTGACTGGGCGATGCGCATGGCCCGCTTGATGACGCCCAGATCGCGGGAAGACTTGGCGGCCTCCACATAGTTGACCAGGGTCACGTCGTAGCGGCCACGCTGGGCGGCCACTTCGGCGGCCAGCAGGCTATAGAGAGTGTCCTGGTCGAAATCGGCGTAGTCGATGGGGGGCTCTTCGGCCGGGGCGGCCGCATCCTGCGCCGCCATACTGTCTTCCGCTTGTTCGCTGTCGGACAGGCTGGCACAGCCGGCCAGCCCCAGTGCCAGCATCAGGGCAGCAACAGGGAATACGCGTGTCTTGGGGATGTGTCCGGTGGCCATTGGCTTGGGGAACCTCTGATTGAGTACGATCCTTTGAAGAGAGGTCTGTCAGCAAGTCCCTGAAAAAGTTCGGTAGAACTTCGCCGAACGACCTGCCGAGCTGTGCCGGTTATAATGGCATAAGGGTCTTGGCTTGCCCAATGACCGTTTTCTCATACGCCTGGGTCGGTCTCGTCGTGTGTGGGTAAAGGGTGCCCGAGTCGGCCCCGGCCCCGGAGCGCAAGCATCGCCTGACACGCATCGGATCCATGGTCAGGAAGCATGGATAGAAAACGTGGATAGATAAACTGGATCGGATAGATAGGTGATATTGCGGAAGGCGGCGGGTGGCGCTGCCGATTTGCCGTCGCTAGAATGATCGGCAGGTTGTTTTTTATACCCGAATCTTCTTGGAAGGCTACAGGTTTATCGCGGATTCATGGCATTACTGACGCTGGGCATCAATCATCGGACGGCTCCGCTGGAATTGCGGGAGCGAGTCGCCTTTACTCCCGAGACCATGGCGGAGGCCTTCTCGGCGTTGACGGTGGCGGTTGGCGTCAAGGAAGCCGCGATCCTCTCCACCTGTAACCGCACCGAGCTTTACCTGGCTGCCGAGGACGACTGCGCCGATACCGTGATCCAGTGGCTGGCGGGATTCCATGACATGGACCCGGCCGATCTGGCGGAAGCCTTCTATATACACGCCAACGGCGACGCCGTGCGCCATATGATGCGCGTCGCCTGCGGCCTGGACTCCATGGTGCTGGGCGAGCCCCAGATCCTGGGCCAGCTCAAGGACGCCTACGCCACCGCCCGCGCCCACAGCGCCAGTGGTTCGCTGCTGTCGCGGCTGTTCGAGCAGAGCTTCTCGGTGGCCAAGCGCGTGCGCACCGAGACCTCCATCGGCGAAAACCCGGTCTCCGTGGCCTACGCGGCGGTGAGCCTGTCGCGCCACATCTTTTCCGACCTGCGCAAGAACAAGGCCCTGCTCATCGGCGCCGGCCAGACCATCGAGCTGGTGGCCCGACATCTGCGTGAGGCGGGCGTACCGGACATCATCGTCGCCAACCGCACCCTGGAGCGCGCGCAGGCGGTGGCCAGTGAATACGACGGGCACGGCATCCTGCTTTCCGACATTCCAGAGCACCTGCCCGGCGTGGACATCGTGATCGCCTCGACCGCGAGCCAGTTGCCGGTGCTTGGTAAAGGGGCGGTCGAGCGGGCGCTGAAAGTACGCAAACACAGACCCTATTTCATGGTGGATATTGCTGTACCCAGAGACATCGAGCCGGAAGTGAGCCAGCTCGACGACGTCTATCTCTACACCGTCGATGACTTGCGTCAGGTGATCGAGGAGAACCTGCGTTCCCGCGAGGGCGCCGCCCGCGAAGCGGAGCGTCTGATCGAGTCCGGCGTCGAGGAATTCCAGTACCAGTTGCGGGCGCTGGATGCGGTGTCCACCCTCAAGCAGTACCGCCAGCACGCCGAGGACCTGCGGGATCGCGAGGTGGAACGGGCCCTCAAGGCGCTGCGCAATGGCGGCGACCCCGAGACCCTGTTGCGCAGCCTGGGCCGCGGTCTGACCAACAAACTGCTGCACGAGCCGTCGGTGCAGGTGCGCCGCGCGGCGGCCGAGGGGCGCCCGGAAATTACCCACTGGCTGCGTGAGCTGCATCAACTGGGGCGCTCTGAAGACGGCAAGCCGGTCGAACCGCGCGTGTCGCTCAAGCCGGTGCCGACGGACAAGCGCGCCGCCGAGCCTGATACTGCGTCTCACACCCCATTCAATGATAAGATCTGATCACGATTTTTTCCGGGCCCGCCCAGGGTCCGCTGATCTGGACGCTTCATGAAACCTTCGATTCAGACCAAACTCGACCGGCTCGTCGACCGGTTCGAGGAAGTGAGCGCATTGCTCAGTGACCAATCCGTGATCACCAATCAGGACCTGTTCCGCGACCTGTCCAAGGAGTTCGCCGAAATCGAGCCGGTGGTCGAATGCTACAAGGCCTACCAGCGTGCCAATGACGACGTGGCGGAGGCTCGTGAGTTGATCCGCGATGGCGACGCCGACATGCGCGAGATGGCCGAGGAAGAGCTGGCCAGCGCGGGTGCCCGGGTTGAGGAACTGGACCAGGAACTGCAACGGCTGATGATGCCGCGTGATCCGGACGACGGTAAAAACGCCTTCCTGGAGATCCGCGCCGGCACCGGCGGCGACGAGGCGGCCCTGTTCGCCGGCGACCTGTTCCGCATGTACAGCCGCTTTGCCGAGACCCGCGGCTGGAAAGTGGAAGTGATCAGCGAAAGCCCGGGCGAACACGGCGGTTATAAAGAGATCATCACCCGCGTCGCCGGCGACCAGGTCTACGGCGCGCTCAAGTTCGAGTCGGGCGCCCATCGGGTGCAGCGGGTGCCGGAAACCGAATCCCAGGGCCGCATCCATACCTCCGCCTGCACCGTGGCGGTGATGCCGGAAGCGGACGAGGCGGACGCCATCGAGATCAACAAGGCGGACCTGCGGGTGGACACCTTCCGCGCGTCCGGTGCTGGCGGTCAGCACGTCAACAAGACCGACTCGGCGATCCGCATCACCCACCTGCCCACCGGCATCGTGGTGGAGTGTCAGGACGAGCGTTCCCAGCACAAGAACCGCGCCAAGGCCATGAGCCTGCTGTCGGCGCGTTTGCAGGATGCCGAGACCGAGCGCCAGCAGCAGTCCGAGGCCGCCCAGCGCAAGAGCCTGGTGGGCAGCGGCGACCGCTCCGAGCGCATCCGCACCTACAATTTTCCCCAGGGCCGGGTCACCGATCACCGCATCAACCTGACCCTCTACAAGCTGGACGAAGTCATCGCCGGCGATCTCTCCCCGGTGATCGGACCGCTGCAGCAGGAGCGTCAGGCGGAACTGCTGGCCAGCCAGGCCGATGAATGACCAGCCGGCCACGGTCGCCTCGCTGCTGAGCAATGCCGCCGCGCGCATCGGCGGCGACTCGCCGCAACTGGACGCGGCGCTGTTGCTGGAAGCGGTGCTGGACCGCACGCCCACCTGGTTTCGCACCTGGCCGGAGCACCCGGTCGGGCCCGCCGATGTGGCCCGCTTCGACGCGCTGGTCGACCGGCGCGTTGCCGGCCATCCGGTGGCGCATCTGCTGGGTCACCAGGGCTTCTGGTCCCTGACCCTGCAGGTCAGTGAACACACCCTGATCCCCCGTCCCGACACCGAATGCCTGGTTGAAGCCGCGCTGGCCCTGACGTTGCCGGTGGACGCCGCGGTGATCGATCTGGGCACCGGGACCGGCGCCATTGCCCTGGCTCTGGCCACCGAGCGGCCCGGCTGGCAGGTGAGTGCGACCGACGTGGTGCCCGATGCAGTGGCCCTGGCGACCGACAACGCCCGCGAGCTGGCGCTGCCCGTGACCGTTTACCAGAGCCGCTGGTTCGAGGATCTCGCCCCTGCGCGCTTTCACCTGATCGTCAGCAATCCGCCGTACATCGAGGCGGACGACCGTCATCTGGAGGAAGGTGATGTGCGCTTCGAGCCGGCCTCGGCACTGGTGGCGGGAGACGATGGCCTGGACGATATCCGCACGATCGTCCGGCAGGCGCCGGACTGGCTGCACACCGGCGGCTGGTTGGTGCTGGAGCACGGCTACAACCAGGGGGAGGCGGTCCGCGCGCTGCTGAGCGAAAGAGGGTTTGCAGATGTGGCCACCGGGCGGGACTATGGCGGCAACGACCGGTTCAGCCTGGGGCGCTGGTCATAGCCGACAGGAAACAGGACAAACGTGATGCTGACTGACGACGAACTCATGCGCTACAGCCGCCAGTTGCTGCTGCCGCAGCTGGATGTGGCCGGCCAGATCCGCCTCAAACAGAGCCGGGTGCTGGTGGTCGGTGCCGGTGGCCTGGGCTGCCCGGTGGCCCTGTATCTGGGCGGCGCGGGCGTCGGCCATCTGGTGCTGGCGGACGACGACCGGGTGGAAATCGCCAACCTGCAGCGTCAGGTGGCTTTCCGCCAGTCGGACATTGGCGCGTCCAAGGCGGAGAGCCTCGCGCGGCAGATCCGCGGGATGAATCCGGACATTCAGGTAGACGCCGTGGCCGAGCGGCTGTCCGGTGAGGCCCTGGCGCAACAGGTGGCGTCCGCGACTCTGGTGGTCGACTGCACCGATAACTTCGACACCCGTTTTGCCATCAACCGTGCCTGCGTCGAGGCTGGCGTACCGCTGGTGTCCGGCGCGGCGATTCGCGGGGAGGGGCAGGTCAGCGTGTTTGATAGCCGCTCGCCGGATCGTCCCTGCTACCAGTGCCTGTACCCGGACAGCGGCGACGAGGACCTGCGCTGTTCCGAGGCGGGTGTGATCGGCCCGCTGGTCGGCCTGATTGGCGCCTGCCAGGCGATGGAAGCCATCAAGGTCATCGCCGGCGTGGGAGAATCCCTGACCGGTCGCCTGCTGCTGCTGGACGCCTGGCGCATGGAATGGCGCGAGATGAAGCTGGTGCGGGACCCGGCGTGCCCCATCTGTGGGCCGGCCCGCAGCGGCGGCGCACTCGAATAAGGCAGAGACACGGCTTTGTGCGTTCCGCTGGTGCGGAACGCGCGGGTCCAGGCGGGCAATAACAAACCGCTGAACCCGTCCCTGCGCCGATTTGGCGCAACTGGTATGTGGCTTGCTTTCTCTTCCGCTGTATCTCCACTCCGGGAAAGGCTGTTGGCAAGGGCGTCACTGCTTGGAAGGTGAGTGATGTCCTTTATGAGGACAGTCGGTCCCGAGGACGGCGCTCCGCGCTGGCCCGCTTTTCCCCACTCCCTTCCTGCAGACAGGCAGCCTGCCCGAGGCCATTCACGTTTGTGGTTCAAGGCAGCGTTATGTCGGAACAATCCTTCCAGTTTTTCGCGTTCCGGGGTAAGACCCGGATCCTGCATCTCAGTTGGGTCGCGTTCTTTATCAGTTTCCTGGTCTGGTTCAACCACGCCCCGCTGATGGTCACCATCCGCGAGCAGTTCAACCTGACCACCAGTGAAGTGAACACCATCCTGCTGCTGAACGTGGCGCTGACCATTCCTGCCCGCATCCTGATCGGCATGCTGGTGGATACCCTGGGCCCGCGTCGGGTCTATGCACTGGTGCTGGCGTTATCCGGCGTGTTCTGTCTGGGCTTTGCCCTGGCGGAATCCTTCGAGCAGCTGGCGCTGACCCGCTTCTTGCTGGGCTTCGTGGGCGCCGGTTTTGTGGTGGGCATCCGCCTGATCAGCGAATGGTACCCGGCCCGGGAGCTGGGTCTGGCGGAAGGCATCTACGGCGGTTGGGGCAACTTCGGGGCGGCTTTTGCCGGCCTGTCCATGCCAGCGGTGGCGCTGTTCTTCGGTGGCGATGACGGCTGGCGTTGGGCCGTTGGCACCACCGGCGTGATCGCCATGCTCTACGCCGTGGTCTTCTTCATCATGGTCAAGGACACGCCGGAAGGCTCCACCTACTTCAAGCCCAAGCGTGGCGGCGCCATGGAAGTCACCAGCAAGGGCGATTTCGTTCTCTACGTGTTGATGAACCTGCCGCTGTTCCTGGCCATGGGCCTGATTGCCTGGCAGTTGGGGCCGGCCAAGCTCGGCCTGGTGGGGGCGACCACCACCAATCTGATCTACGGGGTGATTGCCATCATGCTGGTGTTCCAGTTGGTGCGCATCTGGCAGATCAACGGTCACGTCTTCCACAAGCCGGTGCCGGCATTCGACCGCTACGCCTTCAAGCAGGTGGCGTTGCTGGACCTGGTCTATATGGCCAGTTTCGGTTCCGAGCTGGCGGTGGTATCCATGCTGCCACTGTACTTCCTCGACACGTTCGATATTTCACCGGTGCTGGCGGGCATGCTGGGCGGTAGCTTCGCCCTGATGAACCTGATCGGGCGTCCTGGTGGCGGCTACCTGGCGGACCGTTTCGGCCGCAAGCTGATCACCCTGGTGATGCTCGCCGGGATCAGCGTGGGCTACCTGTTGATGGGGCAGATCGACGGCGCCTGGCCGCTGCCGCTCGCGGTGCTGCTGGTGCTGTTCTGCTCGGTATTCGTGCAGGGCGGCTGCGGGGCGGTCTACGCCTCGGTGCCCCTGGTCAAGCGACGCCTCACCGGGCAGGTGGCCGGCATGGCCGGTGCCTACGGCAACGTCGGTGGCGTGATCTTCCTGGTGGTGTTGGCGCAGGTGTCGCCGGCCGTGTTCTTCTTCGTGCTGGGCGCCGTGGCCCTGGCGATCCTGGTGCTGGTGGCGGTGTTCATGGACGAGCCCAGTCCGCAGACCAGCGAAGTCATGCCTGACGGCTCGGTGCGGATGATCGAAGTGCCATGAGCGGACGACTGCAGGTGCGCCTGGGCCAGCACAGCGCGGCCGGGCGCAAGCCGGAAAACCAGGACAGCCTGGGCGCCCGCTACCCGGAAGGCGAGGCGCTGGCGCTGAAGGGCGTGGCGGCGGTGATCGCCGACGGCGTCAGTGCCTCCAGTGCCGGCCGCGAGGCGGCGGAAGCCTGCGTCAAAGGCTTCCTGCACGATTACTACAGCACGCCGGATTCCTGGAGCGTGGAAACCTCCGCCAGCCGTGTGCTGGGCGCCCTCAACCGCTGGTTGCATGGCCGCGGCCAGGCGCGTCACGGCAGCGGCAGCGCCATGGTCTGCACCTTCAGCGGCCTGGTGATCAAGAACAACCGGGCCTACGTGTTCCACGTCGGCGACAGCCGCGTGTACCTGCTGCGCGGTGGCGATCTGGAATGTCTCACCCAGGACCATCATGTGGTGATGGGTACGTCGCGCCAGGCGCTGTCCCGCGCCATGGGCGTGGAGCTGAACGTGGAGATCGACGCGCGCCGGTTGACGCTGGAGCCGGGGGACCGGCTGATCCTCACCACCGACGGCGTGCATGGCGTGTTGCAGCGAGCGGAGCTGATCGAGGGCGCGTCCATCGACGATCCCGAAACCGGCGCCGAGTGGCTGGTGACCCACGCACTGGAAGCGGGCAGCAACGACAACCTCAGCGCCCAGGTGGTGGCTGTGGATCACCTGCCGGCCCAGGATCTGGACGCCCACTACGAGCGGCTCAGCGAACTCCCGTTCCCGCCGCCGTTGCGGCCGGGCCAGTCCCTGGACGGCTACCGCATCATCCGCGAGATCCACGCCAGCCGACGCACCCACGTTTACCTGGCGTCGCCGGACGACGGCCGGCCGCTGGTGATCATGAAAACCCCGTCCCCCAATTTCCAGGATGATCCCGCTTACATCGACCGTTTCCTCACCGAGGCCTGGGTGGCGCGTCGGGTCAGCAGCCCCCATGTGGTGCGCTCGATCGAACCACCGCAGCAGCGCCAATGCCTGTATTGCCTGACCGAGTACGTGGATGGCCCCACGCTGCGGGAATGGATGAACGACCACCCGCGGCCGTCGCCGGCGGAGGTGCGTGGCATCGTGCGCCAGATCGCCGCCGGCGTGCGGGCGCTGCACCGGCTGGAAATGGTGCATCAGGATCTGAAGCCGGAAAACATCGTGATCGACCGCGACGGCACGGTGAAGCTGATCGATCTGGGCGCGGTGCGCATTCGCGGTATCGAGCAGATCGACGTGCCCTGGAACGAGGACGGCTACCTGGGCACCGAACGCTACGCGCCGCCGGAGTGCCTGGACGGCGATCGCCCCACGCCGGCGTCCGACCGCTACGCGCTGGGCGTGATCGCCTACGAGATGCTGACCGGACGGCTGCCCTACGCCCGCCCGCCGAAATCGTCGGCCCGATCGCGGCTGCGGTATCGCAGCGCCCGCGAGGTCTGTCCGGACCTGCCGGTGTGGCTCGACGCCTGCCTGGAGAAGGCCGTGGCTTTTCGGCCGGAAGAGCGCTATCCGGCGCTGTCGGAATTCCTGCAGGACTTGGCACATCCGAACCCCAAGCTGCTGCCGGATGCCAACCCGCCGCTCATGGAGCGGGTGCCCGCCGAACGCTGGCCGGTGATCGCCGTGACGTCCCTATTGCTCAACGCCGCGCTGCTGCTCTGGATTCTGGTGCACTCGAACTCTTGAGCACTAATCCTTGAGTGCCTGGAAGCGGGCAATGGCCTCCTTGCGTGAGCTTTTCAGGTCCACGATCGGGCGCACGTAGCCCTTCGGCACCGTGCCGCCGGCGGCCGGGTTGTGGATGCGCTTGTTGTCCAGGTCACGCAGCTCCGGCACGTACTGCCGGATAAAATCGCCGCGTGGATCGAAGCGCTCGCTCTGGGTGGCCGGGTTGAAGACCCGAAAGTAGGGCGCCGCGTCGGTGCCCGTGGAGGCGCTCCACTGCCAGCCGCCGTTGTTCGATGCCAGATACCCGTCCGCCAGGTTGCGCATGAACCAGGCCTCCCCCAAACGCCAGTCCAGGAACAGGTTCTTCGACAGGAACATGGCCGCCACCATGCGCAGGCGGTTGTGCATCCAGCCGGTCTGCCGCAACTGGCGCATGGCGGCGTCGACGATGGGAATACCGGTGCGGCCTTCCTGCCAGGCGGTCAGGGTCTCGCCGGCATCGTTCCAGGTCAGCGCCTCGGTTTCCGGCTTGAACGCCCGGTGCATGCTGACCCGGGGGAAGTGGTAGAGGATGTTGACGTAGAAGTCGCGCCAGCAGATCTCGTTGAGCCAGGTGCGGATGCCGGTGGCGTCCGGTTGCTGTCTCAAGGCGTCCAGCCCCGCCTGCAGGCACTGGCGACCGGACAGGATGCCGCTGGCCAGGTAGGGCGACAGCAGGCTGGTGCCGTCCACTGCGGGAAAGTCCCGATCCTCCTTATAGCGTGCGCCACGTTCTTCCAGGAAGGCCTGCAGGGCATCGTGGGCCGCGTCCTCACCGGTTCGTACGAGCGCGGGCGGCGCGTCCCCGAACCCGTTCGGCGTGGCCGGTCGCGGCGGTGCGGCCAGCCTGGCGTTGTGCGGGGCGGGAATGGCCAGGGTTTGCGGGTGGTTCTGTTCGACCCAGTCCCACCAGCGACGGGAGAAGGGGGTAAAGACCGAGTAGGGCTGGTCCTGTCCGGTCAGCACCGCGCCGACCGGCGCCACGGTCTGGTCGCGGTATTTGTGGAGCGTGACGCCCGAGGCCTGCAGCCTCTGGTGGGCGGCTTTGTCTCGCCGGCGTTCGTTGACGCCATATTCCTCGTTGATGTGGACCGTGTTGATAGATTGATCCCGTACCAGCGTTTCCAGTGTCGACAGACTGGCTTCGAAGTCCGCCACCTCGACGATGTGCAGCGGGATGCCCAAACCGGCGAGGCGTTGCCCCAGGGCCTCGACATGATCCAGCATCAGGGCTGCCCGCGCCGGTGACAGATCGTGCGACTGCCACTGGTCGGGCGTGACGAAAAAGCAGGCCTCCACGGCCTCGCCGCTCTGACAGGCGGCCACCAGAGCCGGGTTGTCGGCGACGCGGAGATCGTTGCGGAACCAGACGAGTTGGGGCATGAAGTTCGGTGTCCTGTTTTGAATCCGTTACTCCCATGTATTCGCGGGATGCCGGTGATTGGATTATAGTTAAATGAAATTATTGAATTTTATAGGTGTTCAAGGCGCACCGGGCCTGTCCGCAGTAGTGCGTACTTGAGCCGGACCGGGTTACGGTCTAAATAGAGCGCCTTATTGACCGCGGGCGGCCTGCGCCGTCCCCATCAGCGAGTTTGATAGCAGACCATGGAAACGGTGCCCAACGAATCCGGCGCGTGGAATCACACCTACAACCTGGCGTCCGGCCAGACCCAGAAACACGAACTGAGCGAGACCCGTTTCTGGGTGACCCTGCTCGACAACGAGTGGCAGGTGCGCTGGGAGCGCAACGCCGGCGAGACCGATCGCACGGAGTGGCGTCAACAGGTCAGCCATGTGTTGCCCGGTAGCGAGGTCAAACAGCATCGCTTCATCCGCCCGGACGAGGACGGCGACCTGCTGTTCATGCCGGCCATGGCGGATCGACCGACCATGATCCGGCCCTACCAGCCGCTGACCATCCCGGCCGGTCGGGAGTGCACCATCTACGTGGCTACCCTGGTGTGGCTGCGGATCCTGGTGGGGCGAACCCGCACCCAGTTGATGGAACTGCCCCTGGCGGAACCCTCGCTGACCTGGGTCGGGCGTACCACCATGGATGGCGAGCTGTGCTACACCGCGCCCACCTATGCGCGGCTGGTGCTGGATGCGGTACCCAAGCGGCCCTGGCGGGCGATCAGTCCGGTGCGAATCTGTAACCGCCGTCAGGAGCCTCTGCTGCTGGAGCGGTTCAGCCTGCCGACACCGTCTTTGCCGCTGTACCGAAATGAGCGCGACCAACTGTGGACGCCCCAGGTAACGGTGGTGTGCGAGACGGAGATGGCGCAGGCGTCCCTGCGGGTGGCTCGTCGCCTGCCGGCGGAGGCCGGTGAGTGCGAGAAGCTGGCGGAGGCCCGCTCCTGGCACGACCGCGGCGTGCTGACCAAGGCGCTGGACCGGATTTTTGGGTAATCTGAGCCGCGACAGGGGCTTAACGAGGAGCGGGATGAAATGGATGATATAGGCGGCGCACTGGCGGCGGAGCTGGGGTCGATAGACTGGGGCGCCTGGCTGCGGGTTGTGGTGCTGCTGGCTCTGGGGTTCGTTCTCGCCACCGCGGCGTCCCGCGGGATGGCCCGGTTGCTGGGCAGCCGCTCGTCGCGGCATGTGACCGTGCTGTTCGGCCGTGTGGTGTTCTACGCGATCTTCGTCATCTTTATCATCGCGGCGCTGCGCGAGGCGGGGTTCGCGCCGGACGTGCTGCTCGGCGCGGCGGGCATCCTGACGGTGGCGATCGGCTTTGCCTCGCAGACCTCGGCGTCCAACATGATCAGCGGTTTGTTTCTGCTGGTGGAGAAGCCGTTCGAAATTGGCAACTTCATCGAGGTGGACGGCACCATTGGCGAGGTGATCGGCATCGACATGCTCAGCGTTAAACTGCGTACGGCGGACAATCTGTACGTGCGCATCCCCAACGAGACGCTGATCAAGACCCGGGTGATCAACCGCTCGCGCTTCCCGATCCGGCGGCTCGACCTGACCGTCGGGATCGCCTATCGCGAGGATATTCGTCGGGTGCAGCAGTTGTTGCTTTCGCTGGCCGAGGAGAGCACGGTTTGTCTGGAGGAGCCCAAGCCGTTCGTGCTGACCACGGCGTTCGGGCCCTCGTCGGTGGACCTGCAATTCTCCTTCTGGGTGCCCGCGGACAAGGTGCTGGAAGGACGCAGCACCATGATGGAGGCGGTCAAGGCCCTGCTCGACCGGGAGCAGGTGGAGATTCCGTTTCCGCACACCAGTGTCTACGCCGGAAGTGCGTCGCAACCTTTCCGGATTGAGCTGATCAGGGATGACAACCGACAGGAAGTAACCGATGACGAGCGATAAGACGAAGGCAACACAAACGGGCGATCAGCGGGTGGCACTGGGCTGGCGTGAATGGCTGGCTTTGCCGGACCTGGGCATCGAGCGGATCAAGGCCAAGATCGACACCGGGGCGCGCACCTCGTGCCTGCACACGTTTCGCATGGAAACCTACACCGAAGGTGAGGAACGTCGCGTGCGCTTCTGGGTCCATCCGGAACAGAACAACCTGCACAAGGTGATCGAGTGCGATGCCGCGGTACTGGACGAGCGGCTCGTGTCCGACTCCGGCGGCCACCGCGAGCAGCGCCTGGTGATCCTGACGTCGGTCCAGGTGGGTGCCGTCAGCTGGCCCATCGAAATGACACTGACCAATCGCGACACCATGCGCTTCCGGATGCTCCTCGGGCGCACGGCCATGGCCGGCAAGGCGCTGGTGGATCCCCAACATTCTTATCTGGCCGGTGATCCGGCCGCAGGGAGTACTTCATGAAGATTGCTGTCCTGTCCCGCAACAAATCGCTCTATTCCACCCGCCGCCTGGTGGAAGAGGGGCTGAACCGGGGCCATGACGTGCGGGTGATCGACTGCCTGCACTGCTATATGAACATCACCTCCGCCAATCCGGAGATCCATTACCGCAAGGAGATCCTGGACGACTTCGATGTGGTGATCCCGCGCATCGGTGCGTCGGTGACCTTCTACGGCACGGCGGTGCTGCGCCAGTTCGAGATGATGGGCGTGTTTCCGGTCAATGAGTCGGTGGCCATCAGCCGCTCCCGGGACAAGCTGCGCTCGCTGCAACTGCTGGCGCGCAAGGGCGTGGGCATGCCGGTCACCGGGTTTGCCAACAAGCCGGACGACGTGCCCGAGCTGATCCGCATGGTGGGCGGCTCGCCGGTGGTGATCAAGTTGCTGCAGGGTACCCAGGGCATCGGCGTGGTGCTGGCGGAAACCCGCAAGGCGGCCGAGAGCGTGATCGAGGCGTTCATGGGCCTGAAGGCGGACATCCTGGTGCAGGAGTTCATCAAGGAGGCCGGCGGCGCTGACATTCGCTGCTTCGTGATCGGCGACAAGGTGATTGCCGCCATGAAACGCCAGGCCGGGGAGGGTGAGTTCCGCTCCAACCTGCATCGGGGCGGTACTGCCTCGCTGGTGCGCATTTCCCCGGAAGAGCGCCGTACCGCCATTGCCGCCGCCAAGGCCATGGGCCTGAATGTGGCCGGGGTGGATCTGCTGCGCTCGTCGCGTGGGCCGCTGGTGATGGAGGTGAATTCGTCACCGGGCCTGGAAGGCATTGAAACCGCCACCAGCAAGAACGTGGCGGGCATGATCATCGACTGGACCGAGAAGAACCAGAAACCCTGGAAGACAAGAACAAAAGGTGGGAGAGGCTGATCATGGCGCGAGCCCCATTCGTGATTGCCGGCGAGGAGATTCCGGCAGGCACCCGCAAGACCGTGGAAGTGCCGGTGGCCAAGCTGTACACCCACACGCCCCTGCACATTCCGGTGGAAGTGGTGCACGGTCGTCGCGACGGGCCGGTGCTGCTGGTCTGTGCGGCGATCCACGGCGACGAGATCAACGGCGTGGAGATCATCCGCCGGGTGCTGCGTTATGGGGCGCTGCGTCATCTGCGCGGAACCCTGGTGGCGGTGCCCATCGTCAACGTGTTCGGTTTCGTGCAGCGCACCCGCTACCTGCCGGACCGTCGCGATCTGAATCGGTGCTTCCCGGGCTCGGAGACCGGTTCGCTGGGCGGACGCATCGCCTACCTGTTCCGCACCCAGATCATGGAACAGGTCAGCCACATCATTGACCTGCACACCGGGGCCATTCATCGCTTCAACCTGCCGCAGATCCGCGCCGAGCTGAAGAACCCGGAGACCATCCGCATCGCCGAGGCGTTCGGCGCGCCGGTGATCCTCAACGCCAGCCTGCGGGAGGGCACGCTGCGTGAGTATGCCGATTCGCTGGATATCCCGGTGGTGACCTTCGAGGGGGGCGAGGCGCTGCGTTTTGACGACGTGGTCATCTCCAGCGGCGTGCGAGGCATCATCCGCGTGATGCGTGCGCTGGACATGCTTCCCGAGAAGGCCTCACGCATCAAGGTGAAGAAGCGTTCGGAGATCGCCGCCAACTCCATGTGGGTGCGGGCCGACATCGACGGCATCATGCGCCCCATCGTGCGACTCGGTGCGCGGGTGCGCAAGGGCCAGAAGCTGGCGATCATCGCCGACCCCTTCGGCGAAACCGAAACCGCGCTGCTGGCGTCCGTGTCCGGCATCGTCATCGGCATGAACAACCTGCCGCTGGTGAACGAGGGGGAGGCGATCTACCACATCGCCCGCTTCGACGAACTGGCCGAGGCCGAGAAGGCGATGGATTATTTCCGCTCCAAGTTCGACCCCGAGGTGACCGAGGCCGTGATGCCGATGCATCCCTGGGACGATCAGGAGCGGTAAGACGGCGGCGAGGTGGTTGGTGCATCGGGTGGCGGATTGAAGGCGTCACATGTAGCCGAAACGTCAGTTTCGGAGGCGTCATGAGCACCCGACAGAGAAGTGATCGGTTGCCTGAAAAGAAAGGGTCCTAGCAGGCCCACCGAAACTGACGTTTCGGCTACATAACGTGGGAGCCGCGAGTGGGGAGCAGGCTGGTCCTGGAGTCTTGCCTGCTCCCTGAAACGTTTCCCTACAGGTTCGCTTCCGCAAACTCCGCCAGGGCCGATCTCGGCACTCCCTGCAGGTGGATGTGCCCACCGTGGCGGAAGCCCTTGAAGCGCTCGGTCATGTAGGTCAGACCGGAACTCAGGCCGCTCAGGTAGGGCGTGTCGATCTGCGCCAGGTTGCCCAGACAGATCACCTTGGAGCCGTTGCCCGCCCGCGTGATGATCGTCTTGATCTGGTGCGGTGTCAGGTTCTGGGACTCGTCGATGATGATCAGGCTGTGCTGGAAACTGCGCCCGCGGATGTAATTCAGGGATTTGAAGTGCAGCGGCACCTTGGACAGGATGTAGTCGACGCTGGCGGTCATGTTCTCGTCGTCCTCGTGGAGGGCTTCGAGGTTGTCCACGATCGCGCCCAGCCAGGGCTCCATCTTCTCCGCCTCGGTGCCGGGCAGGAAGCCGATGTCCTCGTCCAGCCCCTGGGTGCTGCGGGTGGCGATGATGCGCTTGTAAGTCTTGCTGGCGACGGTCATCTCGATGCACGCGGCCAGGGCCAGGATGGTCTTGCCCGAACCGGCCGACCCGGTCAGGTTGACCAGGTGCACGTCCGGGTCCATCAGCAGGTTCAGGGCGATGCCCTGGTAGATGTCCCGCGGCATCAGGCCCCAGACTTCCTTGTTCATCAGGTCGTGCTGGTGCAGGTCCTGTAGCACCAGACGGTCGTCCTCGATGTCCACCACCTTGCCCACGAAGCCCTGCTCGTCCAGCACGAATTCGTTGATGTTGAGCTTCTGCAGCTCACCTTCGCGCCGCAGGATGTGCTCGGTCACCCCCTCGCGCTGAATCGTCTCCACCTTGTTGATGGTGTCCCAGAAGGAGTTGGGGAACTGCCGGTAACCCTTGGGCAGCAGGTCGATGTCGTCCAGTAGCTGGTCGTTGTGGTAGTCCTGGGCTTCCACGCCGAAGCCGCGCGCCTTGAGGCGCATGTTGATGTCCTTGCTGACCAGGATGATGTCCTGCTCGGGGTTGCGTACCTGCAGCGCGGCCAGGGTGTTGATGATCTTGTTGTCGTTGAGGTGCTCGGGCAGCGCGTGATTGCCGGTGTGCTCGGTGCTCATCAGGATCGACAGCGTCCCCAGCGGTTCGGCCTTGCGTGCCCGCACAATGGGGACGCCCCGCTCGATGTCTTTGGGGCTGGCATCGCCCAGCAGCTTGTCGATGTTGCGGATGGCCTGGCGGCAGTCGGCAGCGACCGCCTGCTTGCCGGACTTGAGGCTGTCCAGCTCCTCCAGGACGGTCATGGGGATAATCACATCGTGTTCTTCGAAGTTGAGCAGGGCGTTGGGGTCGTGGATCAGGACGTTGGTGTCGAGGACGTACATCTTTTTCCGCTCTTGCGGTGCTGAGGGCATAGGGCTCGATACCTCGCAATGGCTATTTTGATCGGTCTCCGCGGTGGCTTCGGCGCTCGCCGTCATGCGAGGCAGCGCCGGGCCAGGGCGTCGTCGGAGATCAGCTTCAGCATGTCGTAGGTGGTTATGATGCCGGTGACTTCTCCTTCGTGGGTGACAAAGATGCGGTGCAGGTGCTCCTCCATCATCAGCTCGGCGATCTCGCGCACCGGGGTGTCTTCGGCGACCGAGACCACGATGGGCGTCATGATGTCCCGGACTTCCACCGGCAGCTTGCTCATCTCCTCGAAAATGAACATGCGCAGCCGGCGCGCTTCCCGGGCTTCTTCAGGGGTGAGCTGCTGTTCGGCGTCGGACGGCCGGGAGGAAGACCAGCGGAATTCGGCGACGTCCTTGAGGGTGGCGATACCGATGATGCGACCGTGGTCGTCGCTGACCGGGCTGCCGGTGATCTCGTGGTCGGTGAGGAACCGGGTGAACTGGTCCATCGTCCAGGACTGGGGAACGGCTTTTACGCTGGGTGTCATGATCTCGCGTGCGAGAACCGTCATTGTCGCTATCCTGCTCTGACGCTGGGGCCCGCAAACCTTTGTGTCCGGTAGCCCGGAGTCCTGTCCGGTCCCGGACTGCAGGTGGCCCTCGGTTGTACCGACAGACGCGGTGCTCTGGCGGCACCTTTGCCTGCATCCCCGCGTTGGAAAACGGGAATTCTTACCGCAAAGCTTATACGCTCTTTCAGGGCGCGTCACCCTCCGATTGACTGGATCGAACCACGTCCACCAGCTTGCCGGCGTCATCAAATACCAGCTCGTAACCGGCGTAGCGGGGCGAGCGCGCAACCCGCTCAAGGTTGCGGATGGATTTTACCGGGATGTCCACCACCAGCGAGTTCACCAGCCAGCTGGGGATGCTGCCGTTGGGCTCGGTGTGCTGGACCCAGGTCAGGCGGGTGCGCTCCGGTCCCAGCGGTTCGAAGCGGTAATGGGTGTCGGACTGGTCGACGCGGATGTAGTCGTCCCGTTCCGGGCGCGCACCGGGCACGGCACTGAGGTACATGTCCACCACGCCCGAAGCCTGCTCGCCGTGGGTGCGGATGCGGATCACGTAGTCCCGGTCCTGCACGGGCCAGGGCATGTCGTTGACCGAGTAGGCGTAACGGTCGCCGAAACCGCCGCTGCCGAATGCCTCCGATTCCACGCAGTTGTGGACCCATTCGGTACAGGATGCGGGATTGACCAGCACCGCCATCAACCGGCTGGTCGAGGCGTCCAGGTCCGCCACGGCCCGGAACGCCTCGAAATCCGACCCTGGCACCGCCGTGGTGTAGATCCGGATGCCGTCGCTCTCCTCGCGCAGCTGCCAGTTGGCGTCGGGGCCGGGCAGGGCGTCCGCGCTCAGGCCCGGGCAACCAAGCAGGGCGGCGAACAGGAGGGACGGGCATGCTCGGGGCGTCAGTCGCACGATGAAGGCCTTCTTTTCCAGGGACACGGACGCTAGTGTAACAACCGCCGGAAGGCGGAAATGCCACCTGTGCGGCACTTTGGCGCATCGCGGCCGGTCCGCCCGGATTGGCCTGATCGGCCTGGCATCGCCGCCCGGTGCGCCGATACAACAACGATAACGCGATCAAGGACAGACCACACCATGGACCTCATCAATGCCCGCGGCCAGCCGCTCTGGGGCGAGCTGGACCAGCCCGTCGAGCGCATCAACTACCTCGACCACGACCTGCGATCGGTGATGGACCGGCCCTTGTCCCGTCGGGCCCGACAGCGGCGCTACAACCATTTCCAGTTCATCAGCGTGCAGGGGCCAGAGTGGGTGCTGGGGCTGGCGCTGGTGGATCTGGGGCGGGTCGCCAATGCCTTCTGCTACCTCTACGATTTTGGTTCGCGCGAGCTGGTCGAGCGCAGCTGGCTTAACCCGCTGGGCTGGGGGAGCGCCTGCGAACCCTATCCCGAGATCGGTTGCGACCGCTTTGCCCGTCCCGGCGTTCGCCTGACCATCCAGGGCGAGGGCCGTCGCCGGCACTTGCGGGGGATGGCGGGAGACATGCACCTGGATCTCACCTTAAGCGGCGACAACGCGCCCCTGCGGGTCTGCAGCCGCGCCGGTTACGACGGCTGGGTCTTTACCCGCAAGTCGGCCGGGCTGGCGGTAAGCGGTTCGGTGGAGTGGGGGCCGCGGCGTTACCAGACCGACGCATCGATGCGCGGCTCGATCGACTGGAGCGGCGGGTTCATGCGCCGGGACACGGCGTGGAACTGGGCCTGTATCGCCGGGCGCACAGCGGACGGGCGCAGCCTGGGGCTGAATCTGGCGGCGGGGGTGAACGAAACGGGGGTGACGGAAAACGCCCTCTGGCTGGACGGCGAGCGCATCAAGCTGGACCTGGCGCGGTTCGAGTTTGATCGCTACCAGCCGGAGGCGGCCTGGCGAGTGAGCACGAGCGACGGGCGGGTCGATCTGGTGTTTCGGCCTCAAGGCGTGCGGCGTGAGCGGATCAATGCCTTCTGGCTGGCGTCCAACTTTCGTCAGTACGTGGGGCATTTCGAAGGCACGGTCCGCGATCCCGCGGACCGGCCGGTCGAGGTGTCCGGCCTGCCCGGACTGGTGGAGGATCACTACGCCCGCTGGTGAGCGGGCATCGGACCGGCCGCAGCCGGCCGCGAATTACTGCTGATGTTCGGGCAGCGTCACGTTGAGTTCCAGCACCGAACACTCGTCGGTGCGGTCCAGCTCCACCTGCACCATGTCGTCGTCGATCTGCACGTACTTGCGGATCACCGCCACCAGCTCCTGTTGCAACTGCGGCAGGTAATCCGGCTGGTCACGCATGCCGCGCTCGTGGGCGACGATGATCTGCAGGCGCTCCTTGGCGACACTGGCCGTGTTCTTTTTGCGACTGCGGAAGTAATCGAGAAAACTCATGCCGCCTTACCCCTTGAACATGCGTGAGAAGAATCCCTTTTTGGCCGCAGTCAGGAAGCGGTGCTCGCGCTCTTCGCCCAGCAGGCGGCCGACGGCGTCTTCATAGGCCTGACCGGCGTCGCTGTCGTCCTCCAGGATGACTGGTACGCCCTGGTTGGAGGCGTTCAGCACCACCTGGGACTCCGGGATCACGCCCAGCAGGGGAATGGCAAGAATCTCTTCCACGTCGGCGACGGACAGCATGTCGCCCTTGTCCACCCGATCCGGGTTGTAACGGGTCAGCAGCAGGTGCTCCTTGACCGCGTCCAGACCCATCTCGGCACGGCGGGACTTGCTTTGCAGAATGCCCAGTATGCGGTCGGAATCCCGCACGGAGGACACCTCCGGGTTGGTCACGACGATGGCTTCGTCGGCGTAGTACAGCGCCATCTGGGCGCCGTGCTCAATACCAGCGGGGGAATCGCAGACGATGTAGTCGAAGGTTTCGGACAGCTCGTTGAGCACCTTCTCCACGCCTTCGCGGGTCAGCGCCTCTTTTTCGCGGGTCTGGGACGCCGGCAGGATGTAGAGCGTGTCCACGCGCTTGTCCTTGATCAGCGCCTGGTTGAGGGAGGCTTCGCCCTGGATCACGTTGACGAAGTCGTACACCACCCGCCGCTCGCAATTCATGATGAGGTCGAGGTTGCGCAGGCCCACATCGAAGTCGATGACCACGGTCTTGTTGCCACGACGGGCCAGTCCGGTGCTGATCGAGGCGCTGGTCGTGGTCTTGCCCACGCCACCCTTACCTGAGGTAACGACGATTATTTTAGCCAAGGTTGCAGTCCTGTTTGCTGAAAGTGAAAAGTGTCATGGTTTTATAGTCTGCCTTGCAGGGCCGGGACTGTCCTGTGCGCCTCGGGCCTTTCTCGGGATGACAGAGCCCTGTCGCCGGCCGGGCGCGTTTTTCGTTATTTGTCGAGGGGTGTGGCCACCAGCAAATCGTCCTTCAGCTGTAGCTGAACTGCTTTCTTCCAACCCTGCTCCTGCAGATCTTCCGAAATTTTATAGTGTCCCGCAATGGACACAAGCTCCGCCTCCAGCGATTGGCAGAAAACCCGCGCTCCGGCCAGCCCGTGGACGCCCGCCAGGGCGCGCCCGCGCAGCGGTCCGTAGACGTGGATGTTGCCCGCCGCCAACACTTCGGCCCCGGCCTGGACCGGCGCCAGGATGATCAGGTCGCCGTCCGGCGAATACACCTGCTGGCCGGACCGCACCGGCTGGGTCACGATCCGAGCCGCCCCCGGTGCCGGGTGGCTGTTGCGCAATTCGGCGTCCGGCGTGGCGACCGGCTCGGGCGCCGGTTCGTCGGCCTCGGCCGGTTCCGGCGCGGCCTGGCGCTGGGGTGTCGCCGGCAGCAGGGCCAGGGCTGCGTTGCGGGCCAGGCGGCGCTGGTCGTCGTCGCCTCCGCGCACCGCGACCACGTGGATGTTGTGGCGACGGCAGATGCCGATCAGCTGAAAGAAATCCAGCTCGCTGGTGGGGCCTTCGTATTTTTCCAGGTTGACCACCAGCGGAATGTCCCGGAAGAAGCCCGGCGCCTGCCGGATCTTGTCGCGCAGGGTTTCTTCAAAGGCGTCGGGTTCAAAAAACAGCAGCTCCAGGGCGGTCAGCGAGACGTTGGCGCTCTTGAGCTGGAAGCACTGGCTCGCTTGCATCGCATCCGCGTCCGGCATCAGCGAGATTCTCCGTTGTTGGTCGGTGAAGGGATCGGGTCGGAGGTATGGCCGGCTTCCGTCTCAGCGCGGAAGACCAGCGGTCGGCCGTCGAAACGAATGCCGGACCAGCCCGTACTCATGAATTGTCGGATATTAGCGTGATCGCTACCGGACGGATCTGCCATTACCGAGCGGTAATGGCGGCCGAAACAGTCCAGGGTCGCCTGCTCCCCCAGCCCGGCCAACTGGCCCAGGGCGAAGATGCGGCAGGACCCGTTGTTCGAGCCGGCGGCGTTGTGCACCGGGCCATTGTCGAAGGCGGTGGGCATGAATTCGAAGAAGCGTTCGATCAGCTCAAGGCTGTCCTCGAAGTCGGAGCGGCCGGCGTCGAGAGCGGCCAGGTGGATGCGCAGGGCGTTCTGGAAGTCCATCAGCCGTCCGATTTGTTGTGGGCTTGTTTGTCGCCGGTCTGGTACCTGGTTTTCCATTCATCGTAGGGCATGCCGTAGATGATTTCCCGGGCGGCGGCGTCGGACAGCTCCTCGCCACGGGCCTCGGCTTCGGCACGATACCATTTGGACAGGCAGTTGCGGCAGAAGCCGGCCAGGTTCATCAGGTCGATGTTCTGCACTTCGGTGTGGGTGCGCAGGTGCTCCACCAGTCGGCGGAACGTGGCGGCTTCAATCTCGGTGGTGTCCGGGGACCGGTCGGCCATGGTGTTGCTCTCCTGTTCCTGAATCCTGACATTCTCGGCAAGTAGCGGTAAGATACAAGTCTGTATGAATGTACAGTTTGTGGGCGGCGAGGCCGCAGGGTCAAGCGCTCGCGGAGTGTCGACGACGCTCTCCGGGCAGGAGTGACAGCACGGTCGGTATGGCGGAACGGAAAATCATTCACCTGGACTGCGACTGTTTCTACGCCGCAGTGGAAATGCGCGATGATCCGTCCCTGCGCGGGGTGCCGCTGGCGGTGGGCGGTGGCGGCCCGCGCGGGGTGGTGTCCACCTGCAACTACCTGGCCCGCGAATACGGCGTTCGCTCGGCCATGCCCGGGGCCGAGGCGCGGCGACGCTGTCCGGATCTGGTCACCGTACCGGTGGATATGGCCCGCTACCGTTCGGTGTCGCGACAGGTAATGGGCATTTTTCGCGAACTCACCGATCTGATCGAACCCCTGTCTCTGGACGAAGCCTTTCTCGACGTCACCGGCATCGATGCCCACAAGGGCAGCGCCACGCTGATGGCGCGCCATCTGCGCGAACGGGTGCGTCAGGAGGTGGGTATTACGGTGTCCGCCGGCGTAGCGCCCAACAAGTTCCTGGCCAAGATCGCCAGCGACTGGCAGAAGCCCGATGGTCTGTTCGTCGTCCGCCCACAGGACATCGACGACTTTGTCCTGCATCTGCCCGTGGAGAAACTGTTTGGCGTGGGTAAGGTCACGGCCGGCAAGCTGCACGCCATGGGAGCGACCACCTGCGGCGAGCTGCAGCGCTTTTCCCGGGATGAGCTGGTGGACCGTTTCGGCCGTCATGGCATGCGCCTGTACCACATGGCCCGGGGCGAGGATAACCGGCCGGTGGCGGTCACCCGCATCGCCAAGTCGGTGTCGGTGGAGCGGACCTTTTCCCAGGACCTGCCCAACCGCGAGGCCTGTCACCGGGTCATGGCGTCACTGGTAGACGACCTGGAGCGGCGTCTGGGCCGCAAGTCCGAGCCGCGCCCGATCCACAAGCTGTTCGTGAAGCTGCGCTACAGCGATTTTTCCACCCACACGCTGGAACGGGTGCGGGACAACATCGCCTCGCCGGCGGTGGACGACTTCATGCCGTTGCTGGATGAGCTCTACACCGATGCCGAGCGGCCGGTGCGGCTGTTGGGGATGGGCGTTCGGTTCCGCGAGGAGTCGGCGCCGACGCAGCAGTTGCGGTTGTTCGAGTAAGGGCTTTCCTGGCCAGGGACTCAGGCCATCGGCATGAACAGCGGCAACAACTCCACCGCCAGCGCCCCCATCACGCTGCCGATGACCGCACCGGCCAACACGTCGCTGGGGTAGTGCAACCCCAGCACCACCCGGGACGCCGCCACGCTCAGGGTAAACGGCAGGATCACCAGGGCCAGTGTCGGCAGCGTCAGCGCCAGCAGTGTATTAAAGCAGACGGCGTGCAGGGTGTGGCCGGACGGAAAACTGTAGCGGTCCAGCGGCGGCGTGCCGCAGTGGATCGCCGGGAAGGAGATGAACGGCCGTTCGCGGATCAGGGTTTTCTTCAGGCTCTTGTAGGTCAGGGTGCAGACCAGGCCGGTGGCCGCCATCAGCAGCGCCAGGGCCAGTCCGGCTTCCGGGTGCAGCAGCGGCAGCGAGAGGATCAGCGCGTACCAGAACCAGCCGTCGCCGAGTCGGCTGACCACCCGGAAGTAGGGCAGGACGCAGCGATAGCGCAGGCAGCGGTTGATGCTCTGGCAAAGCAGGAATTCCCGTTGGTCGACGCGCTCAAAGAATCGAGATGCTTTGCTTGCCGGCATGACGGCTCTCCTTATAACGGAGATTGAGGAGAATGGCCTCGAACTGTTCGATCAGTCCGGGCCAGTGGATGTCCAGAGCATCGAGCCGGGCCTGACTGCGCAGCCGGCTCATCAGCGACGGCTGGTCGGCCAGTCGCAGGGCGGCGTCGACGAAGCCTTTGGTGTCGTCCAGCGCCACTTTCATACCGTTGTCCTCGTGGCGGATGTGCTCGCTGGCGGCAGCGTCGTCGAAGGCCACCAACGCCAGGCCGCTGGCCATGGCTTCGGTGACCACGTTGCCGAAGGTTTCCGTCTTGCTGGGAAACAGGAACAGATCGGCGGAGGCGTAGTGCCGGGCCAGTTCGTCGCCGCGTTGCATACCGCAGAAGATGTAGTCGGGATGGCGCTCGGCCAGCCGTTTGCGCATGGGACCGTCCCCCACCAGGATCAGCTTGGCCCGGGGGTGGATATGGCGCATGCGCTCGAAGGTGGACACCGCCAGGGACAGGTTCTTTTCCGCCGCCAGGCGCCCTACATGGATCACCGCCAGGTCCCGCTCGTTCACGCCCCACTGTTCTCGCAGGGCGCGGTCGCGCCGGCTGGGGGAGAAACGGTCGCAGTCCACGCCGCGGCTCCAGATGCCCACCGGGCTGATGCCCAGATCGTGCAGCGACTGCTGCATGCGTCGGGTAGGCACCAGGGTCAGCTGTGTACGGTTGTGGAACCAGCGCAGGTAGGATGCGATCATCTTCTCCAGGAAACCGGCGCCGTAGTGCCGACTGTAGCTGTGAAAATTGGTGTGGAACCCCGAACACACCGGGATCTGCAGCCGCCGCGCCGCGCTCAGGGCGGCCAGGCCCAGGGGCCCTTCGGTGGCCACGTAGATGGCGTCGGGGCGGCTGGCTTTCCAGTTGCGGGCCAGGCGGCGGGCGCTGGCGAGGCCGAATTGCAACTCCGGATAGCCCGGCAACGGCAGGCCTGGCAGAGTCAGGGTGGTGTCCGCCAACGCCGGGCTCGCCGACTCTGTGGTCGTCCCGGTGCTTCCGCGTTCCTGCTTCTGGCGTGGCCGAACCACCGAGAGCCGATGGCCGCGTGCGCGCAGGCCCTGGCAAAGCTGCCCGAGGGTGTGCGCCACCCCGTTGATCTCCGGCGGAAAGGTCTCGGTGACGATGGCTATGTGCCGTTGACGCTGGATCAAGTGCGCTCCGTCATGACTGCGACTGCGGCGGGCTGGATGCGTTGGTTGGTAGGGTTTACTCTGTCCAGCCTGCGAGTCCGGGTGAACGACCGGGAAGGCCCGTCAAATGGGCGTTCCCCGTTGCTGTCACTATGGAAAGGTCAAATGACAGTTCGGCGACAGACCCGTGACATTCCGTTGAACAATACATCGGATTCCTGAACAACCCACCGATTGGAGAGATGCACACATGCAGAAACGTCAGTTAGGACGTACTGACCTGGACGTCAGCCTGATCTGCCTCGGTACCATGACCTGGGGTGAGCAGAACAGCGAGGCGGAAGCCTTTGAACAGCTGGACTATGCCACCGCCAATGGCATCAACTTCATCGACGCGGCGGAGATGTACCCGGTTCCGCCGCGCGCCGAGACCCAGGGTGCCACCGAAACCTGCCTGGGCAACTGGCTCAAACAGCGCGGTCGCCGTGACGATCTGGTGATTGCCTCCAAGGTGGCCGGCCCCGGTAATGGCCTGGACTACCTGCGCGACGGCCCGCGCCTGACCCGACCGCACATCCGCGCCGCCGTGGAAGACAGCCTCAAACGCCTGCAGACCGACTACATCGACCTGTACCAGATCCACTGGCCGGACCGCAGCACCAACTTCTTCGGTCGCCTGGGCTACACCCACAACCCGGACGAGGACGCCACGCCCATCGAGGAGACCCTGCAGGCGCTCGATGAGCTGGTGAAAGAGGGCAAGATCCGCCACATCGGCCTGTCCAACGAGACCGCCTGGGGCACCATGCGCTACCTGCAGCTGGCGGAGCAGAACGGCTGGCCGCGCCCGGTGAGCATCCAGAACCCGTACAGCCTGCTCAACCGCTCGTTCGAGGTGGGCCTGGGCGAGATCGCCCATCGCGAAGACGTGGGGCTGCTGGCGTACTCGCCGCTGGCGTTCGGGGTGCTGTCCGGCAAATACCTCGGTGGCAAGCAGCCGGAAGGTGCGCGCCTGACCCTGTTCGAGCGGTTCCAGCGCTACAACGGCGAACGGGCGGATG
Organism: Marinobacter bohaiensis; assembly: GCF_003258515.1. Lineage (NCBI taxonomy): Bacteria > Pseudomonadati > Pseudomonadota > Gammaproteobacteria > Pseudomonadales > Marinobacteraceae > Marinobacter > Marinobacter bohaiensis. The sequence continues at coordinate 182,266 of NZ_QGEH01000003.1, forward strand.
CCGCCACCCAGGCCTACGCTGACGTCGCCGCCGCCCATGGTCTGAGCCTGGCCCAGATGGCACTGGCGTACGTTAACAGCCGTGGTTTCGTGACCAGCAACATCATCGGCGCCACCACCATGGATCAGTTGCGCGAGAATGTGGCCTCCGAGCAGGTAACCCTGTCCGAGCAGGCCCTGTCCGACATCGAATCGGTCCACACCGAGTTCACCTATCCCTGCCCGTAACCCTGCTCCGGCCGGGGTCCCAAGCGATCCCGGCCGGTTACCGGTTCCCTCGCCGGTCCGTGTCAGCCCACCTGTCCCGATTCGCCCCGCGTTGCAGCTTGGCGATGGCTGCAATCGTCCGTTACACCGCTTGACCGTTTGTTGACAAATAATTGCTTACTTCCTGACGTAAATACGTCGAAGTTTGCGTTAAATCACGTTTTACAAATCTGTCATTGCTAGACTAATGTCTAAACGTTTTGGGCAAAATTCAGGCATTCATCGGGCGGTTAGCCATGGTTTTTCGAATCTTCATCATCCTGCTGGTATTGAACTCCCTGGCCTTTGTGGTCAAGGCCGATGCCGCGGAAAACGACGCGCTGACGAACGCTCAGTTCGAAGCCATGTCGGCCCAACATGATCGGCCGACCGAAGATGAGGAAGAGATTCGCATGGATGCCCTGACCGAGATCGGTTCCCGTCTGCTGCGGCTGCGTCTTTTCGAGAGCGATAGCGACGGCAAGCGCTATGCCTATGACAGTATCCACGCCGACCATGGCATTGCCCTGGTCAACGAAGGCGCCTGTCTCGACCTGAAGTGGGAATTCTGACGCCTGTCTCCCTTTCCATACTGTCACCCATACCGACTGATTTTGCCCCGTTTGGCCGTTGTTACCCCGCCCGGCTCGTGTGATCATTGCCCGGAAAATGGTCAAGGAGAGCAAGGCTATGGCGCGAACCCCCCAGGTTTCCTCACGGATTGAAGAATGCGTCGACGCCCTGATCGAACGGGTGGGGCGGGATATTACGTTGGGCCTGCCGCTGGGCCTGGGAAAACCGGTGCACCTGGTCAACGCCCTCTACCGGCGGGCCCAGGGCGATACCGGATTGCGCCTGCACATTGTCACCGCCATTTCCCCGCTCGCTCCGGGCGGTAAATCCTCCCTGGAAAAACGGTTCATCGAGCCCTTTGCCGAGCGCCTGTACGGCCGCATTCCGGAGCTGGCCTATGCGCGCGATGTGGAGGCCGGCCGATTGCCGTCGAACGTCCGGGTCTCGGAGTTTTTCTTCCAGGCGGGCAGTTGCCTGAACAACCCGGTCCAGCAGCAGAACTACGTGTGCACCAATTACACGCATGCGGTGCGAGACCTGCTCGCGCTCGATATCAATGTGGTGGCACAGATGGTGGCGTCTCCCGGGGATGGCGAGTACGACCGTGTCAGTCTGAGCTGCAATCCGGACCTGTCCCTGGACCTGATTCCGCTGATGCGCGAGCGGGAGAGCGCCGAGCGCCCGGTGGCTGTGGTGGGGGAGGTCAATCGCACTCTGCCGTACCTGGGCAACGATGCCGAAGTACCGGCCCATGTGTTCGATGTCCTCTACGACAACGCCGCCGACGATTACCCGTTGTTCCCCGTTCCCCAGCAGCCGGTCAAACCGGCGGATCACATGATCGGCTTTTACGCCAGCACCCTGATCGAGGACGGCGGCACGCTGCAGGTCGGGATTGGCTCGCTGGGGGCGGCTGTGGTTCACGCCACCTGCCTGCGACACCGGGAGAACGCCGCCTGGCACCGGGTGTTCGAGCATCTGAAAGTGGCGGACCGCTTCCCGATGGTGGCGCGGTGGGGCGGCACCGAACCTTTCGAGACCGGTCTCTACGGCTGCAGTGAAATGATGGTGGACGGGTTCCTGCAGCTGATGAAGGCCGGCATTCTCACCCGCCAGGTGTATGCCGATGCCGACCTCCAGGAGCGGATCAACGCCGGCGAGATCGGTCCCGATATCTCACTGCAAACCCTGGATCGCCTGCGCGCAGCGGAACTGATCGATTCGCCGTTGCGGGCCCGGGATGTCCAGTGGCTGCAGCGCTTTGGCATCATCCGCGACTCGGTGGATCTCAAGGGCGGGCGCCTGGTCGTTGGGGATCTGAGCCTGGAGCCCGATCTGGACGATGAGGCGGCCCGCGAGCAACTGGCCACTCTGCTGGGGGATCGGCTCGATGGTGGAACCGTGCTGCACGGCGGGTTCTACATCGGCCCGGCGGATTTCTACCAGCAGTTGCGCGAGCTGTCGCCGGAGCAGGCGGCGAGCATTTGTATGACCAGCGTGAACTTCATCAACCACCTGTACGATCACCGTTTCGGCAACCAGCGCCTGAAGGCGGCGCAGCGGCGCGAGAGCCGCTTCATCAACTCGGCGATGATGTGCACGCTGGACGGTGAGGTGGTTTCCGATGGGCTGGAGGATGGCCGGGTTGTCAGTGGCGTCGGCGGCCAGTACAACTTTGTCGCCATGGCCCACGAGCTGCCCCGAGCCCGCTCCATCCTGACCCTGCGCAGTACCCGCAATGGCAGTGGCGGGCTGCAGTCGAACATCGTTTTCAGTTACGGCCACTGCACGATTCCCCGCCACCTGCGGGACATTGTGATTACCGAATACGGCATTGCGGACCTGCGCGGCAAGTGCGACGAGGACGTCTACCTGGCGCTGATCCGAATTGCCGATGCCCGCTTCCAGCCGCAGTTGCTGAAACAGGCGCAAAAAGCCGGTAAGGTGCACGCCTCGTTCAAGCTGCCGGCGTCCTGGCGGCACAATACCCCGGAAGCGGTGCGAGCGGCACTGGAGGCGGCCGGTCCGGACGCCTTCCCCACATTCCCGTTCGGTTGCGATTTCACCGAGGATGAGCTGACCCTGATGGGGGCGCTCCAGCGGCTGCGGAGTGCAACCGCATCCCGCCGTGGCACCCTGAAAACCCTGTGGCAGGCACTGCGGGGTGATCCGGCGGGGGACGATCTGGCGCCGTTGCTCAAACGCATGGACCTGGACGTGCCGGCAACGTGGAAAGAACGGCTGGACCAGCGGCTGCTGGTACACGCCCTGAGACAATAGGCCTGCGTCGCCGATTGCGTTCGGCTGCGCAGGCGCAACAGGTAAGAGTTATGCAGACCTCATACGTTTACACGGTCCACTACCGGCTCAAGAACCGCGCCGGCGAAGTGGTGGACACCTCCGAAGGCGCCGAACCCCTGCAGTTCCTGTGGGGCGCCGGCAACGTCATCAAGGGCATCGAGGAAGCGGTCAAGGACCGTGGTATCGGCGATTGCCTGGAAGTCACCGTGCCGCCGGAGATGGCCTACGGTGATACCAATCCGGAACTGGTGCGCAAGGTGCCCCGGTCGGCTTTCGCCGGCGTCGAGGATCTCAAGCCGGGCATGAAGTTCCAGACCAACAGCGGCGAGGACGCCCAGATCGTGCAGGTGGTGGCGATCGACGGCAACCTGGTCAAGGTCGATGCCAACCATCCGTTGGCGGGATTTACCCTGTATTTCGACCTCGAGATCATCGATAAGCGGCAGGCGACCGACGACGAAGTGGCCGCCGGCCGGCCGCTGGAGGTCTGAGCGCCATCAGGCGCCGCCAAGACGTGGGCGTGATGCGGGATAGTCCGGTGTGGCGCCGGGCTTGTCCGGGCAGTTGTGGATGGTCTGCAAACCGTCCTCCACCGTGGCGCGCAGTTGCCTGGCCAGGACCTGGAAGTCGTCATTCGCTGCGACGCTGACCGGTTCGTGCAGGACCACATCCACCGTCACCGCCGGTTGCCTTAGCAGGCGCACCAGATGACGGTCAAAGCTGTCGTCGCCGATGAACGGTGCGAGCGGGTCGGGGTGGTTGTCGCGTCGGTACCCGATGGTCATGGGCAGGATTGGCACGCCGGCTTCTGCCGCCGCTGACAGCAGGCGGCCATGGAACGGCAGCACGGTAATACCGACACTGGTGGTGCCTTCGGGGAAGACCAGCACCGACTGGCGCTCCCGCAGGGTCCGGGCAATGTCTTCCCGGGCGGCCGCGGCCTGGCCACTGCCGCGACGGATAAATAACGTGCCGGCCTGCTTGGCCAGCCAGCCGATCACCGGCCAGTTGCGCACCTCGGCCTTGGACAGGAAACGCAGCGGCACAATGCTCCCCAGGATGGGGATGTCGGACCAGGAAATGTGGTTGCAGACCAGCATGACCGGACCATCGGGGCGTTGGCCGCGCACGTTCACCTGGAAACCGAGGCAGCGGGAGGCCAGCTGGAAACAGGCCCGGGCGAAGGGTGTCCTGTCGATAGGCCGGCGAATCGTCCACTCGGTAAGCGATACGGCGACCGCCAGCAGCGAGCACAGCAGCAGGACGATCGCGAACAGGCCGAGTCGGCCCCCCAGACGCAGCGTCCGCATCAGCATGGCGCGGACTCCGTCGCCGGGCGCATGAAGTGGCGGCTGTAGCGGCTGGCCAGTTTGCCGACTTCCAGCAGCACCAACAGATCCGCGCAGCGGAATTCCGGGTCCCAGCAGGGTTCGCCGCAGACCCGTGCGCCGAGACGCATATAGGCGCGGATCAGCGGCGGTACTTCCGACGGGTTCTCGGTCTGGGCCGCCACGTTGGTGAGGTGGGGCAGGGCGCGGTGCGGGGTGACGCGACGATCGAGGTCGGTCATGTAGCGCTTTTGCAGCAACTGGGTGATGCGCCACGCCTTGTGGCCGCCGTCGGCCATGCCGATGCTGGCGCAGCCGATCAGGTAATCAACGTTCTCGGCGACCAGGTATTCCGCCAGCGATGACCACAGCAGGCTGATGGTGGCGCCGGTGCGGAAATCGGGATGGACGCAGGTACGCCCCAGCTCGGCCAGATGACCCGGCATCTCGCGCAGGGCGGTCAGGTCGAATTCGCCTTCGGAATAGAACCCGCCGGCGGCCTCGGCGTCGCGCTGGTGCAGCACACGTGAGGTGGCGACCAGGGCGCCGGTCTGGTTGTCGGTCACGATCAGGTGGTCGCAGTGAGCGTCGTAGGCATCCTGGTCGATGCCGGGGATTGTGGCGCCGAGATCAGATCCATATTCCTCTGAAAATACATCGTAGCGCAGGCGCTGGGCGGCCTCCACGAGCTGTGGGTCGCGGGTGATGGCCGCACGCAGGCGACGGGCGCTGGTCAGGGAACGGGCTTGTTCTGCAGGCATGACAGTTTTCTCTTTATGACCGTTTCCCGTCGAGCCTATGAATCGAGGATTGCAGTTGAATGAACCGGGCGTGACGTCAACATGACAATGGTCGAGGGTGGTGAAGCCTGTCACGCCTTGTTACTGTGCTGTCATTCCCTGTATTTTTCCGAACAACATGTATAATTGGTGTTACATGGCGTAGCCTGTCTATCGATTAATCAGCTGGTTGCGTCGGAACGGGGCCAATAGGTCGGCCCCTTGGGGGAGTCGTCAGGGAGTTGACGCAGGATGCAATTCAGTTGGGCAGGCCACGAATAGATGGCTGTAAATGGAAAAACAAAATCAGAGATGGACGGCGTGGAACAAGCAATCGAGACATGTAGGGTTCTCATCGTCGAAGACGATGAACGCCTGGCGGATCTGACTCGGGAATATCTGGAAAGCAACGGCCTGACCGTTTCTGTGGAAGGGAACGGTGCCAATGCGGTGGAGCGCATCCGCCGCGAGAAGCCGGATATTGTCGTGCTCGACCTGATGCTGCCCGGCGAGGATGGACTGTCCATTTGCCGGCGGGTGCGTCCCTTCTATGCGGGGCCGATCCTGATGCTGACGGCCCGCACCGATGATCTGGACCAGGTACTCGGCCTGGAAATGGGGGCCGACGACTACATTTCCAAACCCGTGCGCCCGCGCGTGCTGCTGGCGCGGATTCGCGCCCTGCTGCGGCGGGTGACCGACACCGGCGAAGTGGCAACCGAATCCAAGCCCGCTGAGGAGCCGGTGCGGCTTGAATTCAATGACCTGGTGGTGGATCGCTCCATGCGCGAGGCCTGGCTGAACAATGAAAGTATCGATCTGACCAGCGCCGAATTCGACCTGCTGTGGCTGCTGGCATCCAGCGCCGGCCGCGTGCTGAGCCGCGAAGAAATCTTTACGGCCCTGCGCGGTATCGAATACGACGGGCAGGATCGTTCGATCGACGTGCGAGTCTCCCGGATCCGTCCGAAAATCGGCGACGACCCGGTACATCCGCGTCGCATCAAGACGGTGCGCAGCAAGGGCTATCTGTTCGTCAAGGAAGCCTGACGGGACGTCGCTGTCTGATTCCACGTAATGCCCGATCAAGCCCGGCGCCTGCCGGGCGGGGTATTGCGAGCTACGGAAAGGCCCTATGCCCCTAGTTCCCTTCCTGAAAATGTTTGGCCGCCTTCTGCTGGTGGCTGTGATTATCCTCGCCTTTTCCGCCGGGCTTTTTTCCGGGCTCAATGCCGTTCGCGAGCGCGACTGGAAAGAGCGCTTCGCGACGCCGCTGATGGACTGGCTCGCCGTTGCGCCCCATCCACAGGTCACCTACCCCTGGCTGGACCGCCTGTACGGCCTGACGATCCGGCCGGCTGATGAATCGACCCTGTCGGACATCGCGGAAGAGCGACTGTCCTATGGCCAGGTGATCGCGTCCACCGAAGGGCTGGGCGTGCGCCTGCGCCGTTTGACCAATGACGGCGCCATCATCGACGTCACCTTGCGTGATCTGTACCGCGATGTGTGCGAGGCCACGGCCCTTCTGGTGCTGACCCATCTCAACGGCAGCCCGCTCCAGGAGCGTCCGGCAATCATGTCGAATCTTTCGGAGTCGTTGGAAGTGTCGGTGGCGCCGGTGACGGACGACTCCGAGCGCATCGATCCGGCCACGCTTGAGCGGCTGGTAGAGCGGGGGCTGGCGTTCGTGCAGCTGGACAAGAACGCCTCCGCTCGGGTCTATCTGCGGCTGGCGGACGGCGCCGTCGTTCAGGTGGGCATGCCGAGTCCATTCCAGCCGTTGGCCTGGTCGGTGATCCTGCTGGTGTTCCTGGTGGCCGCGACGATTGCCGGTTTTTTCCTGTATCTGCTGTTGCGCGGTGTGGATCGCAACCTGCGATCGGTGGAGTCGGTGGCCGTCCGCATCGCTCGCGGCGAGCTCCATGCCCGTGTCGATACTCGTCGCGGCGGGCTGGTGCGGCGGTTGGGGCACTCATTCAACAGCATGGCGGATCAGATCCAGCGGCTGGTGGAAGTTCAGCGCGAGATGATTCACGCGGTCTCCCACGAGTTGCGCACACCGGTGGCGCGGATCCGCTTCGGGGTCCAGATGATCGAGGATTGCGCCACCGATGAGGCCCGTGAAAAGCAATTGGCGGGCATCGACAACGACATCCAGGAGCTGGACGAGCTGATCGACGAAATCCTCACCTACGCGCGGCTTGAGCAGGGCGGGCCGATCATGAGCCTGCGCGAGGCGAATGTGGCGGATCTGGTGCGCCAGGTCGTCGAAGAGCAGCAGAAGCTGGCGCCTGAGATGTCGATTGAGGCCGAGTTTGTCGGCGACAGCGATACCTGGGGACTGTCCGACGTGGAGCCGCGATACATTCACCGGGCGGTGCAGAACCTGGTGGGCAATGCCCGCCGTTACGCCAATAGCACGGTTCGGGTGCGCTGCCAGTTTGATACGCAAACCTGTCGGGTCGACGTTGAGGACGACGGGCCGGGCATCCCCGAAAGTGACTGGGAGAAGGTGTTTACGGCGTTCGCCCGACTGGATGACAGTCGTACCCGGACATCCGGCGGCTACGGCCTGGGGCTATCCATTGTGCGCCGTATTCTCTATTGGCACGGTGGTCAGGCTTTCGTGGGACGCAGCCGGGCACTGGGCGGAGCGGCTTTCAGCCTGGTCTGGCCGCGCCGGCATGAGGGAGCGCCGGCTCCCGCGGAGTGACTTGGACAAAGGCCGACGCGTCTCACGCATTGTAACAATCCGCTACACAAGCTCCACTGACGGGTTGGTGCACACACCCCATAATCAAGATCGTAAGGGATGACTACTTGAGGTTGTAGTTCTTACGAACTTTCCTTGTTTCATTCGTCATATTTCGAGGGGCCGTTATTCGGCCCCTTTTTTTGTGTCCGGATTTTTGTGCCTGGAGCGCCGCTCCGGCACCAGGGCCTTGACGCCGAGAGGCGCTCAGACGCGTTCAAAGGCGATCAGATGCTCGGCCTCGACCCGGATGGGAACCTGCTCCCCCAGGCGGAAATCCAGATGGCTTCGGAACAGGGCCTCGAACTCGGTTTCCGGCGACAGCTGGAAGCGGTAGAGCGTCGAGGTGCCGGCAAAGGTTTTCTCGATCACCTTCGGTTTGAGGCTGGAATTCGCATCGTAGACGATGTCGTCCGGTCGGATCAGGACATCCAGCAGGGCACCGGGAACCCATCCCGAATGACGCTTGCTGCGGATTACGCCCAACTCCGACTCGATGCTGTCCACCCCCAGGGCCCGGCCCTTGATGAACCCGCCCTGACCGACAAAGCCGGCCACAAACCGGTTCACCGGCTCGTGATAGAGGTTATAGGGCACATCCCACTGCTGGATTTGGCCATCCTTGAGCACGGCCACCTGATCGCACATGGCGAAGGCTTCCTGCTGATCGTGGGTAACCAGAATGGCACTGATGCCCAGGGTCTTGAGGATGTCGCGCACATCCAGGCTGAGCCGGCGACGAAGGTCGGCGTCCAGATTGGAGAAGGGTTCGTCCAGCAGGATCAGAGTGGGTTCCGGGGCCAGCGCCCGGGCCAGGGCCACGCGCTGCTGCTGGCCGCCGGACAGGCTGTGGGGATGCTCGTCCGCCAGGTCCTGCAGGTGGACCAGGTCAAGCAGCTCGGTTACCTTCTGGTGTCGCTGCTCGCGGTCGAGCTGGTGCAGGCCGAAGCCGATGTTCTCCGCCACCGTCAGGTGCGGGAACAGGGCGTAATCCTGGAACACCATGCCAATCCGGCGTTTTTCCGGCGGCACCGCCTTGCCCGGTACGCTCAGGGGCTGGCCGGCCAGGCGGATCTCGCCTGCCTGCAGGTTGAGGAAGCCGGCGATGGCACGCAGGATGGTGCTCTTGCCGCAGCCGCTGGGCCCCAGCAGACAGCCGATGTCGCCGCGTCCCAGGGACAGGCTGATGTTCTCAACCACCCGGGTGCCGTTGTAGCCGCAGGCCAGTTCCTCGACCTCCAGTAGCCAGTCGTTGAACACCGTCGGCGCTGCCGGTTGCTGCATGCTCAGGCCCCGAGAATCAGGAACTCAAGCAACGCCTTCTGGGCGTGCAGGCGGTTTTCCGCCTCGTTCCACACCACTGAGCCGGGGTGCTCGAGCATGTCCTCGGAGATTTCTTCCCCGCGGTGGGCCGGCAGGCAATGCATGAACACGGCATCCTTGTCGGCCAGATCCATCAGTTGCGGATTGACCTGATAGGGTGTGAACGCTGCGGCACGGGCCTTCTGTTCCTCTTCCTGGCCCATCGAGGCCCAAACGTCAGTGACCAGCAGGTGCGCACCCCGGACGGCTTCGGCCGGATCCCGCAGGACGCTGACCCGGTCGCGGTTGGCGTCGACCAGGGCGGTGTCGGGCTCATAGCCCTCCGGGCAGGCGATGCGCAGGTTGAAGTCGAACTGGCGGGCGGCGTTGATGTAGGACGCGCACATGTTGTTGCCATCGCCGATCCAGGTCACGGTAGCGCCCTGAATGCGGCCGCGGGCTTCGCGGAAGGCCTGCATGTCGGCCAGCAACTGGCAGGGATGGAACTCATCGGTCAGGGCGTTGATGACCGGTGCCGACGACACGCTGGCAAAGCGCTCGACTTTCTCATGCTCGAACGTGCGGATCATCACCGCGTCGGCCATGCTGGAGATGACCCGCGAGGAATCCTCGATCGGCTCGCCCCGGCCCAGTTGGGTGTCGCGCGGGGACAGGAACAGGGCGGCCCCGCCGAGCTGGGTCATGCCCGCTTCGAACGACACCCGGGTGCGTGTGGATGATTTCTCGAAGATCATCGCCAACACGCGGTTCTTGAGGGAGTCGCGGACCTCTCCCGAGCGCCAGCTTTTCTTCAGGTCGATGGCGCGGTCGATCAGCTGATCCAGTTCCGCCGGAGAGAGGTCGAGTAGGGTGAGAAAATGTCTAACAGCCATGCGTGCTATTCCGTACTTGGGAAATCAGGGAGTTTGAGGGGCGTCGGGCCGCGGCGAACGCGGTGCCTGACGGTCGTCGGCGGCGTGAAGTCGGAGGATGCGTACCACCCGATCGACCATGTCGTCGGCTTCCCCGTCGCTGAGAGTCAATTGGGGTAGCAGGCGAACCACGCGCTCGGCCGTGACGTTGAGCAGCAGGCCCTGGGTCTTGGCCAGTGGCACCAGTTCGGCGCAGGGGGCGTTCATCTCGATGCCGATCATCAGACCCAGGCCGCGAATATCACGGACGTAGGGGGCGTCCTCGAACGCAGCCTGCAGTCGGGCGCGCATGCGGGCGCCGAGCGTGCGTGCGCGCTCCAGCAGGTTGTCCTGCTCAATGGTATCGATCACCGCGCTGGCGGCGGCGCAGGCCAGGGCGTTACCGCCAAAGGTGGAACCATGGTGTCCGGGCTGGAATACCTGTGCGGCCTCGCCGCGGGCCAGGCAGGCGCCGATCGGGAAACCGTTGCCCAGCCCCTTGGCGGTGGTGACCACGTCCGGTTCGACGCCGTAGGCCTGGTACGCGAAACAGGCGCCGCAGCGGCCATTCCCGGTCTGGACTTCGTCCAGCATCATCAGCCAGCCCTGGTGGTCGCAGATTTCGCGGATGCCCTGCAGCCAGGCGGGGTCGGCGACGTTAACGCCGCCTTCGCCCTGGACCGGTTCCGCCAGCACCGCCACCACGTTGGGATTGGCGCGGGCGATGGCTGCGATGGCGTCCAGGTCGTTGAACGGGGCGCGGATAAAACCACTCACCAGCGGTTCGAAACCGGCCTGGACTTTGCGGTTGCCGGTCGCCGTCAGCGTAGCCAGGGTGCGGCCGTGGAACGACTGATCCATGACGATCACGGCCGGCGAGTGAATGCCGCGCTGATGACCGTAAAGCCGGGCCAGCTTGAGGGCGGCCTCGTTAGCTTCCGCGCCGGAGTTGGCGAGGAAGACGCCGTCCATGCCGGACACCTGGCACAGCTTGTCGGCCAGGGTCTGCTGGATGCGGGTGTGAAACAGGTTGGAGCAGTGCACCAGGCGCGCGGATTGCTCCTGGATGGCGCGGGTCACCGTCGGGTGGGCATGACCGAGCCCGCAGACCGCGATGCCGCTGAAGCTGTCGAGGTAGCGGTTGCCGTCGACGTCGTAGAGCCAGGGCCCTTCGCCGCGATCAAACACGATCGGCAGGCGTCCGTACGTATTAAGCAGCGGTTGATCCGCCATAGGGTCTCCCTTTGAGGATGGCCTCGATTAGGGCCCGCTGACGCCGGATAATCCGGGCTCCCGGAAAATAGCAAAGCCCCGGCCAGCGGCGTTTTCCGCACCGGAGTCTTGAATTCGGGAGCTGGTCAGAGAGCCTGCTTGAAAGCAGGCAAAACATAGTATCGGTAATTCCGGATGTTGACAATGTGCCGCCGCGAACCGATATCCCGCCTGTGCCGGGGCTCATGGCCAGGTCTCCGGCAGCCGTGTACAATGACACACATCCGCAAGTGGCGACAGGCCGGGCCTTCCCGGCTTCAAGACGAGGTAGATTTTTCTATGGATATCAACGAAACCATCAAGAGCCAACTTCAGGACAACCCGATTATCCTGTACATGAAGGGTTCTCCGCAGCAGCCGCAGTGCGGTTTCTCGGCTCGTACCGTGCAGGCGCTGATGGCGTGCGGCGAGCGCTTCGCCTACGTGAATATCCTGGATAACCAGGAACTGCGCGAGTCCCTGAAGGTGTACAGCAACTGGCCGACCTACCCGCAGCTTTACATCAACGGTGAGCTGGTGGGCGGTTGCGATATCGTGCTGGAAATGTCCGAATCCGGCGAGCTGGCCGAAATGGTCAAGGCCGCGGCGGCGAATCAGGAAAACGCCGAAGGCTGACCGCTCTGGCGGCCGTCGGCACGTCACTGGACAGGGTGGCGTGCCGGGCCTGCCGTTCGACCCCCGCCTGTCTTCCCGTTTCTCTGATTCCTTCCACTTCCTTTCCTTTCTCCTCGATTGCCTACCCGTTTCTTCGCCCCGTGATTGCCGATTATGAACGGCGTGGCGTGAAGCGAAGCTCCACCTGATAGCGATAGTCCTGATCCCGCGCCGAGGACGGCGGTACCGGATAGGGGCTGGCAGCGAGTGCCCCCTGACGGGCGGCGCGGTCGAGCGCCGGGTCGCCGGAGCTTTCCAGAGTCTGCAGTTGGATCAGCGTGCCGTTGTCCATCAGTTGCAGCTCCAGCCGAACCACCCGCACCTGTTGCAGTTCGCTGATCGAATGGACCGGGCGCCTGGATAGGGCGGTGCTGATGCGCTGCCAGAGCAGGGCGACGTAAGGATCTTTGGCAACCGGATCGGCGTGGGTCTGCGCGGGTCTGTTTTCGGTGGTGGTTGGCGGCGCTTCAACGGGAGTGCCGGCCTCTTGTGCCTGACTGGCCGTGGAGCTGGGTGACGCCTCGGCACTCCGTGCCAGAGTTTTTGCCGACGGTTCGGGCGTTTCAGCAGGGTGCCGGGTTGACGTCGCTGCCTCCGCCGAGCGTGATGGCGCGTGTTCCGGTTGGGAGTGTGGCGGCACTGCCGTGTCGCTTGGGTTTGAGGTGACGACTGGTTCCGGAGTCGTCGTAGGCGCAGGCTGATCGGGTTGCCGGGGCTGTGCGGGAGACGGTGGCGATGCGGCTGGTTGCTCGGCGCTGGTGGCGCTGTGCTGGCTTTCCTGATGGGAGGGAGCGGTCAGCCGCAGGTGAATGGCTGTGGCGGGAAATGGCTTGGTCAAATGCTGCAAGCTGTGGACAAGCGCAATCAGGCCCGCGGAATGGACGAGCAACGCCAGCAGAAGGGCGATGGCGAGCCGGAAGTGGACCGGCTGCGCGTTCGAGGGACCGGGCAGCGGCATAGCAGGCCTGTACGAAAAAGGACTGCTCGGAAGCTAGTCTATCCCGAGTTGCGTCGCAAGCTTCCCATCACCGCATCGAGAGCCCTGTCAATTAATGCGCCCTGTTCCAGCACCGTCAGCCGGCCACGACGCATTTCATGGGCCAGTTCGGTGCGGGTTTTCTCGATGACTTTCAGCCCCATCCGGTTGACGAAGACGAAGCAGTCGGCCTCTTCGATGATGGCGGACAGCTTGCAGCGGAAGCGGGCCCCGTTGACCAGGTTGAACTCCACCCAGTGGCCCACGCCGATGGCGTCGATCTTGTCGATGTACTCGGCGGTGGCGGCGTCCTCGATTTCCTGCTGGCGCTGGATGGCGGTGGGTGTGTCGTCGGTGTCATCCTCCGGCATCGGCTCCGGTGATTCGGCCGCCGGAGAGTCGGTCTGCGCTTCAGCCAGGGCGTGGGCACGGAACGCTTCGGTGAGCTCGTGCTTGAGGTCGCTCATCATGGCGTCGAGGCCCGTGGAGTTGTAGGACACTTCCTCAAGGCCGGCGCGCAGGCTCTTGAGCAGGCCCGGCACCACGCGGACCCACTGGTCGCGTTCCTCGTCGTCCAGGTGGGGGTGCAGGCACCAGATCAGGTCGTCCACCACGCGAACCGTCTGGTTCCAGCGGTGCTCCACATCATCCCGCAGGTACGCCAGGAACATGACGCGGCTCCAGCCGTTGACCAGGATGTTGCGGATGGTATCGGGAATGCGATGCTTGCGCAGGCGCGCCTGGAGCAGTTCGTCCACGGTTTCCTGCGCCTTCTGGGACTTGATGCGGCCGCGTTCGGATTCGCGGGTGCGCTGCTCCACCAGGGTCGCTTTGCGGTTCTCTTTCGCCAGGAACTGGTCGAACTCGTCGTTGAGCTGTTCGAACAGGCTGATGTCACCGTCGAACTCGTTCAGGATCCGCGCCACGATGTTGTGGATCTGCTCGTACAGCTTGTCGCGCGTTTTTTCGTTGCTCTCGCTCCAGCCAATGCCGGCGCGGGCCAGGGCATTGAGCAGTTTGCGGGCCGGATGGGTGGCGCGACTGAAGAAGCTCTTGTCCTTGATCACCACCTTGAGGATGGGGATCTGGAGGCGGCTGATCAGTACCTGGATGGGCGCCGAAAGGTTGTAGTCGTCGAGAATGAACTCGAACAGCATCGATACCAGGTTGATCAGGTCTTCGTCGGATTCGTTCAGGGCGGCCGGCTTGCCGTCGCTGGTCTTCTGCTGTGTCAGCAGGTGTTGCACCACTTCGTGCAGGTCGACGACGACCGGCTCACCCTGGCTCAGGTTTTCCGTGCCCTGCAGACCGTCGTTCTGGGGAATGTTGGCCAGTATCTGGAACAGTTCGGCACCGCCGATGATATGCAGATTGGGGTTGGCGGAGCGGGGCATGCCGCCACTGGCGCGTTGCTGAGCCAGCATCTCGCGGATTTGCTCGAACAGGGCGTCGCTACGGTCGACGCCGTCGTTGGCGGTCGGTTCTTCCGGGCGGAGTGTTTCGCCGGCCGCGGACTTGCTGCCGGTCGCCGCGGGCGCGCTCTTGTCGGTCTTGCCGTGAAAACGGAAGTTGGGAATGACGCCCGCCTGGATCAGGATGCGGTTGGCTTCGTCCAGCAGCATGCCCAGGTTGGATACGACGTACCGGTCGAACTGTTTGAGAACGATCAGGCGCTCGCGGATCTGGATTTCCAGCGCCTGTGCCGCCTCAACAAAGGCACTGCACAGGTGTTCCGGCGCCATCGGATTGACTGGCTCTTCCTCGGTGGCGTTGGGATAGACGCTGGTGAAGCGAGCCTGGAGCTGGATCAACGGTCCCTGAAAATGCGCCCGGGACTTGGTGATCATGGCATTGAGGGCAACCTGTTCCTCGAGTTCGTCGTTCTGGACCAGGGACAGGGTATCGGCCGTGGTGGCGCTGTGATCGACCACTTCGGGTGCGGTGGTCTGCGGCGGTGCGACGAACAGCTGGGCTACCGCGGACTGGAAGTGCTTTTCCACGCCCTTGCGTTTGATGCGGATTTCCCGCATCGCCTCGAAATAGCGGTTCTGCTCGTTGTTGCTCCGTGCATTGTTGGCCAGCTCGAACAGGGAGTCGTCGACGGCGTCGAAGGCGCCCTGCAGGAGGTCGCCCAGACCGGCCACAACGGTATCCCGGATCTTGCTGATTTCTTTGGGCAAGCTGCCAGCGCTCCCCAGGCCCTTGTGCTCGTGGAGATAATGTATGCCGGACTGCTTGTTCATGGCCAACTCCTCAAAACGCCTCAACCGGATACATGACCGAGCGGTACTCTCTTTATCCTTATCAGCACAGTCTTTGTTGGCGTCGTCTTTAGCGATGCCTTTATTTTTTGTGACGGCTAACCTTGCGGCTATTTGCCTTATCGTTATCGGGCGGTTTCGTGGACCGAGTGGAATCGAAATCGATCCAATTTACTGTGTTCGTCGAGCTTAAACAGAAACGCCTCTAATGTGTACGGACCGCCTGAGACATTAACAAAATATAACATCGTCACGCGGAAAGGGCCGCCGCTGGTCAGGGGCCGCCCGGGATCATCTTGCAATTGCCCGAGCACGCCGCTTGCGTGCCGCACCCTTTTACGGGTTCCCTGCTTCATACACGCAGACTTCTCCGGCGTCCGCGCTTGCAATGAATTATCGAGGTGCCCCTCGGGTCGCCCGTCTCGCCGGTCTTTCGCCGGTTGTTTTAGCAATCGGACGGGGCGGCGGTCTGTTTATATTTTCACCAGTATAGCAATTTCTCGTCAGGCGGGTAGGGCGGGAGTGACGCGTCCGTCTGTCCGTTTAGCCACTGTCCGACCGGACTCCGGGCGCGGTTCTTTGCCGGGATGTGACTGTTAATGCACCGTCATTCCATGATCGCAGTTTTGGCGTGCGGAGTGGTGGCGGTCAAGCCGTCGCTTAAATTTTGATCTTTTAAGTGCGACGGCTTTTATAACCATAGTATTCCAGCTGCGCGAGACTGGCCGTTCAGGTGCCGGTACGTAACCGCTGGCGGCGCAGGGGGGGATGGACGTTGGCGGCCTTGACGACGTTGTCCTTGATTTGCAGGACCTCGATGCGAACGCCGCCAACAGTGACGCAGACGTTGTTTTCGGGAATGGTTTCCAGCGTCTCGGTGATCAGCCCGTTGAGCGTTTTGGGGCCATCCGTCGGTAATTTCCAGCCCAGTGTCTTGTTGATGGTACGGATGTGGGCGGAACCGTCGATGATGTAGGTGCCGTCGTCCTGGGGGATCATGTCCGGGCTGGTGGCCGCGTAGTCCGTGGTGAAATCGCCCACGATCTCCTCAAGGATGTCCTCCAGAGTGGCTATCCCCAGCACGTCGCCGTATTCGTCGACTACCACGCCGATACGGCGCTTGGCGGTCTGGAAGTTGATCAGCTGCAGGTGCAGTGGCGTGCTTTCGGGGATGAAATAGGGTTCCCGGCACAGCTGCATGATCTTGGCCTTGTTGAGCTCTTCTTCCATCAGCAGTTTGGAAATATTGCGCAGGTGCAGCATGCCCTGGACATTGTTGATGTCGCCCTTGAAGACCGGCAGGCGCGTGTGCTGACTGGTTCGCATCTGGCGCAGGATGGTTTCCATGTCGTCGTCCAGGTCGATGCCGGAGACTTCGTTGCGGGGCACCATGATGTCGTTGACGGTGACCTTTTCCAGGTCAAGGATGCTGACCAGCATGTCCTTGTGCCGGCGCGGGATCAGTGCACCGGCCTCGTTCACCAGTGTACGCAGTTCTTCCCGGCTGAGGTGGTCCGACGAGGCGTCTTCGGCGGAGATGCGCAGCAGCTTGAGGATCATTCCGGTGAACAGATTTACCAGCCAGACGATGGGGTAGAGAATCTTGAGCAGCGGCTGCAGGACGAAGCTGGCCGGGAAAGCGATGCGCTCCGGGAACAGGGCGGCCAGCGTCTTTGGGGTGACTTCGGCGAAAATCAGGATGACCACCGTCAGCAGGATCGTGGCGATGGCGATGCCGGCATCCCCCCAGAGACGGATCGCAATCACCGTGGCGATGGACGATGCCAGGATGTTGACGAAGTTGTTGCCAATCAGGATGACGCCGATCAGCTGGTCCGTGCGTTGCAGCAGCTTGTTGGCGAGTTTGGCGCCTCGATGGCCGGTCTTGGCCAGATGTTTCAGGCGATAGCGGTTGAGGGTCATCATGCCGGTTTCCGAGCTGGAGAAAAACGCGGACATGACAATAAGAGCGGCGAGGACAATGAACAGCGCCGAAAGCGGTGCCTCGTTCAAGCAGGGGGATCCTTTTATTGCTGACGATAAGAAGAGTGAAAATAGGGTGTCGCAACGCGGGGTGTCAAGCACGTGCGCCGCGTTGTCGCCGGTTGGGCGACGGGACTAGCCCGGGTGGAAAATGAATTCCAGGGCGAACTTGCTGCCGTAGTAACTGATCATCAGCAGTGCGCAGCCGGCCAGGGTCCAGCGGCTGGCGGTCTGGCCGCGCCAGCCCTGGGTGTAATGACCGATCAGCAGACCGGAGAATACGAACCACGACAGAATGGAAAACAGGCTCTTGTGAGCCAGGTTCTGGTCGAACAGGTCGTGTACGAATATCGATCCGGTGATAATGGCCAGGGTCAGTACGATAACCCCCGCCCAGAGCAATTCGAAAAGCAGCGACTCCATGGTCTGCAGCGGCGGCAGATTGCGGATCAGCAGGCTGTTGTAGTTGCGCTTGAGTTGGCGGTTCTGCAGGTTGACCAGGAAAGCCTGTACCGCGGCCAGGGTGAACAGGCTATAGGCGGTAATGGCCAGCGCGATGTGGGCCAGCATGCCCCAGTTGCTCTGGGAGACGTAATGCGGCGGCGAGTGGAATATCAGTACAAATACGACCGTCAGTGCGGCCAATGGGTAGGCGGCCAGGAACAGGATCTGGAGCGGCTTGCGGCTGTTCAGGATGAGCAGGAGCAGGACAACGAACCAGGAAATCAGCAGGGAAGCCGGAAAAAAGCCCATGTTGATCATGCTGGTCTGGGGGATGCGGTCCCAGATCAGTGCGCCGTGACTCGCCAGTGCCAGGACGCCGATCAGCGATGTCAGGTTTGAGTTGGCTTTGATCCTGCCGCGAAAAATCAGGGTTTGGAACGCAGTGCCAACACTATAAAGGAAGAGTGTGGTGACCGCGAGGATGAGCGTGCCCATGAAGTGTGTGGTTAGTCCGTTAATCGTTGACCGGTTCGTTTGAAAGCGACAGTCTGGTTATAATGTGCCGATTGTGCAACCGGAATCAATCTTTCAGGGTTGGCGAGGCAATCGGCGATCGCCCTGAAACGTATTCATGCGTCACTGACAGAGAATGCTGAATCACCATGTTTGATAATCTTACCGATCGCCTGTCGGGGAGTCTGCGCAAGATTTCCGGCCAGGCCAAACTGACCGACGACAATATAAAGGATACCCTGCGCGACGTCCGCAAGGCCCTCCTGGAGGCGGATGTGGCGCTTCCGGTCGTCAAGGAGTTCATCGCGCAGGTGCGCAAGCGCGCCGTGGGCACCGAAGTGAAGCGTAGCCTGACGCCGGGTCAGGTCTTCATCAAGGTGGTTCAGGACGAGTTGGTCAAGGTGATGGGCGAGGCCAATGAAGACCTCAATCTCGCCACCCAGCCGCCGGCGGTGATTATGATGGCCGGCCTTCAGGGTGCCGGTAAGACCACCACCGTGGCCAAGCTGGCGCGCTATCTCCAGGAGCGTCGTAAAAAGTCGGTCATGGTGGTCAGTGCCGACGTCTACCGCCCGGCGGCGATCAACCAGTTGGAAACCCTGGCGGGCGAGGTGGAAGCCACCTTCTTCCCCAGCTCCACTGACCAGGATCCGGTCGCCATCGCTGAGGGGGCCATCGACGCGGCGCGCAAGAAGCACATCGACGTAGTGATCCTCGATACCGCCGGTCGCCTGCATGTCGACGAGGGCATGATGGATGAGATCGGTCGCCTGCAGAAAGCGGTGAAGCCGGTCGAGACCCTGTTCACGGTCGATGCCATGACCGGGCAGGATGCGGCGAACACCGCCAAGGCGTTCAACGACGCGCTGGAGCTGACCGGTGTCGTGCTCACCAAGACCGACGGCGATGCTCGGGGCGGGGCGGCACTGTCCGTGCGCCACATTACCGGAAAGCCGGTCAAGTTCCTGGGCGTGGGTGAGAAGACCGAGGCGCTGGAGTCCTTCCACCCGGATCGTGTGGCTTCACGCATCCTGGGCATGGGCGATGTGCTGTCGCTGATTGAGGAAGCCGAACGCAAGATTGATAAGCAGAAGGCGGATCGCCTTACCAAGAAGATCAAGAAGGGTAAGAGCTTTGATCTCGAGGACTTCCGCGATCAGCTGCAGCAGATGAAGAACATGGGTGGTGTTGGCGGTCTGCTGGACAAGCTGCCGGGTATGGGGCAGATGGCCCAGGCCGCCCAGGAGCAGGTCAATGACAAGAGTCTGGGGCAGCTGGAAGCCATTATTTGCTCCATGACCACGAAAGAGCGTCGCCACCCGGACGTCATCAACAACTCCCGCAAGCGTCGTATCGCCACTGGCTCGGGTACCCAGATTCAGGACGTCAATCGCCTGCTCAAGCAGCACAAGCAGATGTCCAAGATGATGAAGAAAATGGGTAAGAAGGGCGGAATGGCCAATATGATGCGGGGCATGCAGGGCATGATGCCGCCCGGCGGAGGCGGAGGTATGCCGCCGTTTGGTCGCTAGGCCGAGCTCGCCGCGTAAATCGGCTCCGTGAAAACCGCTATCCGGCGCAGTAAGAAAAGCTGCTATTAGCTGTTTTCATCGGCAGGGATTTAGCATAGAATAGCGCCCCTTTCGAGTATAGGGTCCTCGCGCCGTGACGGTTTTCAGCCGGCGCGAGCAGGACAAAGTTCGTATTCACAGAACAGGATATTGGTCGAAATGGTAACAATCCGTTTGGCTCGTGGCGGCTCCAAGAAGCGCCCGTTCTACCATCTGACAGTCACCGACAGCCGCAACGCCCGTAACGGCCGTTTCATTGAGCGCGTCGGTTTCTTTAACCCGATTGCCCGCGGCGGTGAAGAGCGTCTGCGTGTTGATCAGGAGCGCGTGCAGCACTGGCTGAGCAACGGCGCGCAGGCCAGCGATCGCGTGGCCAAGCTGCTGAAGGAAGCGGCAGCAAAGTAATCGCTGTTGCCGAGATTGTACGAACCGGGGCGCATGTATGGCAGATAAATCGCAGGAAACTGTGATCGGCCGCATCACCTCGGTTTTTGGGGTTAAGGGATGGGTCAAGGTCTATTCCTACACCGACCCCATGGAGGGTATCCTGGAATATCGTCACTGGCAGGTCAGTCAGGGCGGTAAGCCGGTTCCCCTCGAAGTGGTTGAAGGCAAGCGTCACGGGCCGGGCATTGTTGTCCGCCTGAAAGGCGTGTCCGACCGGGATGTAGCGCGGTCCTACTGTGGACTGGATGTCAGTGTGCCGACCGGGGAACTGCCGGACTTGCCCGAGGGCGAGTACTACTGGTTTCAGCTGGAAGGCCTGCTGGTCGAGACGTCTCGGGGCGACAACCTGGGGCGGGTCAAGCATCTGATGGAAACCGGGGCCAACGATGTCCTGGTCGTCAGGGCGACATCGACGTCCATCGACAAGCGTGAGCGTCTGATTCCCTATCTGCCGGATGACGTCATTCAGCAGATCGATCTCGATGCCCGACGCATTGTGGTCGATTGGGATCCGGAGTTCTGATTGGTGTGGATTGGCGCCGTTAGCCTGTTTCCGGACATGTTTGACGCCGTGCTTGAGTACGGTGTGACCGGTAGGGCGGTTCGTGAGGGTCTGCTGACCGTCGAACGCTGGAACCCGCGGGACTTCACCCACGACCGGCATCGTACGGTGGACGATCGCCCCTACGGCGGCGGCCCCGGCATGCTGATGAAGATCCAGCCATTGCGGGATGCCATTCATGCGGCCAGGGCGGCTGCGGATGGCGACGCCACGGTGGTTTACATGTCTCCCCAGGGAGAGCCGCTCAACCAGACAGTGGTTCAGGAGCTGGCGAGCGCGGAACGGCTGATTCTTGTTGCCGGGCGCTACGAAGGGGTAGACGAGCGGTTGATCTCCGCGGAGGTCGATCGGGAAGTGTCCCTGGGGGATTTCGTCCTGTCCGGGGGAGAGCTGGCTGCGATGGCCGTGGTAGACGCGGTCACCCGATTTATTCCGGGGGCGCTGGGCCATGCACAGTCAGCGGAGCAGGACTCGTTTGCTGACGGACTGTTGGACTGTCCGCATTACACCCGCCCCGAAGTCTATGAGGGGCAGCGGGTGCCGGAGGTCCTTTTGGGTGGGCATCACGAGCAGATCCGGCGCTGGCGGCTGAAACAGTCGCTGCAGCGGACCTGGGAGCGGCGCCCCGATTTGCTGGACAGGCGGCCGCTTTCCGACGAAGAGCGCGAGCTGCTTGACCAGGTTTTGAATGAACGGGGTGCCTCTGGGTCATCAGGGCATTGATAGATTGGGTATTCAGGAGTTAACGATGAGCGGCAAGAACAACATCATCAGTCAGATCGAAGCGGAGCAGATGACCCGGGAAGTACCGGAGTTTGGTCCGGGCGATACCGTTGTGGTCCAGGTGCGTGTTACCGAGGGTAACCGTGAGCGTCTGCAGGCGTTTGAAGGCGTGGTTATCGGCAAGCGCAACCGCGGTCTGAATTCGTCTTTCACCGTGCGCAAAGTGTCTTACGGTGTGGGCGTTGAGCGTACCTTCCAGACCTTCAGCCGGCTGATCGACAGCGTTTCCGTGAAGCGTCGCGGTGACGTGCGTCAGGCCAAGCTGTACTACCTGCGTGACCTGTCCGGTAAGGCAGCACGTATCAAGGAAAAGCTGAACTAAGCAAAGGCCGTCAGGCATTGCTGGAACAGCGTTTTCTGAAAGGGCAGCCCTCGGGCTGCCCTTTTGCGTTTGGGGCAGGCGGGGTGCCGCGGGTGCAAGCGTCGGTTGGCGAGCGGGAGTTGAGTCGCGATGGCTGAATGTCGGGTAGAGGATCAGGGGCTGTTGCAGCGCTTCGACGATGCGCTCTGGCTGGAGTTTGGCCTGAGCGAACGCACGCGGGCGTCCTACCGCGGCGACCTGGTGCGGCTGTCCTGCTGGCTGGAAAAGCAGCCCGGCAAACCTCTGCTGCGGGATGCGTCGCGGGTAAATCTGCTGGCCTGGATCTCCGAGGGTATGGCCGCCGGCACCAAGGCGTCCACCGCCGCTCGGCGGCTGTCGGGGTTGCGCCGCTTTTTCCGGTTCCTGCTGCGCGAGGGGATGATCAGCGAAGACCCGACTCTGCGGATCGATAGCCCCAACCAGCCCCGTCGCCTGCCCGACACGCTCTCCGAGCAGGACGTGGATGCCCTGCTGGAAGAACCCGATCCTGCCGTGGCGATCGAATTGCGCGACCGGGCGATGCTGGAGATTCTATACGGATGCGGCCTGCGGGTGTCGGAGCTGGTCAACCTGACCGTCGATCAGGTTAACCTGCGCCAGGGGGTTGTCCGGATCATCGGTAAGGGCAATAAGGAGCGCCTGGTCCCCATGGGGGAGGAGGCGCTGGACTGGCTCACCCGTTACATGGGCGAGGCCCGGGGCGAAGTGCTCAGGCAGCGTGTCGCCGATGCCCTGTTTCCTGGCAGCCGGGCCCAGCCCATGACGCGCCAGACATTTTGGCACCGCATCAAGCTCTACGCGCGCCGGGCCGGTATCAACAAGAAGCTGTCACCCCACACCCTGCGGCACGCGTTCGCCACCCATCTGCTGAATCACGGCGCGGATCTGCGAGTGGTGCAGATGCTGCTCGGTCATGCCGATCTGTCCACCACCCAGATCTACACCCATGTGGCGCGTCAGCGTCTGCAGGAGCTGCACGGCGCCCACCATCCGCGTGGTTGATCCAGACGGATGGGGTTGCAGTGCTGGTGCGCTGAACTCGGGCCGGGTATCGTTGTCCCACTGACTCACCCTGAGATACGAGAAGAGGTTGCATGACTCACGTTCGCCAAGGCCTGTTTAGGGGCCTGCTGTTTTCGCTCTTGACCATGGTTTCGGTTGGCCTGATGGCGGCCGAGTCGGTTTCCGGAGAGGTGGAAAAGGCCATATCCGAGCGCCTGGAAGGTGCGATTCCCGGTCTCAAGGTGCAGGGCGTCACACCGTCTGACATCGATGGTTTCTACGAGGTCGCAACGAATAATCCCGACATGATCTATGCCACGGCCGACGGCGGTTATTTCTTTGTCGGCGACCTGTACCAGGTCAGTGACGCCGGGGTGAGCAACGTTACCGAATCCTCCCGCGCGGAGCAGCGTGCCGAGCTGCTGGCCCAGGTGGATCCCGACGACATGATCCGCTTCGAGCCCGATGGCAAGATCAAGTCGAAGATCTATGTGTTCACCGACATCGATTGTCCCTACTGCCGCAAGCTCCACAAGGATGTGCCACGCCTCAACGAGCTGGGCATCGAGGTGAATTACCTGGGATACCCCCGCAGCGGTCCCAACACGCCGTCCTTCCGCAAGTACGTGTCGGTGTGGTGTTCCGACGATCCCCAGGCGGCGATGGACGCGGCCAAGGCCGGGCAGTCCGTGCCTGAAGCCAGCTGCGAGAATCCGGTTCAGGATCAGTTCCGGCTGGGAGGGGAAGTCGGCGTGACGGGCACACCGGCGATCGTCCTGGAAGATGGGCAGATGGTGCGGGGCTACGTTCCGGCCGACAAGCTTGCTCGGGGGCTGGGTGTTCTCTAGAACTGCTTTTGATTAATCGATAACCGCCGGAACATTTTTTTCGGGCGCCAATCGTTATAAACTGCCGCGCTGGAGACTGGCTTTGCAGGCCGGCTCCAGCGTCATTCATTGGTATTCAGGGGTATGAGCTTGAAAGAGGTCAGAGTCGGAATCTGCGGATTGGGAACTGTCGGTGGTGGTACGTTCAACGTACTGACGCGGAATGCGGAATTGATTGCAGGCCGGGCAGGCTGTCCGATCCGAATTAGCCGGGTGGCGTCACGCCGCCAGCGCGATGATTTTGACCTGGGCGAGATTCCCTTCAGCACCGACGTGTTCGAACTGGTCAAGGCGGACGACGTGGATGTGGTGGTCGAGTTGATCGGTGGCTACGACGCGGCCCGCGAACTGGTGCTGGCCGCCATCGAGAATGGCAAGCACGTGGTCACCGCCAACAAGGCGCTGATCGCCGTCCATGGTAATGAAATTTTCGAGGCGGCGGCCAGGCGCGGCGTGATCGTCGCCTATGAGGCCGGCGTCGCTGGCGGCATCCCGGTGATCAAGTCCATCCGTGAGGGCATGGCCGCCAACCGCATCGACTGGATCGCCGGCATCATCAACGGCACCGGCAACTACATTCTCACCGAGATGCGCGCCGGTCGCGAGTTCGGTGAAGTGCTCAAAGAGGCTCAGGACAAAGGCTACGCCGAGGCGGATCCGACTTTCGACGTGGAAGGCATTGACGCTGCCCACAAGCTGACCATCCTGGCGTCCTCCGGCTTCGGGGTGCCGCTCCAGTTTGAGCGGGCCTACACCGAGGGCATCTCCAACATCACGCCCTACGACATCGCCCACGCCGAACTGCTGGGCTACCGCATCAAACACCTGGGTATCGCCCGGCGCCGTGAGAATGGCATCGAGCTGCGGGTCCATCCCACGCTGGTGCCGCGTAGCCACCTGATCGCCCAGGTGGATGGCGTTCTCAACGCGGTGCTGGTGGACGGCGATGCCGTGGGTCAGACCATGTACTACGGCCCCGGTGCCGGTGACGAAGCCACGGCGTCGGCGGTCATCGCCGATATCGTCGACGTCGCCCGCAGCGTCTCCCACGAGAGCCAGCAGCGTGTGCCTTACCTGGGCTTCGAGCCGGACGCGCTGGAAGACCTGGACGTGCTGCCCATGGAAGACGTCCAGTCCGCCTACTACCTGCGCATCAACGCCCTGGATCGCCCGGGCGTGCTGGCCAAGGTGGCGTCGATCCTCAGCGAGCACGGCATCAATATCGAGTCGATCATGCAGAAGGAATCCGAGCTGGAAGACGGCCGCATTCCGGTGATCATCCTGACCCATACGGTCCAGGAGCGGCAGATCAACCGTGCGATCGAGGACCTGGAAGCGCTGTCCGACGTCCAGGAGAAGGTTGTACGCATCCGCGCGGAAAACTTTAACTGAGGCAGCCCTTCGCTGCCCGTGGTTTGAATCCGGGCGACTCCGGTGGGGTCGCCCCAGACGGGATTGGATCGTGAGATATATCAGCACACGGGGCGACGCACCGGCCCTGGGATTCGAGGACGTTCTGCTGACCGGCCTGGCAACGGACGGCGGACTGTACGTACCGGAGTCACTGCCCAAATTCAGCCTGGAAGAGATCCGCAGCTGGCGCGGGCTTTCCTACAGCGAGCTGGCCTTCAAGGTCATGTACCCGTTTGTCGAGGACGCCATCGGCGCCGACGATTTCCGCGCCATGCTCGATGAAACCTACGCCGGCTTTGCTCACAAGGCCACCGCACCACTGGTCCAGCTCGACAGCAACGAGTGGGTCATGGAGTTGTTCCGCGGCCCCACGCTGGCGTTCAAGGACTTCGCCCTGCAACTGCTGGGGCGTCTGCTGGACTACGTGCTGGAGAAGCGCAAGCAGCACGTGGTGATCATGGGCGCCACCTCCGGCGATACCGGCTCGGCCGCCATCGAAGGCTGCCGCCGCTGCGAACACGTGGATATCTTCATCCTGCATCCCCACCAGCGGGTGTCGGAAGTGCAGCGCCGCCAGATGACCACCGTCACCGGCGACAACATCCACAACATCGCGGTGAAGGGCAACTTCGACGATTGCCAGCGGATGGTCAAGGCCAGCTTCGGCGACCAGGTCTTCCTCAACGGCAAGACCCAGCTGGTGGCGGTCAACTCCATCAACTGGGCGCGGATCATGGCCCAGATCGTCTACTACTTCCATGCGTCACTGGCGCTGGGCGGGCCCGATCGCAGCATGGCGTTCTCGGTGCCCACCGGTAATTTCGGCGACATCTTCGCCGGTTACCTGGCGCGGGAAATGGGGCTGCCGATCAGTCAGCTGGTGATTGCCACCAACCGCAACGACATCCTGCACCGGTTCATGAGCGGCAACCGTTACGAGCAGCAAACCCTGGAGCACACCCTGTCGCCGAGCATGGACATCATGGTGTCCTCCAACTTCGAGCGCCTGCTGTTTGACCTGCACGGCCGCGATGGTGCTGCCACCCGCGACCTGCTGGAGCGGGCGCAACAGGGGCCGGTCAGCATTGAGGACTACCGCTGGAAAGGGGCGCGCAAGTTGTTCGATAGCGCCGCCGTGGATGACGCCGCCACCTGCGACACCATCCGCTCGGTGTTCGAGGACAACGAATACCTGCTGGATCCGCACACCGCGATCGGCGTCAAGGCCGCGCGCGAGTGTCGTCGCGATGCGTCCGTGCCGATGATCACCTTGGGAACCGCGCACCCCGCCAAGTTCCCGGACGCGGTCGAGCAGTCGGGCGTTGGCGTGAAGCCGGAGCTGCCCCAGCATCTCGCCGACCTGTTCGAGCGGGAAGAGCGCTACAGTGTGCTCGAAGACGACCTCAAGGCCGTCCAGGACTTTATCGGGTCGCACTGGAAACACGCCTGATCACCACGCGGCCCCTTCCGGGGCCGCGCTGCTTCTGAACGCCAGAAAAACCAAACGCCATGACGCCGAAGAAAATCATCCGACGCCCCGTGCCCGATGCGTCCGCCGACTGGGGACTCCAACTGCCGCCGCTGCTCAAGCGCCTGTATCAGGCTCGGGGTGTGCGCTCCGACGCCGAGCTCAACTACACCCTGAAAGCGCTGGCATCCCCGTTCGACTTGCGCGGTATCGATCGCGCCGTGGAGTTGATCGCCGAGGCGATCGCCGGGCAGCAGCGCATCCTGGTGCTGGGGGACTTTGACGCCGACGGCGCCACCAGCACCACCGTAGCCATCCTGGGGCTGCAGATGATGGGCGCGCAGGCCGTGGACTTCCGGGTGCCGAGCCGTTTTTCGGATGGTTACGGCCTGACACCGGGCATCATCGACCGACTGGAGCAGGAAGGCGCCTTGCCTGACCTGCTGATCACCGTGGACAACGGCATTGCCGCGGTCGATGGCGTCGCGGCGGCCCTTAAAAAGGGCATGCGCGTGGTGGTCACCGACCACCACCTGCCGGGTGACGAACTGCCGCCGGCCGACGCTATTGTCAATCCCAATCAGGTGGGCTGTCCGTTCCTGAGCAAGAACGCCGCCGGGGTTGGTGTGATGTTCTACGTGCTCACGGCCCTGCGCCGCTACATGAGCGAGAAAGGCATGCTGGACGGACGCGGCCCCAACCTGGGTTGTCTGCTGGATCTGGTGGCGCTGGGCACGGTGGCCGACGTGGTGCCCCTGGACCAGAACAACCGTATCTTCGTCGAGCAGGGGCTGCGCCGGATCCGTCAGGGCGAGGCCCGGCCCGGCATCCTGGCATTGCTCGAAGTGGCCGGGCGCGAGCATGCCCAGATCAGCGCCACCGACCTGGGTTTTGTCGTGGGGCCACGCCTCAACGCCGCCGGCCGGCTGGACGATATGAGCCTGGGCATCGCCTGTCTGCTGGCGGACAGTCCCGATGAAGCACGGCGGCTGGCGACCGAGCTTGACCAGATGAACCGTGACCGGCGCAGCATCGAAACCGGCATGAAGGAGCAGGCCCAGGAACTGCTGGCCTCCCTGTCGCTGGACATCGCCGGGCTGCCGTGGGGGCTGGCGCTGTACGATCCGGACTGGCACCAGGGCGTGATCGGCATCCTGGCGGCGCGCATCCGCGAACAGACCCATCGCCCGGTAATCGCCTTCGCCCCGGACGAGGGCGGCGAGCTGCTCAAGGGCTCGGCCCGATCCATCCCCGGCCTGCACATCCGCGACGTGTTGGCGGCGGTGGACGCCCGCAACCCCGGCCTGCTGAAAAAGTTCGGCGGTCACGCCATGGCGGCCGGCATGACCATCGACGCCGCCGCGCTGGAGGCGTTCAGCGCGGCGTTCGACGCGGCGGTCAGGGAAGCCATCACCGAGGAGGCGCTGGAGGCCTCCATCACCACCGATGGCCCGCTGGCGCCGCACGAATTGACGCTGGATACGGCGTACACGCTGAAGCGCTCGGGTCCCTGGGGGCAGCATTTCCCGGAGCCAGCCTTCGACGGCGAGTTTGAGGTGATCAACCAGCGCATCGTGGGCGAACGCCATCTCAAACTGGTGCTGCGCCCGCGCCATGGGGGTGACGTGCTTGATGGCATTGCCTTCAATACCGGCGCCGAGGTCCCGGATTTCACCCGCACCGGCGCGCGGATCGTCTACAAGCCGGACGCCAACACCTTCCGCGGGCGGACCCAGCTGCAGCTGCTGGTGGACTACATCGAGCCGGCTGATTTCGGGGCGGATCTCCGGTAAAATGCGTCGCCTGCCGGGCGATCCGGCCGTGTTTCCAAGTTTTTTCACCGTTAGATGGATACCACATGGAAATCAATCCCATTCTGAATTCAATCAAGGATCTCCGGGAGCGTACTGAAGCGCTTAGGGGGTATCTTTGACTACGATCAGCGTAGTGAACGTCTGGTCGAAGTAGAGCGCGAACTGGAAGACCCGAGCGTCTGGGAAGACCCGGAGCGGGCCCAGGGCCTGGGTAAGGAACGCGCCAACCTGGAGCTGATCGTCAAGACGATCGACAAGCTCACCAACGGCCTGTCCGACGCCGAGGACCTGATCCAGATGGCGGCCGAGGAAGAGGACGAGCAGGCCGGGGCTGACGTCCAGTCGGACCTGGATGAGCTGGACAAGGATCTGGAAAAGCTCGAGTTCCGTCGCATGTTCTCCGGCGAAATGGACGAGAACAACGCCTACCTGGACATCCAGGCCGGCTCCGGCGGCACCGAGGCCCAGGACTGGGCCAACATGCTGCTGCGCATGTTCCTGCGCTGGGCCGAGCGTCGTGGCTTCAAGGCCCAGATCGTCGAGCTGCAGGAAGGGGAAGTGGCCGGTATCAAGAGTGCCACCATCCACATCGAGGGCGAGTACGCCTACGGCTGGCTGCGCACGGAAACCGGCGTGCACCGCCTGGTGCGCAAGTCGCCGTTCGATTCCGGCAATCGCCGGCACACGTCCTTCTCGTCGGTGTTCGTATCGCCGGAAGTGGACGACAGCTTCGAGATCGAGATCAACCCGGCGGATCTGCGGGTGGACGTCTACCGCGCGTCCGGCGCCGGTGGTCAGCACGTCAACCGGACCGAATCCGCGGTTCGACTGACGCACCTGCCGACCAACACGGTCGTGGCCTGTCAGGCCGGGCGCAGCCAGCATCAGAACAAGGATCAGGCCATGAAACAGCTCAAGGCCAAACTGTTCGAGCTGGAGATGCAGAAGCGCAACGCCGAGAAGCAGAAGCAGGAAGACGCCAAGTCCGACATCGGCTGGGGCAGCCAGATCCGCTCCTACGTCCTCGACGACAGCCGGGTCAAGGACCTGCGCACCAAGGTGGAAACCAGCAACACCCAGGCCGTGCTGGACGGTGACATCGACAAGTTCATCGAAGCCAGCCTGAAAATGGCCCTCTAAACTGCCAATCAACCGCAGGCCCGGTGGCGTCATCCACCGGGCCTGAACACGCTAGCGAGATATCATGACAGACCAGACTCCCAACGCCGTTACGCAGGACGACAACAAGCTCATCGCCGAGCGTCGTGCCAAGCTGGCCGAACTGCGCGAGCAGGGCAACGCCTTCCCCAACGATTTCCGTCGCGACAGCACCGCTGCCGAACTGCAGAAGGCCTACGGCGACAAATCGAAGGAAGAGCTGGAGGAGCTGGGTCTGGAAGTGGCCATTGCCGGCCGCCTGATGCTGGATCGCAAGGCGTTCAAGGTGGTGCAGGACGTGAGCGGTCGTATCCAGGTCTACGCCTCCAAGGACGTGCAGAAAGATACCAAACACTGGGATCTGGGCGACGTGATCGGTGTGCGCGGCAAACTGTGCAAATCCGGCAAGGGCGATCTGTACGTCATGATGGACGAGTACAAGCTGCTGACCAAGTCGCTGCGACCGCTGCCGGAGAAGCACAAGGGGCTGACCGACACCGAGATGCGGTATCGCCAGCGCTACGTCGACCTGATGGTCAACGAGGATTCGCGCCGGGTTTTTGCCGCGCGTTCCAAGATCATCAACAGTATCCGCAGCTATTTCACCGAGCGTGACTTCATCGAAGTGGAAACGCCGATGCTGCAGGCGATTCCGGGCGGGGCGACGGCGCGTCCGTTCGTCACCCATCACAATGCCCTGGACCTGGAGATGTACCTGCGCATCGCGCCGGAACTGTATCTCAAGCGCCTGGTGGTCGGCGGTTTCGAGCGGGTGTTCGAGATCAACCGCAACTTCCGTAACGAGGGCTTGTCCACCCGGCACAACCCGGAATTCACCATGCTGGAGTTCTACCAGGCGTACGCGGACTACAACGACCTGATGGACCACACCGAGACCATGCTGCGGGAAACCGCGCAGAAGGTGCTGGGGACCACGGTGGTGACCAATACCCGCGCCCTGGCCAACGGCGACACCGAAACGGTCGAATACGACTTTGGCCAGCCGTTCGCGCGCCTGAGCGTGTTCGATTCCATCCTGCACTACAACCCGGACATCAAGGCGGAGGCGCTGGCCGACGCCGATGCGGCGCGTGACATCGCGAAGGATCTGGGCATTCCGCTGAAGAACAACTGGGGCCTGGGCAAGGTACAGATCGAGATCTTCGAGAAGACCGTCGAGCATCGCCTGATGCAGCCGACCTTTATTGTCGAGTACCCGACTGAAGTCTCCCCGTTGGCGCGCCGTAAGGACGCCGATCCGTTCGTCACCGAGCGGTTTGAGTTCTTCGTCGGTGGCCGTGAGATTGCCAACGGCTTCTCGGAGCTGAACGACGCCGAGGATCAGGCGGAGCGTTTCCGCGAGCAGGTGGCCGAGAAAGAGGCTGGCGATGACGAGGCCATGTTCTTCGACGAAGACTACGTCACGGCGCTGGAATACGGTCTGCCGCCGACCGCCGGCGAAGGCATCGGCATCGACCGTCTTGCCATGCTGCTGACGGACTCGCCGTCGATTCGCGACGTGATCCTGTTCCCGGCCATGCGTCCGGAAAAGGGCTGATCGTCGATGTCGATGCATCCGGCCGCCGCAGCGCTGCGCGAACAGCTCAAGCCCGGACGGGGCTGGCTCGAACGTCTCAGTGGCGAGTTCGAGCAGCCCTACATGCAGTCACTCGCCGCCTTCCTGGCGGAAGAGGAGCAGGCCGGGAAAACATTGTTCCCGGCCAGGCAGCATTGCTTCAATGCCCTCAACTCGACGCCATTCGACGACGTGTCCGTGGTTATTCTGGGGCAGGACCCCTACCACGGGCCGGGGCAGGCCCATGGACTGTGTTTCAGTGTGCGGCCGGGCGTGAAGACACCGCCGTCTCTGGTCAATATCTTCAAGGAGATCGATGCGGAGCTGGGTATCCCGGCGCCGGGTCACGGCTGCCTGCAACCCTGGGCGGAGCAGGGCGTGTTGCTGCTCAACGCGGTGCTGACGGTGGTTCAGGGGCAGGCCGGCGCCCACCAGGGCAAAGGCTGGGAGCACTTTACCGACCGGGTGATCGAGCACATCAACGCCGAGCGTGAAAACGTGGTGTTCCTGCTCTGGGGCAGTTACGCACAGAAGAAAGGGCGCATCATCGACCGTAGCCGCCATCGGGTGCTGCAGGGGCCGCACCCGTCTCCGCTGAGTGCTCATCGGGGCTTTTTCGGCTGCGGCCACTTCCAGCAAACCAATGATTGGCTCGTTCAGAAAGGGCGCCCGCCCATCGATTGGCAATTGCCGGATCAGGACACGCTGATCGCCCAATACAAGAAAGGCCGGTGAATCACCGGCCTTTCTTGTATCTGGTGGAGCTCAACCCCGGGCGGGTTTACTGGAGCAGCGCCATCGCGGCTTCCATTTCCGCGTTCAGGTCTTCTTCCTGGCTCATATCGACATTCGGGTCCAGGCCCAGGCGTTCGAAGGCCGCGATCTGGTTCCAGTCCATCTCGTTGAAGCGGTGTTCGGTGCCGGCCACCAGTTGCAGGTTGGCGATCATCACCAGATCGGCGTAATCCGCTTTTGGAACCACGCGCTGGAAGTCGGTGAAACCGCGCGGTACCTGCTGCAGGTCCTCGGAGAAGTCCCATTTCTTCAGGATGCGCTCGCCGATGTCCGCGTGCAGTTCGTCGATGATGTTATCCAGCATGATGCTGCTGATCTGGATCTCGTTGTCTTCCACGTAGCGCAGAATGGGCAGGACCCCGATCAGGTGCACCAGACCCGCCAGCGTGGCCTGGTCGGCTTTCAGCTTGGTGTAGTGTTGCGCCAGTACGTGGCAGATGCCCGCCACTTCGGTGCTGGTCTGCCAGGTCGCACGCAGGCGCTTGTCGACCATGTCGGAGGTGGCCTGGAACATCTGTTCCATGGCCAGACCCATGGCCATGTTGCTGGTGTAGGCCATGCCCAGGCGGCTGACGGCCATGGTCAGGGTCTCGATCTGGCGAGCGCCACGGAACAGCGGGCTGTTGCAGACTCGGATCAGGCGGGCCGACAGGGCGGTATCGTTGCTGATCACCTTGACCAGGTCCTGTATGGAGGAATCCTCGGATTCGGCAATCTCCCTGACCTGGAGGGCCACCTCGGGGAGGGTGGGGAGTACCAGCTTGTCACTCTCGATGGCCGTGACGAGATCCTGTTTGAGGGTTTCTGCGATATTCGCCATGTTTGGGTATTCCGTCAGACGTGTTTGGAACGTTGTCTTCGCGCCGGGGGTTGCGGTCAGGCCGGGTAGCCGGCGCGGCTGTGTCCTTTATAGCAGATATCCGGAGTCCGGGCCGTGACAAAACGTATCCGGAGCTGCGACAGGGCGTTGCGCTCAGGACGCGTCCTGCTCTGGCACCGCATAGGAAAGCGGCAGCCGCGAGACCTGACCGGCGTGGCCCTCGACCTGCCAGGGTTCCTTCGCCAGCGCGGTATGCTTGATCACGGCCAGCACCTCCTGGTGGCCATCGTCGAAACGGACGCTGTTGACCACTTCCCCGACCCGGCTGTCGCCAGCCAGAACGGGAGTTCCCACGCCGATCGCCTCAGTGCCGTCCACCGCCAGGCGGAAAACGCTTTTCTTCAGCTGGCCAAGATAGTGCATCCGGGCCACGACCTCCTGCCCGGTGTAGCAGCCTTTCTTGAAGTGGATGCCGCCAATGTGCTGCAGGTTGAGCATCTGTGGCACGTATTCCTCAAGTGTTTTCGGGCTCAGTTCCGGCACGCCGGCACTGATGTCCGCAGCGGCCCAGTCCGCCGCGCCGGCCAGGTCGACCGCGGGTTGCCGGTCGCCCTGAAGGCGCCAGAATTCGTAGCGTTGTGTGCCTTCGGCGGTGTCTTCCACGCGGATCAGCTTGCCGTCATCCAGCGACAGGGAGTCGCCCGGCGATGCCAGTGACGCCGCGTCCGAACTGAGCGCGAGGGCACTGTCCTGACCCCAGAGGCCAAATACGGTCGCGTCTTCGAGCCGGTCCATCCGGGTGCCGCGAAACAGCATCAGGAATTTGTTCAGCTGCTGGCTGATGTGATCGGCCACGGACTCCGGCAGCCGCAGCAGGACGTCATCGCCGTCTCCGGCCAGCAGCGTCAGGGCGTAGGTCCGGCCCTTGGGAGTGCAGGCGGCGGCTCGTGCCGAGTGGCTGTCGCTGATCTCGTCCAGGCTCTGGCTGAGCTGGCCGTGCAGGAATTTGTGTGGATCCTTACCGCTGACCCGGTACAGCCGGTATTCCGGCAGTCTGGCGCAAGCGTTTTCGGGGCGCTGGGCGGCGGCGATGCCGGTGGATTCGGCCGCGACGGCGGTATCGGTCATATCGGACTCCAGTCAGGCGTCGGGTGACACGGTGTCGGATCGGGTGTCCAGCGCAAAACGCAACCAGACCCGAAGGCGCCGGAATGCGTCGGGATCGGTGTTGCGGCAGCCGGGGACATCGATCAGCACGAGATTGTATTCCCTGACAATGGTGCCGGCAGGGCGCAGTTTCAAGAGGGCCAGATGCCCCGAGATGCGGCTGTTGGGGCTGGGGTGGACGGCTTCGTCATGGCCGTCGGCGTGCACGAGATAGAGCTGGCCGTTGCTGACCCGGAGCTGACGCGGGCCCTTGCCCAGGCCGGCGGCTGTGGCGCCGCGCCAGGCCATGACGCCCGCCGGCAGCAACGCCAGCGCGGGCCAGGGCGCCCCCTGCAGGCTCAACAGCACGAGGCAGAGGGCTGCCGAACTCCAGAACAGGAGCGTCGCGCCTACGAGGGCGCGGGAAGGAAACTGTGTCAGCTCAATCCGGTTGTACACGCTTCAGGATCATGTCGACGATGCGCTTCAGGTCTTCGTCTTCCGGCACTTCGCGCTGCATGAACCACTGGAACATCTGGGTGTCTTCGCATTCGATCAGCTTGTGGTAGCGGGCCTGGTCCTCTTTGGGCAGATCGCGGTAGACCTCCTCCAGGAACGGGATCAGCAGTACGTCCAGCTCCAGCATGCCGCGTCGGCTGTGCCAGTAAAGACGCTTGAATTCAACATCGTCCATAGAAAGAACCTCGGTAATGGACCGACCGCTTCAGGGCGCGATCGGACGGAATGTGGTTGGCGTGAGGACGGTGTCGCCGGCCTCGTGGTTCAGCCCCGGATAGTCCAGGGTGTAGTGCAGTCCCCGACTCTCGCGGCGTTGCAGGGCAGAGCAGATGATCAGGTCGGCCACGGTGACCAGGTTGCGCAGTTCCAGCAGGTCGTTGGACACGCGGTAGTTGCTGTAGAACTCGCCGATTTCCCGGGACAACAGGTCGACCCGGTGCTTGGCGCGCTGCAGTCGCTTGGTGGTGCGAACGATGCCGACGTAGTCCCACATGAAATGACGCAGCTCATCCCAGTTGTGTGAGATCACCACGTCCTCGTCGGAGTCGCGCACCTGGGATTCGTCCCAGGCCGGCGCGTCGGGCGGCTCGGGAATGCTGGCGTCGAGCTGGGCGATGTCCTCGGCCGCAGCACGACCGTAGACCAGACATTCGAGCAGTGAGTTGCTGGCCATCCGGTTGGCCCCGTGCAGACCGGTGAAGGCAGCCTCTCCCACCACATAAAGCTGGTTGACGTCGCTGCGGGCGCGATGGTCGCTCATGATGCCGCCGCAGGTGTAGTGGGCGGCGGGGACCACGGGAATGGGCTCGCGGGTCATGTCGATGCCGAACTCGCGGCAGCGCTCGTAGATTGTGGGGAAGTGATTCTTCACGAAATCGGCCGGCTTGTGGCTGATGTCGAGGTAGAGATGATCGGCACCAAGACGCTTCATCTCATGGTCTATGGCCCGGGCCACCACATCCCGCGGCGCCAGTTCCGCGCGCTGGTCGAAGCGCTCCATGAAGGAGGAGCCGTCCGGCAGCAGCAGGCGTCCGCCCTCGCCGCGCACCGCTTCGCTGATCAGGAACGACTTGGCGTGGGGGTGATACAGGCAGGTGGGGTGGAACTGGTTGAACTCCATGTTGGCTACCCGGCAGCCCGCACGCCAGGCCATGGCGATGCCGTCGCCGGAAGCTCCGTCCGGGTTGCTGGTGTAGCGGTAGGCCTTGCTGGCGCCGCCGGTGGCGATGACCACGAAGCGGGCCCGGACCAGCTCGACATGACTGTCGTCAAGATTGAGCACATAGGCGCCGACGCAGCGATTTCCCGGCAGGGACAGCTTGCGGTGGGTGATCAGGTCCACCGCCACTCGCTGCTCCAGGATGTGTACGTTTTCCTGCTGCCGTGCCTGCTCGCTCAGCGTGTAGGAGACGGCCTGGCCGGTGGCGTCGGCAGCGTGGATAATGCGGCGGTGACTGTGGCCGCCCTCCCGGGTAAGGTGGTAGTTCTGTTCGTCGTCGCGGGTGAAGTTCACGCCCTTTTCGATCAGCCACTCGATGCTTTCCCGGCTGTGTTCGACGGTAAAGCGAACGGCATCCTCGTGGCACAGGCCGGCGCCGGAATTGAGCGTGTCACGGATGTGCGCCTCGACGCTGTCCTCGGAGTCCAGTACCGCGGCAATGCCGCCCTGGGCCCAGAAGGTCGAGCCGCTGGCCAGTTCGCTCTTGCTGATGACGGCGACGTTGAGGTGCTGGGGCAGGTTGAGGGCGACGGTCAGCCCGGCGGCGCCGCTGCCGATGATCAGCACGTCGTATTGGTGGGACTGTGGCATCTCTTTGGTTTCGCGGGCCATAATGAGGGCGCTATTGAACTAAACTTTGCGGCTGCTGTCTATTTGGCCACACAGGGTCACCCCTCACAAGTCAACGGCCTCGGGGTGGCCGGACAAGTCAAGTGCAAATGGGACTGCCGCATGACGATTTCCAGAATGCCCACGACGGCCCTGCAGGCAAGTCAGACAGAGGTTCACGAAACGAAGCGCGAGAAGGCGACGGTGACACCTCTGTCGCAGCGCCCGGATGCAGGAAGCCAGACGGCGAAGAGACCGGTGACAGAAAGCACGCCACAGATTGCCAGCGAGAGCCAGACGGACAAGCAGCTCATCCAGCGGGTCAAACGGGGGGACCGTTCGGCCTTCGACCTGTTGGTGCTGAAATACCAGTCCCGGGTGGCGTCGATCATCAGCCGCTACACCAATGATTCCCAGGACATTCTGGATTTGACCCAGGAAACTTTCGTCAAGGCCTACCGGGCCATCGAGCGTTTCCGGGGAGACAGTGCCTTCTACACCTGGCTTTACCGGATTGCGGTCAACACCGCCAAGAACTTCCTGGAATCCCGTGGCCGCCGGCCGCGCGGCAGTATGGAAGCGGAGGAAGCCGAACGGCTGGACTCGGGGGACTGGTTGCGCGATGTGGCCACCCCGGAGAAACTGATGCAGCGCGAAGAAATGTATGAGGCCATGCAGCGTGCGATTTCAGCGTTGCCGGAAGAGCTGCGCTCCGCACTGCTGCTGCGCGAGTACGAGGGGCTGAGTTATGAAGACATCGCCAGGATCCTGGAGTGTCCGATCGGTACGGTCCGGTCCCGGATCTTCCGGGCCCGGGACGCCGTGGACCGGGAACTGGCGCCGATGATGAGTGCGGACTGAAACGGCCCATTTGTTGGATGTGTGATTTTTTTGAGGTGCAAGCGCGATGGATGATCGTCTGAGAGAGACGTTGTCAGCCATGATGGATGACCAGGCCGACGAGCTGGCGGTGCGCCGGTTGCTCAGTCGGGCCGGTGAGCCGGAGGTTCAGCATCAGTGGCAGCGATGGCAGCAGTTGCGGAACCTGATGCATGACGAGCGTCGCGATCTGGCCTGCGTGGACGTCAGCGCGGCGGTGCGTGAGGCCATTGATGACCACCACGAACCGGTCGAGACGGAGGCGCGTCCTTCCTCGCCGATTGCGGCGCGTCAGTCCATGCGCTGGTCCGCCGTCGCCGCGGTGTCCCTGGCGCTCCTGGTGGGCTATGGCGCCGGGACGCAGTGGGGTACCGCCGATCAGGGGGCGACCCGTTCACTGACGGCCAGCGTGGCGTCCGGGCCGGCCTCAGATACCGCGAGCCCCGTGGCCGACAGTCAGCCGGTACAGGAGATCGCCCTGCAGGGACTGGACGCCGAACAGCGAGAGCAGATGAGTCGTTATCTGTTGGAACATGCCCAGCACAACAGCGTGGGTATGGGGTACGGATCGATGGGCTTTGCCCGGGTTGCGAGTGCGTCCACCGGTGTTCGCTAGGGTCGCTGTCTGATGTTTGATCGTTTGGGATCTCAGTCGCACCACCGTCTGCGGTGGTTCCTGGGGCTGTTCGTGACCTGGTTGGCCGTGTCTGCGCAGGCCGCCGATGCGCCGAAAACGGCCGAGGACTGGCTTGAGCAGCTTGGGCCGGCTCTCAACGCCACCAGTTACAAAGGCGTGTTCGTTTACAGCCGCGGTGACCAGGTCAGCTCGATGCGCATTGCCCACCGTTTTCATGACGGCGAGGTGCAGGAGCGCCTGGTGATCCAGGATGGCGACCAGGGCGAAATCATCCGCCGTGGTGGACGGGTCTTCTGTATCCTGCCGTCCCACGGCCGCATCCAGCTTGATGCGGTGTTGCCGTCGGGGCCGTTTTCCGAAGCGTTCAGCAGCAAGCTGCCGCCGTTCCGGCGCTGGTACGCGGCGCGGTTGCTGGACGATGACCGCGTGGCCGGACACCGGGCGGTGGTCGTTGCCCTCAACCCCAAGGACGTGCATCGCTACCGCTACCGCCTGTGGCTGGAAAAGACGTCCGGGTTGCTGGTCAAGAGTCAGGTGCTGGCCAACGACGACACGGTGCTTGAGCGTTTCCAGTTCACCATGCTGGAGCTGACCGACGACATTCCCGACAGTGAGTTCCAGATTCCCTTCGAGGACCCGCGCCAGGCGCTTTCTCTGGACAAGGCGGAAGCCAGGATAGCCGCGGCGCCGCCACCGCCAGAGCCCTCGCAGCCGGCCAAGTTCGCCTGGAGCCTGGGCTGGCATCCGGAAGGTTTCCAGGAAACGCCGTCGCCGCACTCGCATACGGGCCAGGCAGTGGCCTTCTCCGATGGACTGGCGTCTTTCTCGGTCTTCATTGCGCCTGTGGGCAACAAGGACATGCCGACCGGCATCTCCCGCATCGGCGCCACGACCATTTTCATGCGCAAGATGGTGGTCGGTGATCAGCGCCACCTGGTGACGGTGGTCGGGGAAATTCCGCCCGATACGGCGATGAAGGTGGGACGTTCGGTCTTCGTCCAGAAAAACCGTGAGCCGGCTCGGGTCGGCGCGGAGCCGGGTAGCGATATGGCCGCCCGTCCGCAGGCAACGGCGGGCAGCGAATGACGAACGGGGCTCACCATGATTGAAGAGAATGGCACCGTGGTGGCCGTGAACGGTGATGAGGCCTGGGTGCAGACCATTCGACAAAGCACCTGCGGCACCTGCAACGCCCGCAAGGGCTGCGGGCAGGGCGCTCTTGCGCGATTGTCGGACGGTCGCGCGAACCAGGTGAAGGTGGCGAACACGGCAGGGGCGCGGGTCGGTGATCCGGTCGTCCTGGGCATCGGTGAACGCCAGCTTCTGACCGCTTCGTTGCTGGTCTATGCGCTGCCTCTGCTGGCGCTGCTGGTGGGCGCACTGGCCGGAGCCTCACTGGGGGAAGCCGGCGACGGGCCGGCCATCCTGGGCGGTCTGCTGGGGCTGGCGAGCGGTTTTCTGGTGGTCCGGATCGTCGCCGGAGGAGCCTCCCGAACGGCTCGCCTGAGCCCGGTCATGCTGCGCGTTGATCTGCATCATGTGGATGCGGAGCCCACAACCGTGCGGGATTCCGACGCATTCCGGTTTCCCTGACCGGTCCCCGGGCCGGGTTAAAATTTCCTTAATTTGAAACGCCTGGTACTGCCTACAAAATAGACGTGTCCATCCTGTCAACCCAAGTATATTCTGGAGTGAGGTATGCCCCAAAAGAGCCTGAGAGTCTGGTTTGCGCCCATTCTGGCTTTCCTGATGCTGGCGGCCGCCAGCGCCCACGCCGAACTGCCCGATTTTACCGATCTGGTGAAGGAAAACTCGTCGGCGGTTGTGAATATCAGCACCACCCAGGAACCCCAGCCCCGCGGCAGCTCGGGTTTTGACGATCGCCAGCTCGATCAGATGCCGGAGTTCTTCCGCCGCTTCTTCGAAGGGCCCAACGGGCCGGGTGGCCAGCAGGGCCAGCAGCCGCTCCAGTCCATGGGTTCAGGCTTTATCGTCTCCAAGGACGGCTACATCCTGACCAACAACCACGTGGTCGAAGGCGCTGACGAAATCGTTGTCCGCCTGAGCGATCGGCGCGAACTGAACGCCCGTGTGGTGGGCACCGACCCGCGCTCCGACCTGGCCGTGCTCAAGATCAAGGCGGAGGACCTGCCGGTCGTGAAAATGGGGCATTCGTCGGATCTGGAGCAGGGCGAATGGGTGTTTGCCATCGGCTCGCCGTTCGGCTTCGACTACACGGTGACCGCGGGTATCGTCAGTGCCATCGGCCGTTCCCTGCCGTCGGAGAACTACGTGCCTTTCATCCAGACCGACGTGGCCATCAACCCGGGCAACTCCGGCGGCCCGCTGTTCAACCTCGACGGAGAGGTGGTTGGCATCAACTCCCAGATCTATACCCGCTCAGGCGGCTTCATGGGGGTTTCCTTCTCCATTCCCATCGACGTCGCGATGAACGTGTTCCAGCAGATTCGCGATCAGGGCTTCGTGACCCGCGGCTGGCTGGGCGTGCTGATCCAGGAAGTGAACCGCGACCTGGCGGAGTCGTTTGGTCTGAACCGTCCGCGCGGCGCGCTGGTAGCGGAAGTGCTGCCGGATTCCCCCGCCGAAAAAGCCGGCCTGCAACCGGGTGACATCATTCTCGAATACAACGGAGAATCGGTGAACCTGTCGTCCGATCTGCCGCCGATGGTGGGTCGCACCAAGATCGACGAGACCGCCGATCTGACCGTGCTGCGCAACGGTGACGAAGTGTCGCTGGATGTCACCATCGGCCAGTTGCCCGAGGACCGTCAGGCATCCAGTAGTGATGCGCCCGAACCATCCGTGGGCGGCGGCCCGCTGGGGCTGAGCGTGGCCGATCTGACGTCCGAGCAGCGCCAGCAGCTGGACATCCAGGACGGCGTGCTGGTGCGCAACGTCGGTTCCGGTCCGGCGCTGGACGCCGGCATCCGTCCCAATGACGTGATCCGCAAGCTTAACAATGAAACCATCAGCTCGGCCGATGACTTCCGCCGCATTGCCGCCGACCTGCCCAAGGGCAAGGCCATCCCGGTGCTGGTCATGCGTGACGGACAGTCGACGTTCCTGGTGGTCAAAACTGAGAAGTAATGCCTACCACCGGTCGCCCGGACCGGTGCATGCTGACCTGACCTAAACGACCCCGGAGTGCGGAAGCGCCCCGGGGTTTTGTTATTCCTGATTATGGATTAATCAGCGACAGTATTTGCTATACTCAACCGTTTTATTATCGGGCTCTCCCCGTCGAGCGGTCGAGTCGTCGGTTTTCAAGGGTTTCGCGCCCTTTTCTCAACGGATTGAATGAATGGCAAAGGAAGTTTCTCTGGGGCGGATCGCCCGACAGCGCCCGTCGCGTATTGCCTGGGCGCTTCTTCTGATTTCCCTGGCGCTGACCGCGGGCGCCTGGCAGTTTTCCATACTGCTGGTGGAGGATCGCACCCAGGCGCGTTTCGAAACCCAGTCCCTGCAATTGAAGACGGCGATCGAGGAGCGTCTGCTGAACTACGAGCAGGTGCTGGCCGGCAGCGCCGGGCTGTTTGCGGTGGCGGACCTGGTGGGGCGCGAGGACTGGCGGCTCTACGTCAACAAGCTCGACATTAACCGCTACTACCCGGGCATCCAGGGGCTCGGCTTCACCGCCCGGGTTGAGGGCGACGAGGTGCGGGACTTCGTGCGCCGCATCCGTGACCAGGGGCTGCCCGATTACCTGATCAACCCCGCCGGCGTCCGCGCCGAGTACCATCCCATCGTCTTCCTTGAGCCCAGCACCCAGCGTAACAAGCGCGCCTATGGCTATGACGCTTTTGGCGATCCCACCCATCGTCAGGCCATGGAAGAGGCGCGGGACTCCGGCCTGGCGACGATGACGGGCAAGGTGGTGCTGGTGCAGGAAGAGGTGGACGACAAGCAGGCCGGCTTCCTGATGTACTTTCCGGTCTATGACGGGGATAAAGTGCCCCGTCTGCTGGAGGACCGGCGTGACCGGCTGCGCGGGTTCGTGTTCAGCGCCTTCCGTATGAACAACCTGATGGACGGGATCGTCGGCCTGATCGCCCCGTTCCTGGATGTGCGCATCTACGACAGCGACGTGGCGGTCAAGGAAGCGCTGATGTACGGCTCCAACCTGGGGTCGCTGGACAACGACTACACCTTCGCGATGAGCCAGAAGGTCGAGCACGGCGGACGTACCTGGTTGCTGCAGACCCATACCACGCCGGCCTTCGACTACCTGGCGTCGGATCCGCGGCCGCTGATCGTGCTGGTCGCCGGGATCATCATCAGCCTGCTGTTATTCGCCTTCTCGCTCGTCATGATCCGGTCGCGCCTGCTGGCGCAGATCAATGCCGGCCGCTACCGGGCGATCACCGAGGGGGCCAGCAACATCACCCTGATCCTCGACCAGCGCGGCCAGACCCAGTACGTCAGCCCCTCGTCGGAATACATTCTCGGCTACGACCCGCGCAACGTGCCGGACCTGTCGCTGGAGCGCCAGGTGCATCCCGATGACTGGCCGCAGATGCAGCAGGTGTTCGAGCAGGCCATGGAGGAACCCGGCAAGGCCCTGCCCGTGGTCCACGCGCGCATCCGCGATGCCTGCGGCGACTGGCGAGATATGGAGGGCTCCTACACCGCGATGATGGACGTGCCCGGCGTCAACGGCGTAGTGGTCAGTCTGCGGGACCTGACCGAGCTCAAGGCGGCCCAGACGGAGCTGCATCGGCTGGCGTTCTACGATCCGCTCACCGGGCTGGCCAACCGCCAGCTGTTCCGCGACCGGCTGGAACACGTCATCCGCCGTTGCAAGCGCAGCGGCCAGTCGGCGGCGCTGATGTTCCTCGATCTGGACGGTTTCAAGCGCATCAACGACACGCTGGGCCACGACGTGGGCGACCAGTTGCTGCAGAGCGTGGCCGGCTGGCTCATTGACTGTGTGCGGGAAGAGGATTCCGTGGCGCGGCTCGGGGGCGATGAGTTTGTGGTGCTTTTGTCCGAGGTGACCGGTTCCGATGCGGCGGCCGGCGTGGCCGAAAGCATTCTCCGGCGCCTGTGCCAGCGCATCCGGTTGGGCGAGCACGAGGTGCGGGTGACGGTCAGTATCGGTCTGGCAATGATCCCCGACGACAGCGCCGACGCCACCTCGCTGATGAAGTACGCCGACCTGGCGATGTACCGCGCCAAGGAACTGGGGCGCAACAACGTGCAGTTTTTTACCGCGGCCATGAACATCCAGGCGGCGCGGCGCATGCTGCAGCAGGAAGAGTTGAGCAATGCCCTGGACGGCGACCGCTTCGTGCTGCATTTCCAGCCCAAGTTCGACCTGGCCCGGGAGCAGGTGCTGGGGGTCGAGGCTTTCCTTCGCTGGCAGCACCCCGAGCGGGGGCTGGTGCCGGCCCAGCAGTTCATCCACCTGGCTGAGGAGTCGGGCCTGATCGTGCGCCTGGGAGAGCTGGCGCTGCGCCAGGCCTGCATCCAGATCCAGGCACTGGAGCGGGCCGGATTCGGCGACCTGCGGATCTCGGTCAACCTGTCGGCGCGGCAGGTCATCGATCCCGGCTTTATGGGCATGTTTCGCCAGGTCATCACCGAGACCGGCGTGCGGCCGGAGCAACTGGAGGTGGAGTTGCCTTCCGAGTTGCTCAACGAGGATCCGGACATCCTGCACCCGCTGTTGCGGGCGCTTCATGATATCGGTGTGTGCCTGATCCTGGACAATTTCGGCGCCGGTAGCTGCTCGCTGGCGGCGATGCAGCGACTGCCGCTGAACGCGGTGAAGATCGACCAGGTCTTCATCCGCGACATTCCCTATAACGCCACCGCCACCGACGTGACCTCGGCGGTGATTGCCCTGGCGCACAAGCTGCACCTGACGGTGATTGCCGAAGGCGTGGAAACGCCGCAGCAACTGAATTTCCTGCGCGCCAGCGGCTGTGCCCAGGCCCAGGGTAACCTGTTCAGCTATCCCCTTGATGAGGATGCCCTGATCGGTTTCCTGGTGCGTCAGCAGGAACGCTCGGGAACTTAGCGCCCGTCGGCGAATCAATCCGACGGGACGCCGGCCCGATTGTACAAATCCTAACAGGGGTACATGGCAATAGGGTCGGTTAACCGGTAAAATCAGCGTTCGCCATTCTGCCGCCGACCCGGGCATTGTCCGGGCCGGGTGCGCCGAACATTTTTCTGACGTGAGACACCCTATTCTGTGACTGACCTGAGCCACATCCGCAATTTTTCCATCATCGCCCATATCGATCACGGAAAATCCACGCTTGCCGATCGCTTCATCCAGCTCTGTGGCGGCCTGACCGACCGCGAGATGGCCGAGCAGGTACTCGACTCCATGGATCTGGAGCGTGAGCGCGGGATCACCATCAAAGCCCAGAGTGTCACCCTGCGCTACAAGGCCCGGGACGGAATCGAGTACGAGCTCAACATGATCGACACCCCGGGCCACGTGGATTTCTCCTATGAGG
Source organism: Marinobacter bohaiensis (assembly GCF_003258515.1). Lineage (NCBI taxonomy): Bacteria > Pseudomonadati > Pseudomonadota > Gammaproteobacteria > Pseudomonadales > Marinobacteraceae > Marinobacter > Marinobacter bohaiensis. The sequence continues at coordinate 226,717 of NZ_QGEH01000003.1, forward strand.
TATCGCGATCGCTGTTCGCCTGCGAAGGCGCCCTGCTGGTTGTGGATGCCGGTCAGGGCGTTGAGGCTCAGTCGGTCGCCAACTGCTATACCGCGATCGAGCAGGGGCTGGAAGTGGTGCCGGTCCTGAACAAGATGGACCTGCCCCAGGCGGAACCCGACCGGGTGGCCCAGGAAATCGAGGACATCATCGGCATCGAAGCCACCGAAGCGGTGCGCTGCAGCGCCAAGACCGGCCTGGGTGTCGAGGACGTGCTGGAAGAACTGATCCGGCTGGTGCCGCCGCCCCAGGGCGACGTGGACGGTCCGCTGCAGGCCCTGATCATCGACTCCTGGTTTGATAACTACCTGGGCGTGGTGTCGCTGGTGCGCGTGCGCCAGGGCAGCCTGCGCAAGGGCGACAAGATCCTGATCAAGTCGACCGGCCGCGCCTGGCAGGTGGACAAGGTGGGTATCTTTACGCCCAAGCCCACCGATACCGGCGTGCTCGGTACCGGCGAGGTCGGTTTTGTGATCGCCGGCATCAAGGACATCCAGGGTGCCCCGGTGGGCGATACCATTACGCACCAGAGTACGCCGGACACGGCGATGGTGCCGGGCTTCCAGAAGGTGAAGCCGCAGGTGTTCGCCGGTCTGTTCCCGGTCAGCTCCGACGATTACGACGACTTCCGTGAGGCGCTGGACAAGCTGACCCTGAACGACGCTTCCCTGTTTTTCGAGCCGGAAAGCTCCGACGCCCTGGGCTTCGGCTTCCGCTGTGGCTTCCTGGGCATGCTGCACATGGAAATCATCCAGGAGCGGCTGGAGCGGGAATACGACCTGGACCTGATCACCACGGCGCCGACGGTGGTGTTCGAGGTGGTCAACAAGCAGGGTGAGACCCTGTACGTCGATAACCCGTCCCGCCTGCCGGACGTGGGCAGCATCGAGGAAATGCGCGAGCCGATCGTCGAGGCCAACATCCTCGTGCCCCAGGAACACTTGGGCAACGTCATCGCCCTGTGTGAGGAAAAACGGGGTGTTCAGAAGAACATGCTGTTCCTCGCCAGTCAGGTGCAGTTGACCTATGAGCTGCCGATGGCGGAAGTGGTTCTCGATTTCTTTGACCGGGTCAAGTCCGCCAGTCGCGGTTTCGCGTCACTGGATTATCATTTCAAGCGCTTCCAGACCGCCGACCTGGTGCGTCTGGATATCCTGATCAACGGCGACCGGGTGGATGCCCTGGCGTTGATCGTCCATCGGGATCATGCCCACTACCGCGGTCGTGCGGTGCTGGAAAAGATGAAGGAACTGATCCCGAGGCAGATGTTTGATATCGCCCTGCAGGCGGCGATCGGCACGCACGTGATCGCCCGCCAGACGGTCAAGGCGCTGCGCAAGAACGTCACGGCCAAGTGCTACGGCGGTGACGTGAGCCGGAAGAAAAAGCTCCTGCAGAAACAGAAAGAAGGTAAAAAGCGCATGAAGCAGCTTGGTAATGTCGAGGTGCCCCAGGAAGCGTTTCTTGCCGTACTGCGCGTCGACAACTAGGACTCCAACTGCATGGATATCGATTTTCCCCTGATCCTTGTCACCCTGACGTTCGCCACCGGTCTGATCTGGCTGGCGGACTGGCTGTTCCTGCGCAGTCGCCGTGAGGCCCGGGCTACCGAAACCCAGACCGCCACGGCCGCCGGTGGCCATGCGGGGGAAGATGACAGCGACGACGACAAGGCGCCGTACCTGGTGGAGCTGAGCCGCTCCTTCTTTCCGGTATTGGCCATCGTGCTGGTGTTGCGCTCCTTCCTGGTCGAGCCCTTCCAGATTCCGTCCGGTTCCATGCTGCCCACGCTGAAGGTCGGGGATTTCATCCTGGTCAACAAGTTCTCCTACGGCCTGCGCCTGCCGGTAATCGGTACTAAAGTGGTCGATATCGGTGAGCCGGAGCGGGGTGACGTGATGGTGTTCAAGTACCCCAAGGATGGCGAGACCAACTATATTAAGCGGGTGATCGGGCTGCCGGGCGACACCATCAGCTATCACGACCACACCCTGTCCATCAACGGCGAGGTGGTTGCGTCCGATTTTGTGGCTACGCTGCCGCCGGTGGAATTGCGCGAGGAGGACCTGGGGACCGTCAAGCACCAGATCCTGCGCTCCATGGGGCGGACGGCGCCGGGCGGGGAAGGTGAGTGGACCATTCCCCAGGGCCAGTACTTCGTCATGGGGGACAACCGCGACAACAGCAACGACAGCCGGTACTGGGGCACCGTGCCCGAGCACCTGGTGGTGGGCAAGGCCTTTGCCATCTGGATGCACCTGGATTCCTGGCTGCCCAGTTTCGACCGTGTCGGCCTGATCGACTGAACCGGCGGCCGGCCAGGAAGGCCGGCGCCTCCACAACCAGAAAAAAGAGAGTATGTCATGAAGACTCAACGTGGCGCTTCCACCCTGGGTATTCTTATAGCGGTCCTCTTTTTCGGCAGCCTGATTACCCTGGTAATCAAGCTCGGGCCCGTCTATCTGGATGACCTGACCATCCAGGAAGCTATTGAAAGCCTCGACAACACCGAGGACCTGGGCCAACTGAGCGTTCGCGACGTGCAGACCCTGATCCGCAAGCGTCTGAGCGTCAACAACGTGGACGGCTTCGACCAGAAGCTTATCGAGATCAAGAAGGACGGTGATGCGGTGCTGGTTTCCCTCGAGTACGAGGTGCGCACCGACCTGTTCCAGAATGTGGACGCGGTTGTCCACTTTAACCACGCCTATGAGATGAGAGGCCAGTGAGGGTAAGCGAGATTGAAATGGGCCGGCTCCAGAAGCGGTTGGGATACCAGTTCCGGGATCCCGAGCTGCTGACCCTGGCGCTGACCCACCGAAGCCACGGGAACCAGAACAACGAACGTCTTGAGTTTCTCGGGGATTCGATTGTCAACATGGTCATTGCCGAGCATCTGTACCGCCATTTCGAGAACGCTCGGGAAGGCCAGTTGAGCCGGCTGCGCGCGCGCATGGTCAAGGGGGTCACCCTGGCCGAGATTGGCCGCGAGTTCCACCTGGGTGAATACCTGCGCATGGGCTCCGGTGAGCTGAAGAGTGGCGGATTCCGGCGCGATTCGATCCTGGCGGATGCGGTGGAGTCGGTGATCGGCGCCATCTATCTGGACAGCGACTTCCACACCTGCCGTGCCCGCGTGCTGGCCTGGTTCACCGAACGTCTGGAACGCCTGGATCTGCAGGACACCCAGAAAGATCCCAAGACACGGCTGCAGGAGTACCTGCAATCGCGTCAGTACCCGTTGCCACGCTACGACGTGATATCCATCGAGGGCGAGGCCCATGCCCAGACCTTCCACGTCGAGTGCGCGTTGCCATCGCTGGATCGCAAGACCACCGGTGTCGGTGGCAGTCGCCGTGTCGCAGAACAGCAAGCCGCCCGCAACGCCCTGAAATCCCTGGGCGTGGAGAATAACTGATGATCGATCCCACCCAGCCGGACAATCCCGACAGCCGTTGTGGCTTCGTCGCGATCGTCGGCCGCCCCAACGTGGGCAAGTCCACCCTGCTGAACCACATCCTCGGCCAGAAGCTGAGCATCACCTCGCGCAAACCGCAGACGACCCGTCACCAGGTGCTGGGCATCCAGACCCGCGGCGACGTGCAGGCCATCTACGTGGATACCCCGGGGATGCACGAGGAAGAGCCGCGGGCGTTGAATCGTTACATGAACCGGGCGGCGAGCTCGGCACTGAAGGACGTGGACGTGGTGGTTTTCGTGGTGGACCAGAACCACTGGACCACCGCGGACGAGATGGTCCTGCGCAAGCTGGAAAACGTCAAAGCCCCGGTCATCCTGGCGGTGAACAAGGTCGACAAGCTGGATAAGCGTGAGGTCCTGCTGCCGCACCTGGAAGAGCTGGCCCGCAAACGTGAGTTCGCCGAGATCATTCCGCTGTCCGCCCTGCGCGGTCAGAACCTGGAACCACTGGAAGCGGCCGTGGATCGGATGCTGCCGGCCAGCATCCATTTCTACCCGGACGACCAACTGACCGACCGCAGCCAGCGCTTCCTGGCCTCGGAAATCGTGCGCGAGAAAATCACCCGCCAACTGGGTGCGGAGTTGCCTTACTCCACCGCCGTTGAGATCGAGGAATTCAAGGACGACGGCAAGGTCCTGCACATCGCTGCTCTGATCCTCGTTGAACGTGACGGGCAGAAGAAGATCCTGATCGGCGACAAGGGCGAGCGCATCCGCCGCATCGGTCAGGAAGCGCGTATCGATATGGAAAAGCTGTTCGACGGCAAGGTGATGCTGCGCCTGTGGGTCAAGGTCAAGAAGGGCTGGGCGGACAGCGAGCGCGCGCTGAAAAGTCTCGGAATGAACGACTTCTGATCGCGGCCCGTGACGACGTGATGTTGCACGCGCCGCCGGCCAACACAGGAGTTGCCAGCCGATGAGCGACAGGGTCGAACAGGAGCCCGGCTATGTCCTCCATCGCCGGAACTACCGCGAAACCAGTCTGATGGTGGACCTGTTTTCGCTCAACCACGGCCGCCTGACCGTGGTGGCGCGTGGCGCCAACAGCCCGAAGAGTCCCCTCAAGGCCCAGCTGCAACCCTTCCAGCCCATGCTGCTGGGCTGGCAGGGCCGCTCCGACCTCAAGAACCTGACCGCGGCCGAAAGCCGCCTGGGGCCCGATCTGCGCCGCACCGAGCGGCTGTACTGCGGGCTCTACCTCAACGAGCTGCTGCAGCGCCTGCTGCCACCTGCTGAACCCTTTCCGCAGCTGTTTGCCCATTACATTGAAGCCCTTGAGAACCTGGCGCAGGCCGGCGACATCGAGCCCCTGCTGCGCCGGTTCGAATGGTGCCTGATTGATGCCCTGGGCTACGGCTTTGCCTGGGACCAGGCCATGGATACCGGCGAACCGGTGCGGAAGGACGCTTATTACTACTATGACCCGGAGCAGGGCGTCCTGGCACAGGCATCGCCGGGCAGCCTGCTGCGGGGGCTTCGGGGCGACGTGCTGCTGGAACTGGCGGATGCACGCCTGGACAGCCCCGAGGCGCGTCGCACGGCCAAGCGCATGATGCGCGTGCTGATCGATCATCTGCTGCAGGGCCGCGAGTTGCACAGTCGCGCCCTGTTCCAACAATGGCGAGGAGACAAGCATGAAACCTAGAGTGTTGCTCGGCGTGAACGTCGACCACGTGGCCACCCTGCGCCAGGCCCGCGGTACCCGCTATCCGGACCCGGTCCAGGCGGCGTTGCTGGCGGAAGAGGCTGGCGCCGACGGCATTACCATCCATCCTCGCGAGGACCGCCGCCACATCCAGGACCGCGACGTGCTGATGATGCGCGACATGCTCAACAGCAAAATGAACCTGGAAATGGCGGTCACCGAGGCCATGTTGGCCTTCGCTGAGCAGGTGCGCCCGCCGTGCTTGTGCCTGGTGCCGGAAAAGCGCGAGGAGCTGACCACCGAAGGCGGTCTTGACGTGGTAGGTCAGGAGGAGAAAATCGCCCGGGCCTGTGAACGACTGGCGCGCGTCGACGCGGAAGTGTCGCTGTTCATCGATGCCGACCGGGACCAGATCGACGCTGCCGCGCGTTGTGGCGCGCCGGTTATCGAGATCCATACCGGGCACTATGCCGATGCGGAGACGCCGGACGCGGTGGAGGCCGCCTTCAGGCAGGTGGCCGACGGCGTCGCCTACGCCCGCTCACTGGGCCTGGTGGTCAACGCCGGCCACGGTCTGCATTACCACAACACCGAGCGGGTGGCGGCGATTCCCGGGATCAACGAACTCAACATCGGCCACAGCATCATTGCCCGCGCCCTGTTCACCGGCATGAAGGAAGCGGTGCGGGACATGCGTGAGATTCTCGACCGGGCCGTTACCCTGCGCCCATAAGGAATCCGGGCGTCAGGACGGATTCAGGGGCTCGCCGACGCGGTCCCTGAACATGGCCTGCCACTCGGTTTCCTCCGACCAGATCAGCAGCCGGTCGATGGCCGCCATCAACGCCTCGGCCAGCGCCGTGCGCTCCGGCGTCTCGCGTTTGAGCGCCGTTTCCAGCCGCTCCGACAGGTTGCGCAGTTCCGGCACGCCGCAGTAGCGGGTGGCGCCGTGAAGCTTGTGGACCCGTTCCAGCAGCTCGGCCTCGTCGTTATCGGTCAGTAGTTTGCGGATGCCGTTCTGGTCGAAGCTGACCTGTTCCAGCAGCATGCTGAATAGCTCCTCCGCGAGATCGGCCTTGCCCGCCGCCAGGCGAATGCTTTCCTCCACATCCACGCAGGGCAACTGTTTTTCCTTGCTCGATGGACGGATACCTCGGCCCTGACCCCGGCTGTCGGCCGTCGGAGCCGCGCGCGGCGTTTCGCCCGTCGTCGATCCCTGGTAGCCGGTGTGGCGGGCCAGGGCCTCCAGCAGCTGTTCGCTGTTGACCGGTTTGGTCAGGTAGCCGTCGAACCCCTGGCGCATCAATCGATCTTTTTCTTCCGACAGGGCGTGGGCGGTCAGCGCCAGGATGGGCACCGGCGTGGGGCGTTCGTCCAGGTGGCGAAGGCGGCTGGTGGTTTCCACGCCGTCCATGCCCGGCATCTGCAGGTCCATGAAGATCAGGTCGAACTGGGTCTGGCGCGCCTTGCTCAGGGCCTCGAAACCGCTGGAGGCCCCTTCCGCGGGAATCTGGCAGTCGGCCAGCAACGTCAACACCAGCTTGAGGTTGGCTTCGTTGTCGTCCACCGCCAGGACTCTTGGCGCGTCGCTGGCGCGCGCATCCGGCAGCAGGGCGCTGACGCCATTGTGATCCAGGGTGGTGGGCAGGTGAGTGCCGTGGATCAGGGCGAACAGCTGGTTATAGAGCCGGTCGCGGCAAACCGGCTTGGTGATGTGTCCGCTGGCCTGGCCGGTGAGGTGGCCGTCGTGGTCTTCCAGCGTCGGGGTCAGGATCAGGGTGCGACAGTCGCGCTCGACTTCCAGGGTATGGAACAGTTCCCGGTACTGGCTCGAATGCAGCAGGTGCCGGGTAACCCCGATCATGGCGGCGGCGTAGCCCCGGTTGTCGTACTGGGCCTGCTCCACCTTTTCCAGCAGGTCGCCGGGGGAGCTGGCTTCATCCACGGTCATCCCCCAGTCGCTGAGGATGTGCCGGACCGACAGCGCGGTGGTCTTCTGCTGCTCCAGGTAGATGATGCGCTCTTTCTGCAGGCCGTCCCGCGGTGCCGGCGCTTCGGTGTTGCGCGCCACCTCGGTGGACAGCGTGAACCAGAAGGTGGAGCCCTGGCCGAGTTCGCTTTCCAGGCCGATCTCGCCGCCCATTTCCTCCACTAGGCGCTTGGAGATGACCAGGCCCAGGCCGGTGCCGCCGTATTGGCGCGCGGTGGAGGCGTCCGCCTGGCTGAACGCGTTGAACAGCGATTGTTGCTGCGCCCGGGACAGGCCCACGCCGGAATCGGTCACGCTGAAGCGCAGTACCACGCGGTGGCCTTCCTCGTCCTCGTCGTCGAGGCTGGCGCGCAGGACCACTTCACCGGTCTGGGTGAACTTGATGGCGTTGTTCACCAGGTTGGTGATGATCTGTTTGACCCGTAACGGGTCGCCCATGATGGTGTCGGGTACGTCGTTGTAGATCAGGGGCACCAGGTCGAGGTTCTTGGCGTGGGCGGCCGGCGCCAGCATCACCATGACCTCCTCGATGGTGTCGCGCAGGCCGAAGGGGATGCGGTCCAGGATCAGCTTGCCGGCCTCGATCTTGGAGAAGTCGAGGATGTCGTTGATGATTGTCAGCAGGATTTCAGAGGACTTGCGGATGGTGTTGAGGTGATCCCGCTGCTGTTGCTGGGCCGGCGATTTCAGCAGCAGCTCGGTGAACCCGATGATGCCGTTCAGCGGCGTGCGGATCTCGTGGGACATGTTGGCCAGGAATTCCGATTTGATGCGGCTCGCTTCCAGAGCCTCCTTGCGCGCCAGGTCCAGCTCGATGTTCTGGATCTCGATGGTTTCCAGGGTCTCGCGCAGATCCTCGGTGGCCTGGTCGATGTTCTGCTGCATTTCCGCCTGGGCTTCGCTGAGCTCCTGGGCCATGTCGTTGAGGCCGGATTCCAGCTGCTCGAACTCGGGGCCGGCGCGGGTGTAGACGCGGGTCTTCAGGTCGCCACCCTTGAGCCGCGCCACGGCGCTGTTGAGTTCGAAGATCGGGTCCGTGACGCTGCGGCTCATGCGCAGGGCGATGAGCACGTTCAGGCCGATGCCGCCGAGGATCAGCAGCAGACTGATCAGCAGTGCCTTGTAGCGTTCCTTGTCGGTGCGCACATGGGACATTTCCACCGCCGACCAGCCGATGGGCGCCTCGGCGCTGGGCGCGGTGTTGCGGGATTCCAGATCGAGCATGCTGTCGATCATCAGGTCCTGCAGGTAGACCGGGGCAATGAATACCGAGCTGGAGCCGGATCTGAGCACCAGGGTGGAGGCCTCGGTCAGCTTCTCGTTGCCGATTTCCTCGCGGAGGCTGGGGCCGGTGTGCAGCAGACGCTGTCCCTGGGCATTGAAGAAGGTGATGGAACGCACGTCCTGCTCTTCCAGGAGGGCGTTGGAAAGATTATTGAGCAGGCTGCGGTTGCCGGTGAACATGCCGTATTCGGAAGCGGCGGCCAACTGGCGGGACAGGGATTCGCCGCGATCGCGCAGGAGCTGTTCGATGTTGCCTACCCAGCTCTGGGTGAAGAAAATCCCCAGGATGAGCGTGGTCAGTATAGTGGGTACCAGCGTAACAACAAGTACTTTTCTGCGAATGCCCCAGCGTCGCATGGTGCGCTTCCTGATTCCGTCGGTTGTCCCGTACCGGCTCATCCCTGGAGGGCCTTGTGGCCGGGCCCCAAGCGTACGAGACGTCGTCCCTGATTCTTATTGGCGGCGCCGGTAACTCTCGCCGACCGGTGCGACCATACCATCATAATCGTGAACCCCGACAGAAATCGGGAACAGCCGGCAGACGCTATACGGACCGACTTTATCAGCGCCCGGCGTTAGAACCTGGCGTCATTTCGGTAGCGACAAGCTGTATTGGGATAGCGCCTGCTATGCGCGTATGATGCGTCGTCAGAGTGTAACACAGCTTGGGAGGACCGCCGGAGGAACCGGCCGACCGTTTTCCCGTCAAAAAACGCTGTCAGGAGTCTGAGAATTCATGCATTTTCCAACTATTGAAGACTATGTCGGCCACACCCCGCTGGTGCGTCTGCAGCGCCTGCCGGGCGACACCTCCAACGTTATCCTGGCCAAGCTGGAAGGCGACAACCCGGCCGGATCGGTCAAGGATCGCCCGGCCATCAGCATGATCCAGGAAGCGGAGCGCCGTGGTGACATCAAGCCGGGCGATACACTGATCGAGGCCACCAGCGGCAACACCGGGATTGCCCTGGCCATGGCGGCGGCGATCAAGGGCTACCGCATGGTGCTGATCATGCCCGCCAACATGAGCGAGGAGCGGCGTGCCTCCATGCGCGCGTACGGCGCCGAGATTGTCACGGTCAGCAAGGAAGAAGGCATGGAAGGTGCCCGCGACCTGGCGGCCCGAATGCAGGAGGAGGGCAAGGGGCTGGTGCTCGACCAGTTCGCCAACCAGGACAACCCGCTGGCCCATTACCGCACCACCGGTCCGGAAATCTGGGAGCAGACCCAGGGGCGGGTCACCCATTTCGTCAGTTCCATGGGCACCACCGGCACGATTATGGGTGTGTCCCGTTACCTTAAAGAGCGTAACCCGGATATTCGCATCGTGGGGCTGCAGCCTTCTGATGGCTCCTCGATCCCTGGTATTCGCCGCTGGCCGCAGGAGTACCTTCCCAAGATCTACGACGCCGCGCGGGTCGATCAGGTGCTGGACGTCGACCAGCAGGACGCCGAGGACACCATGCGCGCCCTGGCCCGCGAAGAGGGCATCTTCTGCGGTGTTTCCTCCGGTGGCGCCATTGCCGCGGCCCTTCGCCTTTCGGAGCAGGTTGAGAACGCGGTGATCGTCGCCATTATCTGTGACCGGGGCGACCGGTACCTGTCGACCGGCGTCTTCCCCGGGGCGTGACCGTCGCCCGACACCCATATAAGAAAGGAAGCCCTGCGGGGTTTCCTCGCCTGACCGGAATACCTGATGAGCAAGAGACGTAGAAAGAAAGCATTACCCGCCGACCCGATTCCCTGTGACATCGAAAAACTGAGCCACGACGGCCGCGGAATCGCCCACCTGGACGGCAAGATCCAGTTTGTCGACGGTGCCCTGCCTGGCGAGAAAGTCATGGCGAAGTACGTCGGTACCCGCCGTAGCTTTGACGAGCTGCGCGCCACCGAGGTGACCGAAGCGTCGCCGGATCGGGTGGAAACACCCTGCGATTTTGCCGACCTGTGTGGCGGCTGCAGTCTGCAGCACGTGGCGCCGGATGCCCAGATCGGGTTCAAGGAGGCGACGCTGCGGGAACATTTTGCCCACTTCGGGGGCATTGAGCCGGAGCAGTGGGTGCCGCCCATGCGATCCGACGGACTGGGCTATCGTCGCAAGGCGCGTCTCGGGGTGCGTTTCGTGCCCAAGCGGGACGCCGTGCTGGTCGGCTTTCGCGAGAAGCGCAACAGCTTTCTCACCGATATTGACCGTTGCGTGGTGATGGATCCACGCATTGGCGAGCGCATTACGCCGCTGCGGGAACTGCTCTATAGCATGGAGGCCTACAGCCGTATTCCCCAGGTCGAGGTGGCCTGCGGTGATGATGTCGCCGCCATGGTGGTTCGCAACATGGACCCGCTGTCCGACGCGGACCGGGACAAGCTGCTGGCCTTCGGCCAGGCGCATGAATTGCATATCTACCTGCAGCCCAAGGGGCCGGATACCGTGCACCGGATCTGGCCGGAAAGCGCGGGCCGGGATGATGAGCGACTGACCTACCGTCTGCCGTCGTTCGACCTCACTATGCGCTTCCACCCGATGGATTTCACGCAGGTGAACGCCGACATCAACCAGCGCATGGTGGATCAGGCCCTGGACTGGCTGGAGCCGCAGTCCGACGAGCGGGTGCTGGACCTGTTCTGCGGTCTGGGCAACTTTACGCTGCCGTTGGCGCGGCGTTGCGGCGAAGTGGTTGGTGTCGAGGGCGACGACGCCATGGTCGTGCGCGGCCGCGAGAACGCTGACCTGAATGGTCTGACCAACGCGCGTTTCCACGGTGCCAACCTGCAGGGAGATTTTACCGGCGAAAGCTGGGCCGCCGAGGGTTTCGACAAGATCCTCATCGACCCGCCGCGTTCCGGCGCCCAGGAGGTTTGTGAATACCTGACCGCGTTCGGCGCCCGGCGGATTGTTTATGTCTCCTGCAACCCGGCCACACTGGCGCGGGATGCGGGCGTACTGGTGGAGAAAGGATATCGGCTGGTGAAAGCGGGCGTCATGGATATGTTCCCGCACACCACGCACGTGGAATCGATGGCCCTGTTCGAGCGCGCTGACTGACGCGCCGCGAGCTGAACATCGCTTGTTGTCACAACAATAACCGACAACGCGAACACGGGCGATGCGCGCGTCCGGACCTCAGGGGCCGGGCGGGCGCGAGTAACAAGGGGAAGTTCTACCGCTATGGTAAAGGTTCGAGAAGATTACGCCGTGACCACGGATGGTCGGGTCGATATCGAGGGCTGGGTGCATCACATCGAATCCCAGACCACCCTGGAGGACGTCGACCAGTTCCGGCGGGCCTGCGAGAAGGCCGCCATCATCGATTTGCAGGCGGTTCGTGAGGACCGTTTGTGGGCGCCCGGTGCCAGCAGTTTCCGCACCGGTGTGGAAATGGCCCAGGTTCTGGCCGAGCTGCACCTGGACCAGGCCTCGCTGGTGGCGGCGATCCTGTACCGGGCGGTGCGCGAGGAGCGTATCGGCCTGGACGAGGTGAAGGCCGAATTCGGCGATGAGGTGGCGGGCCTGATCAACGGCGTGCAGCACATGGCGGCGATCTCCTCGATCCATCACCCCCTCAAGGGCAACGTGCTGGGCCAGAGCCAGGGCCAGCTCGACAACGTGCGCAAGATGCTGGTCACGATGATCGACGACGTGCGCGTGGCCCTGATCAAGCTGGCGGAACGCACCTGTGCCATCCGGGCCGTGAAGAGCGCCCCGCCCGAAAAGCGCATGCGCGTGGCTCGGGAAGTGTTCGATATCTACGCCCCGTTGGCCCATCGTCTGGGCATCGGCCACATCAAGTGGGAGCTGGAGGACCTGTCCTTCCGCTACCTGCACGAATCCGCCTACAAGAAAATCGCGAAACTGCTCGACGAGAAGCGCCTCGACCGGGACGAGTACATCAAGCGGGTGCTGTCGGCGTTGCAGGGCGAACTGGACCGGGCCGGCATCCAGGCCGAGCTGGCCGGGCGGGCCAAGCATATCTACAGCATCTGGCGGAAGATGCGCCGCAAGGGCATCGATTTCAGTCAGGTGTACGACGTGCGCGCCTTCCGCATCCTGGTGCCCACCCTGCGCGATTGCTATTCCGCGCTGGGCATCGTGCACAGCCTGTGGCGCCATATCCCCAACGAATTCGACGACTACATCGCCAGCCCCAAGGAGAACGGCTACCAGTCCCTGCACACCGCCGTGATCGGTCCCGAAGGGAAGGTGATCGAGGTGCAGATCCGCACCCGGGCCATGCACGAGGAGGCCGAACTGGGCGTCTGTGCCCACTGGCTCTACAAGGGGACCGACACCGGCAAGCCGTCGACCGGCTACGAGGCCAAGATCAACTGGCTGCGCCAGGTGCTGGAATGGCAGGAAGACCTGGGTGACCTGTCCGGTCTGATCGACCAGCTGAAAACCGATGTGGTGCCGGACCGGGTGTACGTGTTCACGCCGGAAGGGCACGTGGTGGACCTGCCCCAGGGGGCGACGCCGGTGGACTTTGCCTATCGCGTCCACACCGAAGTGGGGCACGCCTGCCGGGGCGCCAAGGTCAACGGCCGCATCGTGCCGCTGACCTATCCGCTGAAAACCGGCGACCAGGTGTTCATCCTGACCTCCAACAACCCGGCGCCGAGCCGCGACTGGCTCAACTCCAGCCTGGGTTACATCCAGACCTCGCGGGCGCGGGCCAAGGTGACGCACTGGTTCAAGGAGCAGGATCGCGACCGCAACATCGTCGACGGCCGGGCGATCCTGGAAGATGAGTTCAAGCGCCTGTCCATTGACGATCTGGATCTGGTCAAGCTGGCGCGCAAAGTGAACTACCAGAGTGCCGACGACATGTTTGCCGCCGTCGGTGCCGGCGATTTGCGGCCGACGCACGTGGCCAACATTGCGCAGCAGTTGCTGGAGCCGCGCACCAAGCAGCTGGACCTGAAGCTGCAGGGCACCAAGCAGAAGGCGTACGAGGCCGATTCGGACATCAAGATCCAGGGCGTCGGCAACCTCAAGACGCAGGTGGCCAAGTGCTGCAAGCCGCTCCCCGGCGATCCGATCGGCGGCTACATCACCGTGGGCCGTGGCGTGACCGTGCATCGCCAGGACTGCCTGACCTTCCTGCACCAGCGCGAATTCGAGCCCAACCGGATCATCGAAGTCAGCTGGGGCGGCACCCAGGAGTCGGTCTATCCGGTGGATGTGGAAATCGAGGCGTACGACCGGTCCGGCCTGTTGCGGGACATCACCGCCATTCTGGCCAACTCACGCTGTAACGTGCTGGCGCTCAACACGCTGTCGAACCAGGACGACAACTCCGCCACCATGACGGTGACCCTGGAAATTTCCAGCCTGGAGCAGCTGGCCAAGCTGTTGGCGCAGATCCGGAACCTCCCGAACATCATGGAAGTACGGCGCAAGCGCAAACCCTGAGCGCTTGGTCCGTGGAGCAACGAGAGCACTATGGCTGATCACTACACCATCGACGACCTCAAACACCTGATGGCGCGCCTGCGCGATCCGGAGACTGGCTGCCCCTGGGACTGCAAGCAGGATTTCCGCAGCATCGTGCCACACACGCTGGAAGAGGCCTACGAAGTGGCTGACGCCATCGAGCGGGCGGACTATCCGCACCTGAAGGATGAACTGGGCGACTTGCTGTTCCAGGTGATCTTCTACGGCCAGTTGGGGCGCGAGGCTGGCCACTTCGAGTTCGACGGCATCGTCGATCACCTGGTCCGCAAGCTGGTGCGCCGTCATCCGCACGTGTTCCCGGAAGGCACCCTGGAAAGTCGGGTCGACCCGGACAGCCGGCCTACCGACGCCGAGATCAAGGCCAGTTGGGAGCGGATCAAGGCGGAGGAGCGGGCCGCCAAGCCGGAGCCCGACGTCGAACCCAGCCGCCTGGACGGCATCGCCGCCAGCCTTCCGGGCATGGCCCGCGCCGAGAAACTCCAGCGTCGGGCGGCCCGCCACGGCTTCGACTGGCCGGATATCGAGCCGGTGTTCGCCAAGCTGCACGAAGAGATCGATGAACTGCGCGAGGCCTGGGATGTGGCGCAGCGCGACCCCACCGACCGGGATGCACTGGAGGACGAGCTGGGCGACCTGCTGTTCGTGTGCGTCAATCTGGCACGTTTCCTGAAGGTCGACCCGGAACAGGCGCTGCGTCGCACCAACCGCAAATTCGATGCACGCTTTCGGGCCATCGAGCGGGAACTTGCCTCACAGGGGCGCGAGTTTGATGAGCAGAGTCTGGAAGAGCTGGATGCCATCTGGCAGTCGGTCAAAGGGGTGGAGCACGCCGCCAACGACGACTGACCCGGGCAGGCCGCGTCGGGCGTGATAGGTACAATCCGTAACCATATCATGCAGTAAGCAGAAGGTCGTTAAGCTAAACTTTTTACAGAGTATTCGTTACGTCAGCCGGGGCAATGACTGACGCGACGCTCAGGAGTGGTAGTACACTGCAAAGGGGCTCACGAGGCGCCGGCGCAGTCTTGATCGAGCACATATAGCGGGAGCGTTGAACCATGAAGATCAAGGATCTGGTGAAATACTGGGATAAGCATGCACGCGGTCGTCTGACTCGGGACGCCTATGAGGCGGGGTTGTCGGAGCAGCATCTGGCACGCCTGGAGCGGCTGTCCGAACTGTATCCCATGAAGTCACCGCAGGATCTGATCCGTGACCTGGTCTCGGCCGCACTGGACGAGCTGGAAACCAGTTTTCCGTACGTCGAAGGGACCAAAGTCGTGGCTTTTGATGAGGATGGTTTCGAAATCTACGAGGACGAAGGCCTGACCCCCAGGTTCGTCAGCCTCAGCCAGAAGCACATGCAGGATCTCAAGGCGCGGCTGCTCGAAACCGCCGCCTGAAGCCTTACTTCCGACCCGCAAAGAAAAGCCAGCCTGGTGAATGGCTGGCTTTGACTCTCCGGGGTCGCCGGCCGGCGACCCGATGTCCGCCCGACGCTCCCCGTTTTCTGTTACCTACCGAAGGCTTCAGCCTTTCTTCACCGATTCCAGCTTGCCCTTGAGTGGCGTCTGGCGCGTCAGATCGTCCAGAGCGGCGCCGATCATGTCGTTGAGGATATCCGCCTCGCTGCGATCCGGGTAGAGCTCCGCCAGGGCGGCGATGCGGGCGGCGTCTTCCAGTGGCAGCCGCAGGGTGTAGCTCTTGGCCTGTTCGCTGTCTTCTTTTGTGCCTTCCCAGTGCTTGGGCAGGTCGGTTACTTTCATGCTCGTTCCTCGCGCTGTGCGACTGTCGGGTTACGCTTCAAATAAACACCTTTGCCGCATCGATTTCAATCCGAGTTTCGTGTCCGTTGTTTTGCGCGCTTTGATGATGCGCCGATAACAGGCTGTTATATTGAAAGCGGTTTTTCATCGAACCCCGACTTCGACAGGAACAGGAACGGGGTTCCCATGGCGAAAGGACGGTAGCGTTTCATGACCGAATTGCATCCTGATTTGAGGGAAAATGTCCGCCTCCTGGGCGAATTGCTGGGTGACAGCATCCGCAAGTATCCGGGCCAGGCCTGCTTCGACCTGATCGAAGAGATCCGGGCCGCCGCCAAGGCGGATCGGCGCCAGGAAAGCGGCTCCGGCCAGCGGCTGGTCAACCTGCTCAGCCAACTGAGCGACGACCAGATGCTGCCGGTGACCCGCGCCTTCAGCCAGTTCCTCAACCTGGCCAACATTGCCGAGCAGTACCACGGCATACGCCGCAAACAGGGCCACCAGGCCGACCTGATGGTGGAGTCTCTCGGGGAGCTGTTCCAGCGCCTGACGGCGGGGAATATCTCGCCCGAGGAGCTGCACCGCCGGGTCACCGACCTGAGCATCGAGTTCGTGCTGACCGCGCATCCCACTGAGGTGACGCGCCGCACCCTGATCCTCAAGTACGACGAGATTTCCAACGGCCTGGCCCAGCTCGATCACGACGACCTGCTGCCGGTGGAACGCGATGAAGTGGTCTCGCGGCTTCGGCAACTGGTGGCGGAAGCCTGGCACACCGATGAGATTCGCTATAACCGCCCCACCGCGGTGGACGAGGCCAAGTGGGGCTTCGCCGTGATCGAGAACAGCCTGTGGCAGGCCCTGCCGCGCTTCCTGCGCAGTCTGGACCAGTCGCTGCTGGATGCCACCGGGGAGGGGCTGCCGATCGACGCCGCGCCCATGAAGATTGCCTCCTGGATGGGCGGCGACCGGGACGGCAATCCTAACGTCACCCATGAAGTGTCCCGCGAGGTATTCTGGCTGGGGCGCTGGATGGCGGCGGACCTGTTCCTGCGCGATATCCAGACACTGCGTGCCGAGCTGTCCATGTGGGAAGCCAACGACGCCGTGAAAGCCGAGGCCGGCGATACCCGCGAGCCTTACCGCGCCATCCTGGGCCAGTTGCGTGAGCGCCTGCTGCGCACCCGGGACTGGGCCGAGGCCTGCGTCAACGGCGAGCCGGCGGACAGCAACGGTATCCTGTTCGAGAACGAAGACCTGATCCGCCCGCTGCGACTGTGTTACGACTCGCTGGCGGAATGCGGCCTGGGCGACATCGCCAACGGTCTGCTGCTGGATACCCTGCGCCGGGCCCACTGTTTCGGGCTGCCGCTGGTACGCCTCGACATCCGTCAGGAAGCCGGTCGCCACGCCGAAGCGGTGGGTGAGATTGTCCGCGACCTGGGGCTGGGGGACTATGAGCAGTGGAGCGAAACCGAGCGTCAGGCTTTCCTGCTGCGCGAACTGCAGGGCCGGCGTCCGCTGATCCCCCGTCACTGGCAGCCGTCGGACAATGTGCGCGAGGTGCTCGATACCTGTGAGGTGGTCGCCCAGCAGACCCCGGAAGCCCTCGGCTCCTACGTCATTTCCATGGCCAGCCAGCCGTCGGACGTGCTCAGCGTGATCCTGCTGCTGCGGGAATCCGGCATGCAGAATCCCATGCGGGTGGTGCCGCTGTTCGAAACCCTTGACGACCTCACCGGCGCACCGGACACCATGCGCGCCCTGTTCGAGGTGGAATGGTACCGCGACTACTGCCGTGGCCGTCAGGAAGTGATGATCGGCTACTCCGATTCCGCCAAGGACGCCGGCCAGATGATGGCGGCCTGGGCCCAGTATCAGGCCCAGGAAGCCTTGACCGATGTCGCCGGCGAGTTCGGCGTGCACCTGACCCTGTTCCATGGTCGCGGCGGTACTGTCGGTCGTGGCGGCGGCCCGGCCAACCGGGCGATCCTGTCCCAGCCGCCGGGCTCGGTGAACGGCAGTTTCCGGATTACCGAGCAGGGCGAGATGATCCGTTTCAAATTCGGCCTGCCCAAGCTGGCGGAAAAGAGTCTGACGCTCTACGCCACCGCGGTAATCGAAGCCACCCTGGCGCCGCCGCCCGCACCGGAGCAGGGCTGGCGCGACATGATGGACTGGCTCACGGAACGCTCGCTCAAGGCCTACCGCGCCGTGGTCCGCGAACATCCCGACTTCGTCACCTATTTCCGCCAGGCCACGCCGGAGCAGGCGCTGGGCAAGCTCGCCCTGGGCAGTCGTCCGGCCCGGCGCAAGCCCACCGGCGGTGTGGAAAGCCTGCGCGCCATCCCCTGGATCTTCGCCTGGACCCAGATGCGCATGATGCTGCCCAGCTGGCTGGGCAGCGATGTGGCGCTGCGCGAAGCCGCCGAAGCCGGACACGAACCGCTGCTGCGGGAAATGATGGAGCGCTGGCCCTTCTTCCAGACCTACGTGGACATGCTGGAGATGGTCCTGGCCAAGGCCGACCTGCGAATCGCCAGCTATTACGAGGAAATTCTGGTGGATCCAGAATTGCGGCATCTGGGGGAGGACCTGCGTGAGCGTCTGGCCGGCTGCATCCGACATGTGAAGGCACTCAAGCAGCAGGACGAGCTGCTGCTCGACGAACCGGTGTTCGCCCATTCGCTGCGGGTACGGAATCCCTACACCGATCCGTTGCACTACCTGCAGGCGGAACTGCTGCGCCGCGATCGCGAGAGCGAAGGGCAGGGCAAGGTGCCGGAATTGGTGGAACGGGCTCTCAAAGTCACCATGGCCGGCATTGCGGCCGGTATGCGTAACACCGGATAATGCCGCCGGTAGCGGCCCCGGGGATACCCCGGGGTTGCCTCAATCGGGTAGGCTGTAGCTGACGACAACAGCAAGAACAGAGGAAGTAAGCGTGGCGGCATCGGCCAGACTGGAAACGTTTCTATCACGCAAGGGCATTGCCTACGACGTTATTGCCCAGGATGAAGTCCCCAGCTTTGACGTGGCCGTCTCAGGGGCTGGCCTGAACCACTATGCGGTGATTCGCGCGACCCTGCTGATCGATCTCAAGGGCGTGGTCATGGCGGTGCACAACTATCAGACGGCCATTGATGTGGACGCGGTCTCCGCGGTGGTGGGTCGACGCCTGCAGTTGCTGACCGCGCGCCAGGCGGACCGGCTGTTCGCCGACTGCGAGATGGGTTTCCATCCCCCTATTGGTGCGGCCTTTGATATCCCTGTGGTGATCGACGAACCGGTGCTGGAGATGGACGAGGCCTATCTGGCGTCAGGCAGCAACAACAGCCTGCTGCGGCTGGATGGCCGGGCCCTGCGTCTGGCCCTGGCCGGTGGCCGCAAGGCGCGTATCAGCATTGTCGACGTGGCCCACGACCTGGAGCCTGGTGAGTCGTCGGATATCACGCTGGAGGAAGTGGCTCAGCGCTTACAGAAGTTATACCGGCTGCCGCCGATGCCGGCCCTGGCCCTGAAGATCCTGCGTCTGACGGCCAATACCGAAGCGACGGCCCGCGAGCTGGGTGAGCTGATCGAGTACGATCCCAGCCTGACCGCCCAGATCATGCGCTATGCCCGTTCCGCACTGTTCAACTACCCGGGACAGATCAATTCCGTACAGGAAGCGGTGACCCGGGTGCTTGGTTTCGACCGCGTCGCCCACGTGGCCATGGGTATCGCCTCGGTGCGGGCCTTCGAGGTGCCGCGCGACGGCATGCTGGGTATGGACGCGTTCTGGCGTCACTCGCTCTACTGCGCCTACCTGTGCCAGCAGATGGCCATGCTCAAGGGCGCCGACAAGGGGCTGGCCTATCTCTGCGGGCTGTTGCACAACTTCGGTATCCTGCTGATCGGCCACCTGTTTCCCAACGAGTTTGACCAGCTCAACCGGTTGCGCGAGTCCAATCCGGAGCAAAGCATGCACTCGCTGGAGGTCCAGGTGTTCGGTGGCGACCAGGAATTCCTGTCGGTCGGTCATGGCCCCATCGGCGGCATCCTGCACCGCCTGTGGCAGCTCCCGGACGCGGTGGTAAAGACCGCCGGTATGCACCAGCGCATGGCCTATGAAGGCGACCACGCGGACTACGTGCACATGGTCCAGCTGGCCAACGCACTGCTCAAGGACAAGGGCATCGGCGACGAGTTCAACCCGGACGACGTCGATACCCTGGCGGCGTCCCTGGAGTTTGGCGATGCCGATATCGAGCGCCTGATGACCACCACCGAGGAGGTGGCCCGGGAGCTGGATGACCTGGCCCGGTCCCTGGCCGCCTGAACCCGCGCTGGTCATTTTCCGACCTTGGTACCCTTTCTATGGCCGGCCCGACTTCGTATAATGCCGGATCGTTTTACCCGCTCGGGTGGCTTTTCCCGGCGTGATCGACCCACGATCGCGTTGGCAACCGGAATACAGCCGCCCTTGAGCCAGATGTTCCCAGCGGTGTCTCAGCATCCGCCCCGGGGCTCCGGCAGGCACGGGTTGGCCCGCACGGATCGTACCGGCGGCAACCCGGCCCATAAGCTGTCTCAGGTCAGGACCGGAACGCCACGAGCGGCCGGCCAATAAAAACATTCGGCCCATCTGTCACGGCTCGGTTCCGGCAGATGCGGCTTGCGTGGCTCCATCGGTTGCAGGTTGTACCTCCCGAAGCCGCACGACGATTTCATCGATAAACGGGAGCATTTCCACTATGAGAATCATTCTGTTGGGCGCACCGGGCGCAGGCAAGGGGACCCAGGCCCAGTTCATTACCGGCAAGTTCGGGATTCCCCAGATCTCCACCGGCGATATGCTGCGCGCCGCGGTCAAGGCTGAGTCTCCGCTGGGTCTGGAAGTGAAGGAAATCATGGCCACCGGCGGCCTGGTTCCGGACGAGACCATCATTGCGCTGATCAAGGACCGCATCAAACAGGACGACTGCGCCAACGGCTTCCTGCTGGACGGCTTCCCGCGCACTATTCCCCAGGCCGAAGCGCTCAAGAATGAAGGCGTGGTGATCGACTATGTGGTCGAGATCGCCGTTGATGACGAGGAAATCGTCACCCGTCTGTCCGGCCGTCGTGTCCACGAGGCCAGCGGCCGCACTTACCACGTCAAATACGACCCGCCCAAGGTCGAGGGCAAGGACGACGAGACCGGCGAGCCGCTGATCCAGCGCGCTGACGACTCCGAGGAAACCGTCCGCAACCGTCTCAAGATCTACCACGACCAGACCGCACCGCTGGTGGGCTACTACCAGGACTGGGCCAAGGCGGATGCCGAGGCGGCGCCCACCTACGTCCGTGTCGACGGCGTCGGCAGCATGGACGATATCCGCGACCAGATCCTGACCAACCTGCAGTAAACAACGCGCCGCTGCGGCGGCCTCCATTGCGCGACCTTCATGAAACTACTGGCACTGGATACCACGGCGGAGGGCTGCTCGGCGGCCCTCTGGTCTGATGGCCAACTCTATCAGCGTGACCTTCGCTCGCCACGCGGACATACCCAGCACCTGCTGCCCATGGTGCGCGAACTGGTGGCGGAGAGCGGCATCCCGCTGGCGGATCTCGATGCCCTGGCTTTCGGGCGCGGCCCCGGTTCGTTTACCGGCCTGCGCATCGCCACTGGCGTGGTGCAGGGGCTGGCCTTTGGCCTCGATATACCGGTGATTCCGGTGTCCTCCCTGGCGGCCCTTGCCTCGCGTGCCCTGCGTGTCGGCGAGGCGCAAGAGGGTGACGCTGTGGCCGTGGCCTTCGACGCGCGGATGGGGGAAGTCTACTGGAACTGTTATTGCATTCGTGAAGGCAGGGTCACCGCCTCCGCCGAGGAGCGTGTCTGCCCGCCGGACCAGGTGTCTCTCACCGAAGAGGCGCCGCGCTGGATCGGTGCCGGCTCTGGTTGGAACCTGCTGGAGCAGATGCCGCAACCTGTCCGCGATGCAATGTTGCTGACCCATGCGGACTGGTATCCTCTGGCCGCGGATATCGCCACGCTGGCGGTAGCCGACTGGCCTGACGGGAAAACGGTAGCGGCCCAGGATGCCGCACCGGTCTACGTCAGGGACGAAGTGACCTGGAAGAAACTGCCGGGGCGTTAGTGTCCCGTCACCGACTCGTTCCGACTGCCGATGACTGAGCGGTCCCGGATCGTATCCGTTCCCGGGGCGCAGGGGATGTCTGTACGCCTCGACTGTGGCGCGTGCGGTTCCCGTTCGGTGACAGGGAGGTGACGCTGGGCTCCGGTGCCGTCGACTCGAAGCAGGAAGCCGTTTCATGGATCTCTGGCAGACCATTGCCCTGGCCATTATTCAGGGGCTGACCGAATTTCTCCCCATCAGCAGTTCCGCTCACCTTATCCTTCCCTCGCAGATCCTTGGCTGGAGCGACCAGGGCCTCGCCTTTGACGTTGCGGTCCACGTCGGCACGCTGGTCGCGGTGGTCTGGTATTTTCGCGCCGAAGTGGTGCGCCTGACCCGGTCCTGGGTTGGCGATACCCTGCAGCGGCGCACCAGCGAGGACAGCCGGTTGGCGTGGGCGATCATTCTCGGTACCGCACCCGCCGGTCTGGCGGGGTTGCTGTTCGAGGATGTGATCGAGTCACAGTTGCGCTCGGCGCTGGTCATCGCGCTGTCGACCATCGGCTTCGGCCTGGTGCTCTGGTGGTCCGACGCCGTCGGCCGCCGGGAAAAGGGGCTGGCGGCCCTGGGCTATCGGGATGCCCTAGTCATCGGTGTGGCCCAGGCGCTGGCATTGATTCCCGGGACCTCCCGTTCCGGCATCACCATGACCGCGGCCCTGTTCCTGGGCTACCGACGTGAGGCGGCGGCCCGCTTTTCCTTCCTGCTGTCCATTCCGCTGATTCTCGCCGCCGGCCTGCTCAAGACGCTGGAACTGGCGGAAACCGGCAGTGAGGCCCAGTGGCTGGATATCCTCGTTGGTACCGGCGTGTCGTTCGTCAGCGCGGTGATCTGTATCCACCTGTTCCTGCGTTTTCTGGAGCGGCTCGGATTCATGCCCTACGTGATCTATCGATTACTGCTAGGCGGGCTGCTTCTGTTGATGGTATTCTGAGCAACCTTGAATAATTCCGTTCTGCAGATAGTGCTCCATCGATGATTCGCGGCCTTCCTTATAACGGCGTTAGCCCCGTTCCTGCCGACAGCCCGCTACAGCGGGATCGGGACACTGCGTCCCGACCGGACGGCCGTACGCCGGATACGGAGACCGGCGTACGCCGCGACACGGTCGACCCGGAACGCCTGGAGCGCCGCGTACAGGCTCGCCAGGCGGCTGAGGACGCCCAACTGGAGCGTTTCCGGGCCGACGACGTGCCGCTGCGCAATGCCCAGGCACTGGACGTTTTCAACAACATTGCCAGTACCCGCGAAGAAGGGGACGACGTCGAGCTTGCGGGCATCGACATTCGCGTATAACGTTTCCCGCCATGTCTTCCCCATCCCTTGCCGTTGCCTGCGCTGAGCAGGTTCATTCCGGACCTGCCCAGACCCTGGCGCAGAGTCTGTCTTTGCCGTTTCTTGGTGTTGTCGACCCGCGTCGGGTCGATGCCTGCCCGGTGTTGCTCTGGCTCGACGACCAGGGACTGGCCCTGCAGCAAACCGGGCGCAAGGTTCCCGGCCCGGTGCGGGCCGAATTCGTTTCCGGCAAGGCGGGCTATCGCCGGGATCATGGCGGCGGGGCCGGGCAACTTGTTGCCCGTGCTGTCGGCCTCAAGAAAACCCACCGCGAACTGCACGTGCTGGACGCCACCGCCGGACTGGGGCAGGACGCCTACGTACTGGCCGGGCTGGGCTGCCGGCTGACACTGCTGGAACGCTCGCCGGTCATTCATGCGCTGTTGGCGGATGGCCTGGAGCGGGCGGCGGGCGACCCGGCAGCGGCTCCACTGGCGGCGCGAATGAGCTTGCAGGCGGGGGACAGCATCGACTGGATTCGAAGCCAGGACGGGCCGCTGGCGGACGTGATCTACCTGGACCCGATGTTTCCGCATCGTGACAAGTCGGCCCGGGTCAAGAAAGAGATGGAGCTGTTCCGGCCTATCGTGGGCGCCGATGACGATGCCCCGGCGCTGCTGGAAGCGGCCCTGGCCAAGGCGGCCTACCGGGTGGTGGTGAAGCGCCCGCGCAAGGCGCCGACCGTTGACGGGCCGGCGCCCAGCACCCAACTGGAAGGCAAGAGCAGCCGCTACGACATCTACGCCCTGAAGGCGCTGCCCTGAGCGCCGTCTGCCGCGATGCCATAACAGATCAGGCCCCCAGCATGGTCACCTGCTGGATGGCCTGGCGCATTTCCATGTTCAGTACCAGCCGGGCGTCCTCCGCCACCTCGTCGAGCCCTTCGGTGTAGCACAGCAGCTCGTTGTCGTCGGTGGTGAGGATCTCGTCCCGCTGCAGGTTGGCGATGAAGTTGCGGAACAGCGCCTTGTCGAAGAACTCCGGCGCGTTGACACCGAACAAGATCGACATGCGCTGGGCCATCTGCGTGCTCTGTTCTTCCAACTCCCTGGCGGAAATCTTGCCTGAACCGTACTTGCGCAGGATGGCGATGGAAATGTGGTAGCGCTCCAGGGTCTGGATGATGAAACGGGACAGGCTGCGCAGGCGCAGGGCGGCTTCGGTGCCGTCCGCCGGGCGGCACACCTTGTCGCCGTCCCGGGTCAGCAGGCCGCGCTCCGCCAGGACATCGATCCAGTGCTCGATGACCGGTTCGACCGCATCGTCCGGGTACTGCAGGAAGAGTTCAGAGCGGATGTACGGGTACACCGAGCCGGCCAGGAACACCACGCGCTCGCGTTTGAGGGTGGAGAAGTTCTCGAACAGGCAGGCGATCAGCGCCGGCAGCGCGAACAGGTGCTGGATGTTGTTGCGGTAGTAGGTCATCAGGATGGCGTTGTTGCCTTCCAGCGCAATGATGTCACCCAGGTCCTGCTTGAAGCGGCTGACCAGGCCCATGTTCTCGCAGTAGGCGATCCAGTCGCGGCCGTTGCCCTCGGGAAAGGTGATGTGGGCGGAATACGGGGCCGAACGGATCAGGTCGCAGAACTCGTCCAGAAAGCGTTCCAGCAGGCGCTCGTCCATGGCCAGTTTCTGGGCCGAGAGCAGCACTGTGGCCACCATGCCGATCGGGTTCACTGCAGCCGCGGCGTTGATGTGCTCGGCCACCTTGTCCGACAGGGCACTGACGGCGGTATTGAGCCAGCGTGGGCGATAGTCGCTGTCGTAGGCCTCGTCACGCCATTCCGGATGCACGTCGTCGAGCACCCGGTTAAGGCGGATCGGGTCGCCGAAGTTGACCGCCACCTCGCCGAAGGAGTTGCGCAGCTTGCGGACGGTCTTGAAAAGGGAAAAGATGCTTTCCTTCTGCTTCTTCTTGCCGCGCAGTTCGCCCAGGTAGCTGCGCCCCTCCATCACTTTCTCGTAGCCGATGTACACCGGCACGAATACGATCGGCTTGCGATGATCGCGCAGGTAACTGCGCACGGTCATCGACAGCATGCCGGGGCGTGGCTGCAGCGTGCGACCGGTACGGCTGCGACCGCCCTCGACGAAGTACTCCACCGAATAGCCGCGCGAGAACATCACATGCATGTACTCGTTGAACACGGTGGCGTAGAGCGGGTTGTCGCGGAAGCTGCGACGCATGAAGAAGGCGCCGCCCCGGCGCAGGATCGGGCCCACCACCGGCATGTTCAGGTTGATGCCGGCGGCGATGTGCGGGGGCATCAGGCCGTTGCGGTAGAGCACGTAGGACAGCAGCAGGTAATCGATGTGCGAGCGGTGGCAGGGCACATAGATCACCGCGTTGTCCTTGGCGACATCCTGCGCCACCTCGATGTTGTTGACGGCGACGCCGTTGTAGATCCGGTTCCAGAGCCAAGACAGCACCACTTCCAGGAAGCGGATGGTGACCACGGACATGCTGGCGGCGATTTCGTCGCCGTACTTGAGGGCCTTGGCGCGCACTTTTTCCGGTGGCAGGTCCTTGTCCCGCGCGGTTTCCCGGATCGCTTCCTTGACCGCCGGGGTACGCACCAGCGAGGCGACCAGCGTGCGGCGGTGTGACAGGTCGGGACCGAGAACGGCCTGACGCACGCGCCGGAAGTGGGTGCGCAGGATGCGGGCCAGCTTGCGGGTGGCACGCTCCTCGTTGTCACGGAATTCATTAATCACGTGCTGGATGGAAATGGGGCGGTTGAACTGCACGTAGGTGTTGCGGCCGTGGACCAGGATGATCAGCAGCTTCTGAAGGCGGCCGGCCACGGACCAGGTATCGGACAACAGCAGCTTGAACAGTGACTTTTCCTTGTCCGGCGAGCGGCCCCAGAACAGGGTCACCGGCACGATCTGGATGTCCTGGCTGGAATCATGCAGCGCCAACGACGTGATCTGCTTGATGCGCGGCGTCAGCGCCGGCGAATGGCGGCGTCTGAACAGTCCGCCGGCGCGCTGGTAGAGAAAGAAGAACGATCGCCGCGGGCCGTTTTCGATCGGCAGCGGCGCCTGGGAGGAAGGCAGACCCGCGCGCAGGATTTCCTGCTCCAGCACCAGGCGGCTGGACAGGGAGCTGTACTGGAGGACGTAGCAAACCGGCTTGTCCGGATCCAGTTCCAGTTGGTCCCGGCTTGCGCCCATCACATCGGTGCGGACCCATAGAAACAGGATCTTTCGTAAAAGCGTAAAGAAAAGGGCGCTAAGTCCCGGAAAAAATCGCATGCAAACTCCGTTATGCGGTCAGGTGCCGTAAGTTTACTTGCTCCCACCAAGAGCGCAAAGGTCGCCGGTCACGGCCCCGCCAAATGTCCTGGAGAACCCGCATTGTGGTACTTTGGGCCAGATTGGATACCATGTGCAGCGTCTTTTAACGAACAGGAGAGACAGGCCTATGCCAGGTTGGGTTCCGGGTTGGACGGAAGCGCCGCCCGCGCCGGGTGATGGATTGATTCTGGCTCGGGGACAGACCCTGGTGCGCGCGCCCGATGGTTGGGTCCACGACGCCCGGTCCCCGGCCGCAGCGCTGACCGGCACGCCCCCCGTATGCCTGGGTGAGCTGCATGGCCAACGCCTGTTCGTGGCCCTGGCCGAACGCCCGCCCGAGGACCAGGCCGTCGCCCTGCGCGATGCGCTGCTGGGTTCTGAACCCGAGTTGGCCAGCGTCCTGAGCACGGCCTGCCAGGTTCTGCAGTGGCAGCGGGATCACCGGTTCTGCGGTCGCTGTGGCGGCGAGACCCGAATGCATGACCGCGAACGGGCCAAATGGTGTGACCACTGCGAGATCCCGTTCTACCCGCGCCTGGCGCCTTGCGTGATCGTGCTGATCCGTGACGGCGAGCGCTTGTTCCTGGCGCGCTCCTCCCGCCATACTCACGGCTTCTACAGCCTCATCGCCGGCTTCATCGAGCCGGGGGAGAGCGCCGAGGAAGCGGTGCGGCGCGAAGTCATGGAGGAAACGGGCCTGACCGTAAATAACGTGCGCTACCAGGCGTCCCAGCCCTGGCCGTTCCCGCATCAGCTGATGCTGGGTTTCTTCGCCGACTATGCCGGCGGCGAGCTGCGCCTGCAGGAGGACGAGTTGGCCACCGCCGACTGGTTCCACCCTGATGAGCTGCCCCCGGTGCCGCCGTCGGGCACCATCGCCGGCCGGTTGATCGAGCGGGCCCTGGCCGAGCGGGAGGCGCCGGCCGGGTCGTGAGCACTCCCCGTGTACTGGTGTTCGATTCCGGCGTGGGCGGGCTGAGCATTGCCGCCTGCCTGCACGCCGCCATGCCCTCTGTATCGCTGACCTACCTGGCCGATACGGCCGGTTTCCCCTACGGCGATCAGTCCGAAGAAACGGTCATCGCCCGCTGTGTCGCGTTGATCGAGCGGTTGATGGCGCAGGAACCGGTGGATCTTGTGGTGGTGGCTTGCAATACCGCCAGTACCGTGGTGTTGCCGGCCCTGCGCGAGCGTCTTCAGGTACCGGTGGTGGGCGTGGTGCCGGCGATCAAGCCGGCGGCGGCGCTGTCGGAGAATCGCCGCCTGGGCGTGCTGGCGACGCCGGCGACGGTGCGTCGCCCTTACACCGAGGACCTGATCCAGCGCTTCGCCGCCGATTGTGAGATTGTCCGGGTCGGCCATCCAGGGCTGGTGCGCTGGGCGGAGGCCAAGGTCGGCGGGCGGCCGGTGCCGCTAGCGGAACTGGCCGAAGCGGTTCGGCCGTTGGCGGACGCGGGGGTGGATACGGTGGTCCTGGGCTGCACGCATTACCCCCTGATCCGGGATGAGTTGGTGCAGGTACTGCCTGAGGTGCGCCACTGGGTCGACTCCGGTGATGCCATTGCCCGCCGCGTGCACTACCTGCTCGATGAGGCCGAACGCCTGGTCGACGGCTGCGAGACGTCGCCCATGAACGCGCGCTTTTCCGGCCCGGTTCCAGGGGAATTCGAGACAGTGCTCAACGGGCTGGGGCTTCTGGCCGGCCGGGTGGATGGCGGCTGGCCCGAGGGCTTTACGCCGCCTTAAACCACCCGTGTCAACTTGAGCATGGCCAGGAATTCCAGCGCCGGTAGCCCGCGCCGGTGGCAGCAGTAGGTCTTGAAGCGTTCGCCACGAAAGCGGGACTTGGTGAATTCCAACCCCTTGAAGTTGTATAGGAAATTGCCCCGGTCGTAGAGCCCGTGCAGGATGCGCTTGAGCAGTCGGGCCTCCTGGGGTTCGGTGGTCTGGTCCAGCGACAGGGGAATCAGCCCCAGATCCAGATAGGGCACGCCCTCCGCCTGGAAAACCGACATGGCGTGAGCCATCAGGGTGTAGAAAATGCCCTGCCGGAAATCGGCGTTGGCCCGCGAGATGTTGGGCACGTAGCTGATGATGTCGTTATTGCGATAAATCGGATCGAAGTAAATGAACCCCACCGCCTGACCGTTCTGGTAGGCGTAGAAATGCCGCTCGTTCTCGCGATAGGTCATGTCCATGGGGCGGATCAGGAAGCGAATCTCATTGCTTTTGACCTTGCGGGTGCGAATCCAGGCTTCGGAGATCTGCCGCGTGTGGTCGTCGCTGAAGCGTTCACGGACGGTGATGCCGCTGCGCGCGGCCTGGTTCACCGCCGTGCGGATGATCTGCTTCTTCTTGCCGGACAGGGACCAGCCCCCCAAATCAATGCGCGACTCGCTGCCGAACTGGGTGCCGTACAGCCCGAAACGCTGGTGCAGGACATCCACCACCGGGCGGGAAACCTGGATGTAACAGGCATCCGGGTGGCGGTTGTGGAAACGCTCCAGCATCACCGGGAAGTCCTCCGGGGCGCAAACCGGGTCGGACAGCACGAAGGTCAGGCCCCACTTGCGCATGTAGGCGATGTAACCGACGCCGGGGACATCGAAATAGTCCATGTTCGGCTGCAGGGTGGAGAAGGACTGGGAGTGCACGCCGAAGCGCTTGAGGTAGTCCACGCGTTGCGCGAAGGTCAACTGGCCGGCTTCCCCGGCGCCAAGGCGATCCAGGGCAAGGGTCTGGTCTGTCATGATCGTCTCCCGAAAGGGGCGGCCCGTCACGGGTCGTGGGCCCCGCGTTCCGTGTCTCAGGCTGGCTTCTGGCCGAGGATCGACCAGTAGCAATCCATGTTCAGTAATTTGAAGTGCTTC
The DNA here is from genome assembly GCF_003258515.1 of Marinobacter bohaiensis. Taxonomy (NCBI): domain Bacteria; kingdom Pseudomonadati; phylum Pseudomonadota; class Gammaproteobacteria; order Pseudomonadales; family Marinobacteraceae; genus Marinobacter; species Marinobacter bohaiensis. The sequence goes on from NZ_QGEH01000003.1 coordinate 256,039, forward strand.
CTGTCACGAATGGTCAGGCCCATTCGCTGCATGTGTTCCGGGTAGTTGTAGATCTGGTGGAAGGCATTGTTGGCGAACAGCCAGAACGTGAAGACGGCGGCGTACCAATAGGCTTTCTTGAACAATCGGGCCAGGGGGTTGCCGGTGGGGTAGCAGAAGTCGCCTACCACGACCTGGCCGCCGGCTCTGGCCAGGTCGATCAGGTGCCCGAGAACCCGCTCCATCATGGGTTCGTCGAACACGTTGAGGAAAAAGTTGGCGACCACCATGTCGTAGCGGCCAGGGGCGTCGATCGCCATGATGTCGCTGTGAACGGTGTGGATCGTCAGGTGCGGCGCTTCCTGGCGCCGGGCATCGTCGAACTTGCGCAGCATGGTGGCGGACAGGTCGACCACCGTCACCTCGGCCCCCAGTTCCGCGGCGCGGATGGCGTCACGGCCATGGCCGGCGCCGGCAAACAGGACCCGCGCCCCGGGCCGTATGGTGGTCATGTCCAGCATGGCGGTTTTGCAGCGGTGGATGTTCCTGCCACTGTAGAGTTGGCTTAGAAAGTCGTAGGCGGGTCCGATCACCCGATACTTGTCGCGCATGGTCCTGGCTGCCTGTTCCGTTTCTTTGGTTGCCCGGTGACAGCCTGAAAAGCCGTCTGCGGGCATTTGTTGTTCTGCGGAAGCTTAGGCAAGCCTCAGGCTGGATTTTGTGCCGTAATCCCCAATTCCGGATACATGGCGTTACGCATTGATACGCTTTGCAAACGGGGTCAAAAAATTTAATAGGATTGTCGGACAGTGTGTTAGGCGCTCGCTATGACCGAACGGCCTGTGTTCGGGACACTAGCGTCTGTCCTGTCTTTGCGGTATGAGTAGATGGATGTTCCGAAAGGCACCGGGGTAAGGTCAGACTCGATGATGAGATTGGGTTCCGACGTGCAAAAGCCGGTCATCGTTTTGCTGCTGGCGTTGTGGGGGCTTCTGTTCGCTTCGAACGCATGTGCGGAGAACGTGGTGAATTACCTGGTGGTGGAGGACAAGACGCGGCCCTTCCAGATTGTGGAAAAGGGGGAGAGTCGCGGCGGCATCGTGTCAGACATGGTGGACGCCATTTTCGCGGACTCGGACTACACCGTCCGCCACCGGGTCTTCCCGGTCAACCGCCTGCGCAAGGTGATTGCCAACAACGAGCTGGATCACTGGATCGCCTACGATGCGCCGCAGTGGGACAGCTTCGGCGAGCACGGCCAGTTCGTCGACGTACCGGTTCTCAATACCCATCACGTGCTGCTGACCTGTCGCGAGGACTTGCCTGCGCGTATCGATTCGATCCGCCAGATCGAAGGCCTGAGGATCCTGACGCTGCGTCATTTCGATTACGTCGCGCTGGACCGGGCTGCCGCCAAAGGCACGATTCGACAGCTTCCCATCGATCGTTACGAAGCCGGTATCCAGTTGGTCAGCCTGGGGCGGGCGGATGGTTTCGTGGAGATGGAGTCGCGGCTGCAGTTCCACGTCGGGCAGCACGCCGAGGTGGCCGGTCCCTGTCTGCGCTGGCTTGACTTCAGCGCCATTATCCCGGATTTTCCACTGTACCTGACCGTCGACAGCGACTGGCCCCCCGAGTTCGCCGCTTTCGTAGCGGAGCGCATCCGCTCGCTGCAGCAGTCCGGCGCTTTCGACCGTATCACCACCCACTATCTGGGTTCAGACGACGGCCAGGATTTTAGGCCGGTCGCCCAGTAGCTGGTCGATGTCCGCCGCCGGGCGCGCGGGGCCGTAGAAGAAACCCTGGACCTGCTGGCATCCCAGGTTGCGCAGGTACGCGAGCTGCACATCCGTTTCCACGCCTTCCGCGACAATATCCAGCCTCAGGCCATGCGCCATGGCGACAATGGCGTTGACGATGCAGGCGCCGTCCTCACCGCTGCGAATGCCGCGCACGAACGACTGGTCCACTTTCAGGGTATGGATGGGCAGGCGGTGCAGGTAGTTGAGGGACGAATACCCGGTGCCGAAGTCATCAATGGCGATGCGCACACCATGCTGGGCCAGTTGCTGCAGTTTGCGGCTGATCTGCTCCAGGTCGTTCATGATCACGTTTTCGGTGATCTCGATCTCCAGGTTCCGAAGCGGAAACGCCAGGCGTTCGAGTTGGGCGATCAGGTTGGGCACGAAGCGGGGGTGTTCCACCTGCAGCGGTGACAGGTTGACCGCCAGCCGCAGGTTGCGGTGGCCGCGTTCGATCCAGGCTTTGGTTTGCCGGCAGGCGATGTTCAGCACTTCTTCGCTGAGATCGGCGATCAGCTTGGTTTCCTCGGCCAGCGGCAGGAAATCCCGCGGGTAGAGCAGGCCGCGCTCGGGGTGCTGCCAGCGCACCAGGGCCTCCAGGCCGACGACTTCCCCGGTTTCCGAGGCCACCTGCGGCTGGTAGTGGACGCACAGCTCGCCGTTGACCAGGGCCTGGCGCAGGTCCCGTTCCAGGCTGAGTCGATTGGCGGTATCGATGCTCATGGTATCGCTGTAGAAGCGGTAGCCGTCCTTGCCGCCGGCCTTGACGTGGTACATGGCAATGTCCGAGCACTGGATCAACTGATCCATGGTTTCGCCGCACTCGGGAAACAGTGCGATCCCCACGCTGACACCGACGAACACTTCATGCTCGCCCAACTGGAAGGGTTCCTTGAGCACGCTGATCAGCTTGCGGGCGATCTTGCTGGCGTCGTTGTGGCTGGAAATGGCCGGCAGCAACAGGGTGAACTCATCGCCGCCGAAGCGGGACAGGGTATCGCCCTTGCGCAGGCAGCTTTCCAGCCGCTGGGTGACCGCCTGCAGGAGGCGATCGCCCATGGCGTGGCCAAGGGTGTCGTTGACCACCTTGAAGCGATCCAGGTCGAGGAACATCACCGCCAGTTTCTGCTGATTGCGCTGGGCCTGGGTGATGGCCAGCATCAGGCGATCCTTGAACAGGGCGCGGTTGGGCAGGCGGGTGAGTAGGTCGTGGTAGGCCTGGAAGTTGATGAAGGCTTCCGCTTCCTTGCGCTCGGTGATGTCCCGCGCCGAGCCGTAGACGCTGGGCTCCCTGGCCGGGCCGCTGCCGGTCTGTTCCAGGTGCGGCAGGAAATGGCTGTTCTCGTCGCCGATGGGGAAAGCCGTGATCTCGAAGTGACGATTGGCCTTGCGGCTGCCACGGGTCTTGAGCCGTATCTCGAACGTGCGCGGATTCTGGGCGTTGACGGCGGGATCCTGCAGGGCGTAGGTGCCCCGGGCGACGTCCTGTTCGTCGATCAGGTGGCGGAAGTGGCGGCCGATCAGCTCGGCGGGCCGGTAGCCCAGCAGCGCTTCCACCTTGTGGTTGACGAAGCAGACGCGGCCCTCGCGGTCGAGCATGAAGACGATGTCGGGGGACGTGTTGACGATGTAGCGGTGCAGCTCTTCGGATTTCTGCAGGCGCAGTTGCACCGTGCGGTGGGCGGATTCCAGGGCCTGTTTGCTGAGCACGTTGCGCAGCGTGGCGAGCAGTTCCTCCGGATCGAACGGCTTCTTGATGTAATCCTGGGCGCCGCGGCGCAGGGCACGGCTGACGGCGGTAAAGGACGACTCGCCACTGACCACGATGACCGGGGTGCCAATCCGGCGCTCCTGGATGAACTGCATCACCTGGTGACCGTCGACATCCGGCATGCGCAGATCGAGCATCACCAGATCGAAGGCGTCGCGGCTCAACAGATCGCAGGCGGCTCGCCCGCCCAGTGCGGCAATCGCCTGGTAGCCCTCTTGCTCCAGAAGGTCCACCAGGGTGCGCAGGATGCGTGGCTCATCGTCCACGACCAGTATTTTTGCCTCGGAACTGCCTGTGTTGTGCAATCGGTCCGACGTCATGCCTTGGGCTCGTTGTTTGAGGGCGGTTGTTCTTCTTCACCGGAGTCGTCCGGATGTTCATTGGGTTGCGCCGCAGGCAAGAGGATACGGAATCCGGTACCGTCCTCGCCAGTCCGGCAACTGATGAGCCCTCCCAGCTCATCGACCAACTGCTTGACGATGCTCAGGCCCAGGCCGCGGTGGCCCTCGCCCTTGTCGCTGGTGACGGGGCGGAACAGGCGACGCCGGATCGCCGCGGGTAGCCCGGGGCCCGAATCCGCAATGTTCAGCTCCACCCAGGCGCGATCCTCCTGCCAGATGGGGGCGATGGTCTGTATGTGGATCGCTCCGCCCGCCGGCTGACATTCGACGGCGTTTCTCACCAGATTGATCACCACCTGACGCACCGGGCCCTGTGTGGCCTGCACCCGGGTGTCCGCCCGGCTCAGTTGCGTCTCGCAGTCGATGCCATTGGGGGCGAACAGGGCCTCCTCGAAGAGGTCGCCCAACAGCTTCAATTCGTCGTTCAGCACCAGGCCATGGTCCGCGTCGTCAGCGCCGGCGTCCGTCTGGGCATCGCTGATACGCACCAGCAGGCCCGCGGCCCGGTCCAGTTCCTCGCGCACCACGTGCAGGTCAGGCTGCAGTTGATCCGTGCCTTCAATCGTCTGCATCTTACCCTGCAACTGGTGGATGTACTGTCGCACGATGGTCAGTGGGTTGCTGACTTCATGCACGCGCTTGCGCAGCTCGAGTTCCCGGGCCAACTGGTCCAGATCGGCGTTGCGGCTGTTCGGGGCCGGTTCCGACAGGCCCGAGGCCAGTGCTCCCATGCGCTCGGCAAACAGTTGGGTCAGCGGGACCAGGTTAAGGGGCTCGCCGCCACGGTCGAGGCCGATGACGAAGACGCCGTAGTCGGTTTTTCCGTTGCTCACCGGCACGGCGGCCATGGCGGGGCAATCCAGCAGCCCCAGTAGCTGTCGGTCGAGGATGGTGCCGTCGTTATTGTCGAGGATGTCGCTGGCGCGTCGGGTGGCCACGCGGCTGACCAGGCTGCGCGGATGGTCCAGCGGCACGGTGATGGCCGGCGGTGCGGTGCGCGTGGCGGCCAATAACCTGAGCTCGCCGTTATCGGCGCCGAACACGAGGCAGGATCGTCCGGTGAGGGTAGCCAGATTGTTGAGTGCGCTGCCCAGTAAGGCGGGCAGGGACGATGGCGGAGGTATCGCGCCCAACGACTGCTCCACCAGGGCCGAATGGATGACCCGGTTGGCCAGTTGGCGATGAACGCCGGCACCGTCGACCGGCCCGTCCAGGGGAATGTCGAGACTCTGCGCCATCGCGGTGACTTCATGTTCGATGCGGCTGCCGATTTCCCGCGTCAGGGCGGCGGTCAGCCCGAACAGGGTTTCGGCGGCTTCGACGCCGCCGGCTTCGGCCTGGGCGAGGCGCGAGGACAGGTTGATCAGTTTGGCCAGATGCCCGGCCTCGCGGATGTCGGCAACCGGGGCCTGCTGATGGCGAATGGCATCGACGGCAATGGCATCCAGGCCCCAGTGGCTGGCCAGCCGGACCGCCATGGCCACCTGGTTGTCGAGCAGAGCCTGCTGGGTCGGGCCGGGGGGATGGCGCAGCGCGCACAGCTCGCCCACGTTGTGCAGCAGGCCCACCAGGAAGGCTTCTTCGCTGTGCGGGTAACCGGTGAGTCGACCGAGCGCGCGGGCCGTCAGCGCGGTGGTGAGGCTATGGCGCCAGAAGTCACGCAGCGGCTGCCAGCAATCGGGTGCGGGGTCCTGCGTGAGCTGGCGCAGCGATGCGGTGATCACCAGCGCCTGGACTTGCTGGATGCCGAGCCGCAAGAGAGCCTGTTCGATCGACTGAATATCACCGGCGCGGCCATAGAGGGCGGAGTTGGCCAGCGCCAGAACGCGTGCGCACAGACCGGTGTCGGCGCTGATAATGCGGCCGATTTCGCGATAATCACCGTTGCCGCGACAGGCGTCCAGAGCCTGCAGCACCACATGGGGCAGGCTGGGCAGATCGCTGTCAGCAGGAAGTTCGTTATGAGCCCGAGTCATAAATTATGACGACTTCTTCACGTTCGGTTATGTCGAGGTGAGCTTAGCCAATCCTTTCATAAATTCAACGCAAACATGTACAGCTTTTGAACGGATTTGTCCCGTTCTGGTTGTAAAATTGCGTAAAGTTTAATCGTTGTGCCCGCTTCTCCGGGATTTGCACCTGTCCGGCTTCCTGCCAACGGCGTTACAATCCCGGGTTATCCCGGCTCCCGGACCGATGTCGCAGACCTTACTCGGCGGGGGCGCTTCGCAGGCAGTGGAGTGATGCCGTTCATGGCTGGAGATTCCGACGGAACCACCCGATCACCCCGTATCCTCGCCGTGACCGGTGGCAAGGGCGGTGTGGGCAAGACCTCCGTGGCCCTGAACCTGGCACTGGTGCTGGCCCGGCAGGGACATCGCGTGCTGTTGCTGGACGGGGATACCGATCTGGCCAACGTCACCATCATGTTGGGGCAGTATCCCGGGCGCACGCTCGAACACGTCTTCGGCGGGGAGTGCTCACTGGGCGAGGCGATTTTCGAGGCGCCGTTCGGGCTGCATATCCTGCCGGGAGCGTCCGGTGTTGAGCGCTGCATCGGTATCGCCCCGTCCGACCGGCTGAGCCTGTTCCGCGGGTTGGCCGCGTTTGAGAAGCGCTACGACTACATCCTCATTGATACGGCTGCGGGGCTGCAGGCCAACGTGATGCACATGATCGCCAGTGCCTCGCTGGCCTGCGTGGTGGTGACGCCGGACCCGACGTCGCTCACCGATGCCTTCTCCCTGCTCAAGGTCCTTAAACGTCGCGGCTACAAACGCACCCCGAGTGTACTGGTGAACATGGCGCGCGGCGCGAGCCAGGCCCAGTCCATCTTCCAGCGCTTCTACGCCGCCTGCCAGCGCCATCTGGAGATTCGCCCCCATTACCTGGGAGGCATCTGGCGCGACGAGGCCCTGCGCCGGGCGATCGCCAGTCAGCGGCCGGTGGCGTTGCTGCCGGAAAACGATCCGGCCTGCCGGCAATTCTGGGCCCTGGCGGACATGGTCAAGGTCCGATTCGACCAGGTGGCCCCGCGCCGCGCCGGATTTGCCGCCTACTGGAATCGCCTGGCCGAGCGCCGTCAGCCGGTTTCTGGGGCGTCGCCGGCCGCGCCTGTCCCCCGTCCAGAAACCTCACCGGCCCGGCAGGTCGATGCCCGCTGGCGCGACTGGACCCGGGAGCTGGAATCCCTGCTGGACGCACCGGAAGCGACGCCACTGCAGCGTTACGAGGCCCTGACCAGTTGCTTTGCACTGTTTGGGCGCACGATGGACGAGGACAGCATCGAGATCATCCAGACCGGCCTGGCATCCATGGCCTGGGAGCGACTTCCGCCGGAGCAGCGCAATCAGCTCGCAGCGCATCTCCGTCATCTGGCAGAGCAGGTGGAAGCGCCGTCATCCGACGTGCCGCCTGGCCAGCCGCCGGCCCCGGACCGGGCCCTCGACGCGGCAGGCGGACCCCGTTACGATGAAGGTCGATTCGGCAGTCAGGACGGACTGGTGCAGGCCCTGCGGGAGCAGCCGGATCACCTGTCCCTGGACGCCTGGCTGGAGTCGATTGCCCGCGATCGCAACGGTTCTTCGTGATGTCGAGTTGAACGTCGGTAACAGCCATTTCCCACATGCGGCCTGGTTGATGGCTGCTATTCGAAAGATGTCTGAATCTTCACTGTTACCCGATCACAAATCGATTAATTTGTAACCGGACTTTTTTGTTTTCTTGCTCCAGGTCACCAATCTGTCACACCGTGCACCGTAACATGGCCCGACAAATCGTTTCCGAAACCTTTGGGGGCCATCCGCCGTCCGTCGTTGGAGTGCAGGGTGCGGAAGACCTTCTTTTCAAAATCATAGCGTTAGGCTGTTCAGGGTTTTACCTGGCGTCAACCACGCAGGGATTGGCGTAGTTGATGCATTATTCATCAAAGTCGTCTGTTGCTGGTTTCTTCATCGAGAAGGAGTTTCGTCATGCCGTACACCGTTGAACCTAACGGTTCCCTCGTATTGAAAGCGATGCGGGGTAAGCATGTGCTGATTACGGGAACAACCGGCTTCCTGGGCAAAGTTGTACTGGAAAAGCTGATCCGGACAGTACCTGATATCGGAGGGATCCACCTGCTCATCCGCGGTAACCGTCGTTACCCGAACGCCGATGAGCGCTTTATGGGCGAGATCGCATCCTCGTCCGTGTTCGAGCGTCTGAAAATGGAAGATCCGGACGCCTTCGATCTGTTTATTGAAGAGAAAATCCACTGCGTGACCGGCGAGGTGACGTCGCCACGCTTCGGCCTGTCCGAAGAGGCGTTCCAGACCCTGGCGGGGCAACTGGACGTGGTCATCAATTCCGCCGCCAGCGTCAATTTCCGCGAGGAACTGGACAAGGCGCTGCAGATCAACGCGCAATGCCTGCATAACATCATCAACCTGTCCCGTGCCGGCGGCGACCTGCCGGTGGTCCAGGTGTCCACCTGCTACGTCAACGGCATGAATCCCGGCCAGGCCGGGGAGGCCGTGGTCAGCCCGGCTCGTGGTGGCATCGAGCAGGGGGCCGACGGCTACTTCGACGTGGACGGGCTGATCCATCTGCTCGAGGACAAGATCGCCGACGTCAAGGCACGCTACTCCGGCCAGACGCTGGAGAAGAAGCTGGTGGAGCTGGGGATTCGCGAAGCCAACCATTATGGCTGGAGCGATACCTACACCTTTACCAAGTGGATGGGCGAGCAGATTCTGGGGCGTGAGCTCCCGTCGTCCGCCCTGACCATCCTGCGTCCGTCCATTATCGAGAGTGCGCTGGAGGAACCGGCCCCGGGCTGGATCGAAGGGGTCAAGGTGGCGGATGCCATCATCCTCGCGTACGCCCGTGAAAAAGTGGTGCTTTTCCCCGGCAAGCGCAGCGGTGTTATCGACGTGATTCCCGTCGACCTGGTGGCCAACAGCATCATCCTTTCCGTCGCCGAGGCGATGTCGGAGAAGCCGAAGCACCGTGTTTACCAGTGCTGTAGTGGCTCCGGCAATCCCATCAGCCTGGGTGAGTTCATCGATCACCTGATGGACGAGGCGAAGGAGAACTACGCCGCCTACGACCGGCTCTTCTATCGCCAGCCACGGCGCCCGTTCATGGCCATCAACCGCAAGGTGTTCGGAGCGGCCATGTCCGGAGCTCGCCTGCCGCTTCAGGTGGCCAACCGGGCCCTCAAGCTGATGGGCAGCGAGCGTGAGCTGCGGGCGTTGCGCAACATCGACACCACGCTGTCGCTGGCCACGATCTTCGGCTTCTACACGGCGCCGGACTACGTGTTCCAGAACGACAAACTGCTGTCGCTGTCGGAGCGCATGGGAGAACTGGACCGCAACCTGTTCCCGGTGGACGCCCGTCGCATCGACTGGGCCACGTACCTGCGCAAGATTCACCTGGCCGGACTCAACAAGTACGCGCTGGGGGATCGCACCCTCTATCGCCTGCGCTCGCGCAAGCAACGCAAGGCCGCCTGATTCCGGGTGGTTTCCAAAGCCTGCTCCCCGGCTTCAGGCGGGGCGCAGGCCGTTTCTGTTTCAGCCTCTCTTCTTTTGCTGTCGCGCTTGGATCAGCGCGCCGGACAGCGCTATTCTGACAGCAGCGATGTTCCAGCGGGCCGGCGAGAAGGGCCGTTTCCAGGGCGTCCAAATGTCCAGCAATAATAGGACCTTAGTCTAATTCAATCCGGCTGTTGCTGCGTGTTGAACTACGGGAAGGATAGAAGGGCCTGTCTGGCGACGCGACACCCCCTGCTCCCGTCGCCCGCGGCCGGCCGGTCATCTCGACCGGCCCATGCCTCGCACAACTGAGTCGAACGCATTACCGGATCCGGGGCGCCGATTCGTGTGTTGAGAGTTCCACCGATTCCAATAACGATAAATCCGATCCATAGATCAAGGGGAGCACCATGACAGAACAACACAAAGAGCTATACCCAGTACCCGAGGCGTTCAAGAAGAACGCCCTGATCGACCGGGCCAGGTACGAGGCCATGTACGAACAGTCCGTCAAGGACCCGGAAGCCTTCTGGGGAGAGCATGGCAAACGGCTCGACTGGATCAAGCCCTACACCAAGGTCAAGAACACTACCTACGACTACGATAACCTGTCCATCAAGTGGTTCGAGGACGGCGAACTGAACGCCGCCGCCAACTGCCTCGACCGCCACCTGGAGACGCGCGGCGACGAAACCGCCATCGTCTTCGAGGGGGACGATCCGTCTGTCTCCCGAAACGTGACCTACCGCGAGCTGCACGCCGAAACCTGCAAGTTTGCCAACGTCCTGAAAACCCTGGGTGTGAGCAAGGGCGACGTGGTCACCATCTACATGCCCATGATCGTAGAGACCGCCGTCGCCATGCTGGCCTGTGCCCGTATCGGCGCCATCCACTCGGTGGTCTTCGGCGGCTTTTCGCCGGAAGCGCTGGCGGCGCGGATCCAGAATGGCAACTCCCGCTTCGTGATCACCGCGGATGAAGGTGTGCGCGGCGGCCGTACCATTCCGCTCAAGAAGAACGTCGACAAGGCCCTGGAAAGCGACAAGGTGCCGGATGTCGAGCGTGTTGTCGTTGTGACCCGCACCGGCTCCGAGGTGCCCTGGAACAACGACCGCGACGCCCGCTACGAGGACCTGATGAAAGGTGCTTCGGCGGACTGCCCGCCGGAGCCCATGAACGCCGAAGACCCGCTGTTCATGCTGTACACCTCCGGGTCCACCGGCGCGCCCAAGGGGGTGCTGCACACCACCGGCGGTTATCTGGTCTACGCGTCCATGACCCATGAGTACGTGTTCGACTACCAGGACGGCGACGTCTACTGGTGTACCGCCGACTTCGGCTGGATCACCGGCCACAGCTACATTCTCTATGGACCGCTGGCCAACGGCGCCAAGACTCTGCTGTTCGAGGGTGTGCCCAGTTATCCGGACGCCTCGCGCATCGGCCAGGTCTGCGACAAGCACAACGTCACCATTCTCTACACCGCGCCGACCGCCGTGCGGGCACTGATGGCCGAAGGCGATCACTGCATGGACGGCACCACCCGCGACAGTCTGCGCCTGTTGGGCTCGGTGGGTGAGCCGATCAACCCGGAAGCCTGGGAGTGGTACTACCGTGTGATCGGTAACGGCAAATGCCCGATCGTCGACACCTGGTGGCAGACCGAGACCGGCGGCATCCTGATCACGCCGCTGCCCGGTGCCACGGACCTCAAACCCGGTTCGGCGACGCTGCCGTTCTTCGGCGTGCAGCCGGCGGTGGTCGACAACGATGGCAACATCCTGGAAGGCAAGACCGAGGGCAACCTGGTGATCCTCGACAGCTGGCCCGGCCAGATGCGCACCATCTACGGCGATCACGAGCGCTTCAAGCAGACGTACTTCAGCACCTACAAGGGGCGCTACTTTACCGGTGACGGTGTGCGCCGCGACGAGGATGGCTATTACTGGATCACCGGCCGGGTGGACGACGTGCTGAACGTGTCCGGCCACCGCCTGGGTACGGCCGAAGTCGAAAGCGCTCTGGTGGCTCACGGTAAAGTGGCCGAAGCCGCTGTGGTGGGCTATCCCCACGACATCAAGGGGCAGGGGATCTATGTCTACGTCACCCTGGTGCAGGGGCAGGAGCCGACGGACGAGCTGCGCAAGGAGCTCATTCAGTGGGTGCGTCAGGAGATCGGTCCGATCGCCTCCCCGGACGTGATCCAGTGGGCGCCCGGTCTGCCCAAGACCCGCTCCGGCAAGATCATGCGCCGTATCCTGCGCAAGATCGCAGCCAACGAGCACGACCAGTTGGGAGATACCTCCACGCTGGCCGACCCGGGTGTGGTCGATGAGCTGATCGCACAGCGCGAGCTCAAGTGACCGGGCTCTGATATCAGGTAGCGGTGTGCTCCCTGATGTCGACTCACAAAGCCAGCGGATGCCTCGGGTGTCCGCTGGCTTTTTGCGTTTGATGGCGGGGTGGGTATGAGCGCCGTGCGTGCTATCATTCGCTAAACAGCTGCCTCGCGTCCAGGGCAGCATGAGTCGCGACGGACGGAAGGCGGGCCCTTGGGGTTCGCGTCCCACAGGTTGAGAGATTGAAGGAGGCCAATCGCCCGATGGTTCAGCAAATTATTATTGCCGATGATCACCCGCTTTTCCGCGCCGCACTGCGACAGGCTGTGTCCGAAGCCGTGCCGGATGCCGAGATGGTGGAGGTCGACAGTATCAAGACGCTTCAGGCCGCGGTGGAGGAGCATCCGGATGCGGACCTGGTTCTGCTGGACCTGAACATGCCTGGGGCGCACGGTTTCTCCGGCCTGGTGTTCATGCGTGGCCAGTACCCGGGCCTGCCGGTCATGGTGGTGTCCGGTTCCGAGGAGCTGCAGGTGATGCGCCGGTCCATCGACTACGGCGCTTCCGGCTTCATCCCCAAGTCTGCGCCGCTGCCGGAGATCACCGAAGCGATCCGCGATGTCCTGGACGGCGAGGTCTGGTTGCCGGCCGGTGTGGCCGAAAAACTGGAGCGCATGCAGGCGGACGTCACCGATTTCTCCGACAAGCTGGCATCCCTCACGCCCCAGCAGTTCCGCGTGCTGGGCATGCTGGCGGAAGGTCTGCTCAACAAGCAGATCGCCTACGATCTGGACGTGTCCGAGGCGACGGTCAAGGCGCACATCACCGCGGTCTTCCGCAAGCTGGGCGTGCGCAACCGCACCCAGGCGGTGATCGCGATCCAGCAGATGGAAATCGATCCGTCGGATACGTCGTTGTCCGGCAGCTGATCCGGAAATCGGCTCTACGAAAGCCGCCTCATTCGGGGCGGCTTTTCTGTTTCTGGCGGCGTTGATTCGGGTTGCCCTGTGAGCGACCCGGAAGCTAAAGCGCCCGCTACATTGTCCGCGTGGCTATCGGGATGTAAATTCCGAGAGCTGTCTTCCTATCCCGCATGTAGCCGAAACTTTAGTTTCGGAGGAGCCGCCAGGCTCCCACCCTACGCCTCGCTTCCCAATCAACCTTTCGTCATCCGGTTTTTACTGTTTATCTTATAAAAACGTACGCGTGTGCCTTTTTCTTGTCAGGTCTCGGAAAATAAGTATCTCGGTAAATATTTGATCCGGATCAGTTATAGGGCGATTTCATGAAAATGTGATGATTCAGTCATTGATCTGCCACACCGGCTCATGTAATTTCAGCTTACAAATGTACGCTGAAATTTCCGAGGTGCTCCCGTGAATGCGGCTGTAAAACCCGAATCCATCCCCGGCCAGAGCTTTGGCGAGCAGGACGAACGCGCCTTGCGCGATCGCATGCGCAAGGAACTGCCGGCCGATACGTTCAAGAGTGAAACCTGGCGGGTGATCTGGTTCCTGCCCCTGCAACTGGTGATCTGGGGTTGCCTGCTGACCATCCTGATGGCCGGTCTGCCCTGGTACGCCAATCTGGGACTGGGGCTGGTCATGGGCCATACCATTGGTTGCCAGGCGCTGCTGGCGCATGAGGTGCTGCACGGCGCGCTGGGCATGAGCCGGCGCTGGCAGAATTTCTTTGGCTGGCTGGGCTTCGGTCCGCTGATTGCGCCGCCGGAGTTCTGGCGCAAGTGGCACAACTCGATCCACCACGCCCACACCAACATGGGCGATACGGACCCGGACAGCTTCGGCACCCTGCGTCGCTACAAGGCGGACCCGAAGCAGAAGAAGTTTCCCAAGCTGGCGCCGGGATCCGGCACCTGGTACAGCCTCTTCTTCCTGACCTATTCGTTCTCCATGCACGCCCAGATCGTACTCTGGCTGCAGGCGAAGAAGCGTAAGCAGTTCAAGGGGTTCAACCGGCGCCTGGCGATCATCCAGTCCCTGCTGTGCGTGGCGGCCTGGCTGGTGCTGGCGGTGATTTCCGGTCCGCTGGCGCTCTTTACCGTGTTGATTCCGTTCATGGTGGCCAACGCGCTGGGGCAGGGCTATATCCTGACCAACCATTTCCTGCGCCCGCAGACGGAAACCAACAACCCGCTGGATAACTCCATGAGCCTGCGGACGAATCCGGTCCTCGATCGGCTGCACTTCCGCTTCAGCCACCACATCGAGCACCACTTCTTCCCGAAGATGCCGTCCACCAAGGCGCCGCGTCTGCGGGAATGGCTGGAAACGCATTATCCGGAGCGCTACGTGGCGCCCACCCATTGGCAGGCGATCAAGCTGCTCTACAAGACGCCGCGGGTGTACAAGACGCCCACGGTGCTGGTGGACCCGAACCGGCCCGAGCGCACCGTAGACCTGCTGCCGCTGCAGAAAGCCATGTGCGCGGCCACCTACAAGGGGTCAGCTACCGGTTAGGCCGCGGATGACCGCACCGATGCCGGCGACCGCCGCAATCCCCAGGATCAGCGGTCGCATGGCGCTGAACGGCAGCCGCCTGACCAGCGTCGCCGAGAGCAGGAAGCCCGCCACGACGCCGGGCAGGGTGAGGGCGAAAAGTTTCAGCTCCAGCCAGCCCAGGCGTCCGGCGAAGTACAGGGCGACAATGCTGGTGCAGCTGGCAAACAGGAAAAACGCTGACATATTGGCCCGCACCAGCGGGCCTTTTTCGTTCTGGTAGATCATGGCGATGGGCGGGCCGCCCACCGCCACTACCGTGCCCATATAGCCGCTCGCGGCGCCGGCGATAACGCTGTTGCGTGGGTTCAGCGCCGGCTTGAGTCCCGCCACGCTGAGCAGTACGCCGAACAGGATCAGCCCACCGAAGACCAGGTCAAAGGCCGCGCCAGTGATAACCGCCAGGGTCAGGCCGGCCAGCGTGGTTCCGACGACACTGCCGCCGATGGCGTAGCGAACCTCGCGAAAACGGATGCTGGCGCGATTGCGCAACAGCAGGAGAATCGCCAGGACCACGGCGTTCACCACCAGCGGTCCGGGCACGAACAGCGGGCTGACCAGGAACAGCAGCGGCGCCGACAGGGTGCCGATACCGTAACCGGCGACGCCCTGCAGGCAGGCGCCGGCGAGCAGGAACAGGTTGGCGAGAATCAGGTCGAGCAGGGTGAGGTCGGCGGGGATCATTCAGCGGGCACCAGCACCAGCCGGCCCGGGGCCACCTTCACGTCCACGGGCGCCATACCGATCATGCGCTCGGCGAAGCTGTCCTGGTTGAGCCGGTACACCGGCACCGTCTCCAGCCACTGGGCGACCAGGCGCATCACGTTATCGGTTACCGGCTTGAGATCGCCCTTGAACAGGCTGGATTCGACGGAGCTGTCCAGCAACTGCAGGCGGCGAATGAAGATCGCCTGCTGGTCCGCGTCGTAGACCGGCGCGCCCTCCAGTTTGAGCTTCAGGTCCACCGGCAGTTTGGTCATGAAAGCGTTCACAGCCACCTGGCCCTGGATGTCGAGCACCGCGACCTCGCGGCCATCCGGCCCGAGCGTGATATCCGCCTGGTCCAGTGATACGCTCAGGGGCGATCCCGCTTCCAGCTGTTGGCGGTCGAAGTCTGTCACCGCATCGTGCAGGTAGCCTTCCAGAGTGCTCTCGCTGACCGAGTAGGGCGACAGCGCGGCGCAGCCGGACAGTGTCATGAGAAAGGCGGCAACCGTCAGGAAGCGAGCCAGCGGGGGCAGGCGCATAGGGCGTACTCCGTTTCGAAGAACAGGAACGACCGCCACGGAAACGGGCGGCGGCCGGGAAGCCTTTCATCCTGCCCCATGGCGGCGGACCAGACAAGACGATACAAGCGAGGGGAAGCATTGGGGACACGACCGGCACCACGATTCGACGCGCTCGCCTTCGACCTGGATGGCACCCTGGTTGACTCGGGGCTGGACTTCGCCGCCCTCCGCCGCACCCTGGGGTTTCCCGAGGGCATCGGCCTGCTGGAGCACATCGCCACTCTCGACGACCCGGCGGCCGTCGACCACGCCCACCGTGTGATTCACCGGTTCGAGATGGAAGGCGCCCGGGGCGCGACCTGGATGCCGGGGGCGCGGGAACTCCTGGATCATCTGCGTGACGCGGGCGTGCCGGTGGCGATCCTCACCCGCAATAGCCGGGCCGCCGTGGCGGCCACCGACGCGGCGCTGTCGCTGGGTGTCGAGCTGATCCTGACCCGGGACGACGCACCGCCCAAGCCGGACCCGGCGGGCCTGCTGCACATTGCAGAAACCTTGGGTGTGGCCGCCGGTCGTATGGCCTACGTGGGGGATTTCATCGACGACCTGACCACGGCGCGGCGCGCGGGCATGGTCGCCGGCCTCTACCGCAATCATCGCAATTCCGGCTATGTCGATCAGGCGGATTTCGTGGTGCGGCACTTCGACGAGCTGCGCGCTCAACAGGCCTGAGCACTGCCGCTCAGTCGTTCTCGGCTTCCGCCTCCACCTGTAATTCATCATCGTCATCGAAGCGCACGTGGATCAGGATCGGCTGGCAGCAGACCTGGCAGTCTTCCACGTAGTCCTGCTCGCGCACGCTGGGGTCGACGCTGATCTCCAGCGTCTCCCAGCAATACGGGCATTGAATGTGTGCGGGTTCAAGCATGGTCGCGTGCGGGGCCGCGGGTCGCCCGAGGACGACCCGCCCCGATCAGAACTGCTGTTTGGCCATCCACGGAATGATCCGGTCGAAGGCTTCCTCAATGGTCTCCACCGGCGCCGAGAAACTGAAACGCAGGGCGTTGGCCGTGTGCTCCCCGAAGGCGTCTCCCGGCACCACACAGACCCCGGTTTCCTTCAGCATGCGCAGTGCCAGGTCTGAGCCGTCCACGTGCTTGGGCAGGTCCGGGAATATAAAGAAGGCGCCGCCCGGCTGATAGCCGGTCAGGTGAGGTGTCTGCGCCACCAGATCGACAATGCGGTCGCGCCGTTCCCGGTAGATGCCCACCATGTCGCGAATGCACTGCTGGTCACCGGTCAGCGCCGCGACGCCGGCGAACTGCGAGGGCGTGTTGGCCACCGACGTGGTGAACATGTGATAGCGCCGCAGCGACTTGATGGTGGCCTGGCTGGAGATCACCCAGCCCACGCGCAGACCCGCCATACTGAAGGTCTTGGAGAAGCTGCTGATGCACATGATGTTGTCCAGGTCGACGCTGCAGCGCAGCACGCTGGCGTACTCCTGGTCGTCCAGGATCAGGTGGTCGTAGACCTCGTCGCTGAAGATCTGGATGCCGCGGTAGGCGCATTCCTCGACGATCGTCTCGATGGTGCTGCGAGGGTAGACCGCGCCCGTCGGGTTGTTGGGCGAGTTCAGCACGACGGCAAAGGTGCGCTGCCCCATGGCGGCGATGACTTCGTCCGGATCCAGCTGGTGATTGTTCTCGATGCGCGTCGGGATGAACTTCACCTCGCCGCCGTTCATGCGGATCAGCGGTGCGTACAGCAGAAACGACGGATCGGTCACGATGAACTGCCGGCCCGGTGCGGCGGTGGCGGACAGGGCCAGGTACATGGCCTCGGTGGCGCCGGAGGTGATCAGGATGTTGTCCCGGGTCAGCTTGCGGTCGTAGCGCTTGCTGTAATAGTCGCGCAGGGCCACCAGCAGCTCGGGCAGGCCGGCATCCATGGTGTAGCCGGTCTGGCCGGCCTTGAGGGCGTCGATGTACGCGTCGATCACGTGTGGCGGCGTGGGCAGATCCGGTTGACCGATGGACAGGTGAATCACGTCCTTCATGCTCGCGGCCATATTCACCATGCGCCGGATGCCCGGCACCGGGATGGCCTGCATCGACGGATGCCAGCGGGCCTTGGTCTTACGGTACTTGATCTTGCGCGGTGCAGTGTCGCTGGCTTGGTTCAGCTGTGTTCCATCGGCCATAAACATCTCCTGCTGAAAAAACGGGAAGATGGAATGATGTGCCCGGTCCGCCGGGAACCGGACTCCGCAGTCGGCAACGCACTGGCAACCGGGTCAGGCAGCGCTGCCGGAAAGACGACCTACCACCGCAGATTAGTTTTTATAGGATGCCGGGGCAAGAGGTCTTGAGGCGGGTTTGTCCGCCGCATGACGCGCCTGGTTGACCCCGGCAAACACGCCGGACACACTCAGGGAAGACGAGCCGCTGGATGCGGCTCCGGGGCATGGTCCGGGCGGCGGTGTAATCTGCCCGGCCAGCGATTCTCTGTATCAATCGATGAGGCCGACGATGACATCTTCCGCAGACAAGCCGATTGTGACTGTCCTCACTGCTCCGGACGAAAAGGAGCCGCCGGGGCTGGATGCCTTGCGGCAGCGGGCGGAGGTGCGCTTTGCCTCCGACGAAGCCAGCCTGCGCGAGACGCTGCCCGGCACCCGGGTGATGATGGTGACCGATTTTCGCACCGAGGCCCTGGCTGCCGCCTGGCCCACGGCGGATAAGCTGGAGTGGATCCACGCCACCAGCGCGGGGGTGGATGCCCTGATGTTTCCCGCCCTGATCGACGGCGATGTGACCGTCACCAACGCCCAGGGCATTTTCGACCGCACCATCGCCGAGTACGTGCTCTGCTCAATCCTGATGTTCTGCAAGGATTTTCCCAACTCCATCCGGTTGCAGCAGGTGCATGAGTGGAAGCACCGTGAAACCGAGCGCGCCCAGGGGCAGCGATTGCTGGTGGTGGGAGCCGGTTCCATAGGGCGTCAGATTGCGCGGTTGGCAGCGGGCGTGGGTCTCAACGTGCACGGCACCGCTCGCACCGCCCGTCAGGACGACCCGGATTTCGAGGCTGTGCACAGCAACGACGCGCTGGTCGAACAATTGGGCCTGGCGGATTTCGTGGTGGTGGCGGCGCCGTTGACGCCGCAGACCCAGGGGCTTTTCGATCGCAAGGCGTTCCAGGCGATGAAGCGCAGCGCGCGCTTTATCAATATCGGCCGAGGCCCCATCGTGCGTACCGACGACCTGGTGGCGTCGCTGCAGGCGGGCGAGATTGCCGGCGCCTGTCTGGACGTGTTCGAGGAAGAGCCGCTGCCCCCGGAGCACCCGCTGTGGGACATGGGCAATGTGCTGACCACCGCGCATATGGCGGGGGATTTCATCGGCTGGCGCGCGGCGCTGACCGATCAGTTCCTGGATAATTTCGACCGCTGGCAGATGGGTGAAAGCCTGTTCAACCGGGTCGACAAAAAGCTGGGCTACGCTGCGAAGTAGGGCGGCGCAGCCCCATGAATCGCCGCATCAGGCCTGGATGCGGTTGCGCACCGCTTCACCAACAACCCGGGTGGGGCGGCGCTCACCGCCATTTTCAGCGAGGTCCGCCGCCATCGCCTCATAAAGCGCATCGGCGGCGGACTGCAGTTTGCCGTCACCGTCCCGGGCCAGCCACTGCAGCATCCGCGCGGTGGTGAACAGCATGGCGGTGGGGTCCGCCAGGCCCTGGCCGGCAATATCCGGTGCGCTGCCGTGGGTGGGCTCGAACATCGACGGCATCGTGGGATCGTCCGGGTTCAGGTTGCACGACGGCGCGACGCCCATGCCGCCGGACAGCACCGCCGCCAGATCGGTGAGAATGTCCCCCTGCAGATTGCTCGCCACCACCACATCGAACGCCCACGGGCACTGCACGAACTTCATGCAGGCGGCGTCCACCAGCTCGTGGTGGGTCGCCACGTCCGGGTATTCCGCCGCGATGGCCTCAAAAGCCTCGGTGTAGAGATCG
The DNA here is from genome assembly GCF_003258515.1 of Marinobacter bohaiensis. Lineage (NCBI taxonomy): Bacteria > Pseudomonadati > Pseudomonadota > Gammaproteobacteria > Pseudomonadales > Marinobacteraceae > Marinobacter > Marinobacter bohaiensis. Next base: position 275,621 of record NZ_QGEH01000003.1, read on the forward strand.
CCCCAGTAGCGCAGGGCGTTGCGTTTGGTGATGATGCACACCTGGCTTTCGCAGGTGCGTCCGTCGAGGGTTTCAAACTGGCGCGTCTGGCCGGCTTCAGCCCGCGCCCTGGCCCTGGAGCGGGCCTGCTCGAAACCGTAACGGATGATGCGGTCGGTGGCGCGCCGGGTGAAGACTTCCATCTGGGTGGCGACTTCGTCCTCGGAACCCGGCCGCAAGCGGCCGCCCTGGGCCACGTACTCGCCTTCGCTGTTCTCGCGGATCACCAGCATGTCGATGTCTTTGGCGCGCTCGTCCGCCAGGTATTGCCGGGCACCGGGCAGCAGGCGCGCGGGGCGTTCGCACACCCACTGGTCGAAGCCCTTGCGCATCTGCAGCAGGGGCGCCAGGGAGATGCTGTCCGGCAACAGGTAGCGGTTCGGGTCTTTCAGCGGGCCGGGATCACCCAGCGCGCCCAGCAGGATGGCGTCGAAGGCGCGCAGCTGTTCCAGCGCGTCCTCCGGCATGATTTCGCCATGGGTCTTGTGCCACTGGTGAGACGGCCAGCCGAACACCTCCCAGTCCAGATCCAGTTGAAACCGGTCGCGCAGCAGCGTCAGGCACTCAATGGCCTGGTCGATGACTTCCGGTCCGATCCCGTCGCCGGGGGTGATCGCGATTCGATGGGGTGAGGTCATGGTGTTCCATCCTTGTTCCGTTGTTGGCGAGCGTGCTGTCGCAGCCGTGGGAAATGTCCCCCAGTGTAGCCTTGCTGAGGGCTGCTGTAAGGGGGGTGATTGCTCGGGTTGGCGTTTATAGCCTAAGCTTCGTTTTTCGCAGCTCAGGAGACGCTCGTCGGATGATCTATCGCGTTGTGGTTCTGGTTGTTGGCATCCTGCTGGTTGCTGCTCTATATGGCCTGATCTGGTGGCAGTCGCGGGCCTTCCTGCGTCGCCACGGTGTTGATGACCAACTGGCCGATCGTTCCACGGTGCTGGCGACCTGGACCTTCGCGGGCGTCGCGGTGGGGCTCGTGTTTGCCGTGTTCGGCGCCTTCGTACTGGGCCCCTGGGCCTTCTATCGGACCGCACGGGCCCATGACGTGCCGGTCTCCGACGGCGCCGCCGTGGGCTGGGGGTTCCTGATCGTGGTGATCAGCCTGGGACTGTCCGCCGGCGGTATGCTGGTGCTGCTGAACCTGGTCGGCGCCTTCTAGTGTTCCGGCGCTGCGTGGCCTCCGCTAGATAGCGGCCACCCGGTGCAACTGCTGCCGGAACCAGAGCAGCGCCGGTTCTTTCTCGTACGCCGAATGCCAGTAAAGGTGTACGTTCAGCGGCTGCATGTCGGTCGGCAGCGGCATCACCCGTACCTGCGCCTGCTGCTCGATCATTTGGGCGTAGGTTTCCGGCATGGTCACCAGCAGGTCGGTCTGCTCGGCGACGCGGCAGGCGGCGTAATAGTGCTGGCAACGCAGGGCGATGCGCCGGTGCACCCCGAGCCGCGACAGCTCGAAATCCTCGATGCCGGGCCCCTCGGTACGCGACGACACCAGCACGTGCCGGGCCGCCAGATACGCGTCCAGCGTCAATCCTCCCTCCAGGCCGGGGTAATGCCGGCCCGCCACGACCACCAGCCGGTCCCGTCGCAGCAGTTCGTGGGCCGTCTGGTTGCTCACCGGCAACAGCACATCCACCGCGAAATCGATCTTGCCCGAGGCCAGCTGCGTCTCCATTTCCCGCCGCGCGATGCGCTGGCTCACCACGTCCACCTCCGGATAGGCCTCCAGGTTGTGCATCAGCTGCGGCAGGAAGGTGGATTCCAGAATGTCCCTCAGGCCCAGCGAGAAGGTCTTGGGTTGGCGCGCAGGGTCGAAGGCGTGGAACTGGTTGACCGCGCTCTGGATCTGGGTCAGGCCCGGGCGCATGGACTCGGCGAAACGCCGGGCCAGCGGGGTGGGCACCATCTGGTTGCCCTGACGCGTGAACAGCGGGTCGCCAAAGTGTTCGCGCAGGCGCGACAGGGAATGGCTCACCGCCGGCTGGGTCAGGTGCAGGGCGCGGGCGGCGCGGGTCAGGCTGCCCTCCCGGTAGATGGTGTCGAAAACGTGCAGCAGGTTCAGGTCGAGTCGGCTCATAATAAGTACAGTTTATATGAAACGATAAGAATAATTCAGTCGTCTAATGCGGTTGAGCGAACGTAGACTGCCTGAACTGTTGGAGCGCGACGGATAGGCCGCCGCGCTGTCTACGATTTTCGGCCCGGAGCACTCGCTATGGACTTCAGCCCCTCGGAAAAAGGTCTGGACTACCTCAATCGCGTCAAGGCGTTTATCCGCGATGAGATTCAACCCATCGAAGCCACCTATTACGCGGACATGGCGTCGCTGGACAACCGCTGGGTGGAGCTGCCCATCGTCGCTGAGCTCAAGGCCAGGGCCCGCGAACAGGGGCTGTGGAACCTGTTCCTGCCGGATGAGGAATACGGCTGCGGCCTGACCAACGCCGACTACGCCATGATCGCCGAGGAAACCGGCCGCAGCTTTATCGCGCCGGAGATCTTCAACTGCAACGCGCCGGACACGGGCAACATGGAAGTGCTGATCAAGTACGGCTCCGAGGCGCAGAAAGACGCCTGGCTGGGCAAGCTGCTGGCCGGCGAGGTGCGCTCCGCGTTCTGTATGACCGAGCCGGCGGTGGCGTCCTCCGATGCCACCAATATGGCCGCCACCGCAGTCGTGGAAGGCGACGAGGTGGTGCTCAACGGGCGCAAGTGGTGGAGCACCGGCATTGGCCATCCCAAATGCGAAGTACTGATCTTCATGGGCCTGACCGATCCCGAGGCGCCCAAGCACCGTCAGCATTCCATGGTGCTTGTGCCCAAGGACACGCCGGGCGTGACGGTCGAGCGCATGTTGCCCGTGTTTGGCTCCTACGACGAACCCTACGGTCACGGTGAAGTCAGCTTCGACAACGTGCGCCTGCCCAGGAGCGCCATCATCGTCGGGCCGGGCAAGGGCTTCGAGATCGCCCAGGGCAGGCTGGGGCCGGGACGGGTGCACCATTGCATGCGCGCCATTGGCGCCGCCGAGCGGACCCTGGAAATCCTGATCCAGCGGGCCATGACCCGCGAAGCCTTCGGCAAGCCCCTGGCCAAACTGGGCGGCAACCCGGACATCATTGCCAACGCCCGCATGGCCATTGAACAGGCCCGCCTGCTGACCCTGAAATGCGCCTGGTTGCTGGACACCCAGGGCATCATGGGCGCGTTGAGCGAGGTGGCCATGATCAAGGCGGTGATCCCGCAGATGCTGCAGACCATCGTCGACAACGCCATCCAGATCCACGGCGGTGCCGGGGTCAGCGACGATGACTTCCCGCTGACCCAGCTGTTCGCCTACGCCCGCGTGCTGCGTCTGGCGGATGGACCGGATGAGGTGCACCGTGGCACCGTAGCCAAGCTGGAACTGAAGAAATACGCCCAGTAATCGCTTCACGAATAACAACAGGACAACCACATGACAAAACGCGTTTTTATCACCGGCGGCGCCAGCGGCCTGGGCCGGGCGATGGCCCTGCGCTACGCCCGGGAAGGGGCCCGGGTCTGCATCGGCGATATCCAGCCGGAGCAGGGCGAAGCCGTCGAACGGGAGATCAGCGAAGCCGGCGGCGAGGGCCTGTTCCTGCCCTGCGACGTGCGCCGCATTGCCGACCTGGAACAGGTGAAGGAGCAGCTGGTGGCGCGCTGGGGCGGCGTGGACGTGGTGGTGAACAACGCCGGCGTGGCCTCCAGCGGCAGCATCGAAGGCACCACGCTGTCGGACTGGGAGTGGATCCTCGACATCAACGTGATGGGCGTGGTGCGCGGCTGCAAGGTGTTCACGCCGCTGTTCAAGCAGCAGAAGCAGGGCGCTTTCGTCAACATCGCCTCCATGGCGGGACTGATGCTGGCGCCGCTGATGGGCAGCTACAACGTGTCCAAGGCCGGCGTGATCGCCCTGTCCGAAACCCTGAGTATGGAGCTGCGCGATCACGGCGTCCGCGTGAGCTGCGTGTGCCCGGCGTTCTTCCCCACCAACCTCACCGATTCCATGCGTTCGGAAATGCCGGGCATGGACGCCAACGTCAAGAAGCTGATGAAGCGCTCCGGCATGACCGCCGAGCAGGTCGCCGACGACATTGTGCGTGCTGAAGAGAAAGGGGAATTCTGGGTCCTGCCCCACGCCAAGGAACGCCGCATGTGGATCCTCAAGCGCCACGCGCCCTGGGCCTTTGACTGGTTGATGCACCAGGAGAGCAAGCGCTGGATCCGTAAATTCGGGGGCGCCGCCTGAGCGGTCCCCACGGCAAGGAGACAAGTTGATGACGCAGATTGATCAGGCCGTCGATATTCGTGACGGCGAGGAACTGGACGCCGCCGCCGTCGACCGCTTCATGAAACAGGCGATTCCGGAGCTGTCCGGCGAGCCCGCGATCCGCCAGTATCCGGGGGGCGCCTCCAACCTGACGTATCAGGTGGATTACGGCGACCGCTCGTTCGTCCTGCGTCGCCCGCCGTTCGGACAGATCGCCAAGTCCGCCCATGACATGCTGCGCGAGGCGCGGGTGATGCGCGCGCTCAAGCCGGTCTACCCGGACGTGCCGGAGATCATCGCCATCTGCGACGACCACGACGTGCTGGGCTGCGACTTCTACGTCATGGAGCGCTTCAAGGGCATCATCCTGCGCCAGGATTTCCCCGGGGATTTCGACCTGTCCGCGGAAGACACCCGTCGTCTGTGCCTGAACGTCATCGACAAACTGGTGGACCTGCACCGGGTCGATCCCGTCGCCACCGGTCTGGACCAGCTGGGCAAGGGTCCCGGCTACGTGCAGCGCCAGATCGGCGGCTGGAGTAACCGCTTCCGCAAGGCCCGCACCGCCGACGTGGGGGATTTCGAGGCGGTGATGAGCTGGCTGGACGACAAGATGCCGGACGACATCGCCCAGTGCGTGATCCACAACGATTTCCGCTTCGACAACGTGGTGCTCAACCCGGACAACCCGTTCGAGGTGACCGGGGTGCTGGACTGGGAGATGGCCACCATCGGCGACCCGCTGATGGACCTGGGTAACAGCCTGGCCTACTGGATCCAGGCGGATGACGAGCAGCCGTTCCAGATCCTGCGCCGCCAGCCCACCCACCGGCCGGGGATGCTTACCCGGGACGAGGTGGTCGAGTACTACATGGATCGCTCCGGCTACCGCGCCGGGCGCTTCGATTTCTACGAGATCTATGGCCTGTTCCGGCTGGCGGTGATCATCCAGCAGATCTACTACCGCTTCTACAACGGCCAGACCCAGGACAAGCGCTTCGCCATGTTTGGCCACGCTGCCAACTACCTGGAGAAGCGTTGTCAGCGTCTGATCGAAGCGAGCGACCTGTAATGGCGACCCTGTACCTGATCCGTCACGGCCAGGCCAGTTTCGGCAAGGCCAACTACGACCAGCTGTCCGACACCGGCTGGGAGCAGGGGCGCGTGCTGGGCCGCTGGCTGGCGGACAAAGTGACGCCGGCGGCCTTGTTCTGCGGCGACCTGCAACGCCACCGCGAGACCGTGACCGCCATCGGCGAAGGCTACGGGCAGCCGCTGCCCGAGCTGCAGATCGACCCGGGCTTCAACGAGTTCGATCACGAAGCGGTGGTGCATGCCCTCAAGCCCGCCTGGGCGGACCGCGACGCCATGGCCCGGGACCTGGCGACCCACGACAAGCCGCGCAAGGCCTTCCAGCAGGCGTTTGCCGAGGCGGTCCAGCGCTGGGTGAGTGGTGAGCACGAGGCCGACTATCCGGAAACCTGGGCGGCGTTCCAGGCGCGGGTCGGCGCCGCGCTGCAGGCGGCGATCGACGGTGCCAACGGCGGTGACGTGCTGGTGGCCAGCTCGGGCGGCCCCATCGCCGTGGTCATGCAGCAGCTGCTGGGACTGGACGACCGGCGCGCGCTGGCGCTGAACGAAGTGATCGCCAACACCAGCGTGACCCGCATCCTGTTTTCCGGCGGCCGGCGCAGTCTTTCGGGGTTCAACGGTTATGCCCACCTGGAAGACCGGGCGCCGGAACTGGTGACATTCCGCTGATCCGGATCGTACCGACTTCCCTCAAAGCACACAGACACGACACAAGACAGAAACAACACTAGACAGACACTGGAGACACCATGAGTCAGAAAGACCTGTTCGACCTGTCCGGCAAGATCGCCCTCGTCACCGGCGCCAGCCGCGGCATCGGTGAGAGTGTGGCGCGCCTGCTGGCGGCCCGGGGCGCGAAGGTGATCGTCAGCAGCCGCAAGATCGAGGGCTGTGAGGCGGTGGCTTCAAGCATCCGGGAGGCCGGTGGCGACGCTGAAGCCTACGCCTGCCACATTGGCGAGATGGAACAGATCGAAGGCCTCTGGTCCCACATTGAAGCGACCCACGGCCGGCTCGACGTCCTGGTCAACAACGCCGCCACCAACCCCCACTTCGGGCCGATCGAGACGACCGAGCTGTCCGCCTTCCAGAAGACGGTGGACGTGAACATCCGCGGCTACTTCTTCATGTGCGCCGGCGCGGCCAAGCTGATGAAGAAGCGGGGCGGCGGGGCCATCGTCAACGTGGCGTCGGTCAACGGCGTGGCGCCGGGGCATTTTCAGGGGATCTATTCGATCACCAAGGCGGCGGTGATCTCCATGACCAAGGCCTACGCCAAGGAGCTGGGCGCGCAGAACGTGCGTGTGAACGCGCTGCTGCCGGGGCTGACCGACACCAGGTTTGCCAGCGCCCTGACCACCAACGACGCCATCAAGAAGCAGGCGCTGATGCACATTCCCATGAACCGCATGGCCGATCCGGACGAAATGGCGGGTACGGTGCTGTATCTGGTGTCGGACGCCTCCAGCTACACCACGGGCAGCTGCCTCAACGTGGATGGCGGTTACCTGACCGTCTGACCGGTGCGCCAGCGGAACGGGGCTCGCGTCAGCGAACCTCCGTTCCCGAGTCCACATGGGCGCTTGAAAAGGCTGTACCGACGGGTGGTTTCAGGTAAAGCGAGTAGAGCACCTTGTCCAGCAGCGCCTGGCCGTTCCAGGCCGGGGCGTGGTTGACCAGGCCGATGACCGCCCAGGTGGTGTCGTTGGTGTCCCGGGTGAAACCGGCGATGGAGCGCACGTTCTCCAGGTAGCCGGTCTTGATCCGGCCCAGGCCGGCCATGCCGGTGTTGCGCAGACGGCGGTGCATGGTGCCGTCCATCGCGATCAGCGGCAGTGAGGCGATCAGGTCGGCGGCATAGGGGCTTTGCCACGCCGCCTGCAGGATCTGGGCGCCCTGGCGCGCGCTGATGCGGCTGTCCCGGGACAGGCCGGAGCCGTTGTCGATCATCAGCCCGCGGGTGTCCACGCCTTTGCGCTTCAGCCAGCTCATCATTTCACGAACGCCCGCCTCGCGGTCGTCGGCGTCCGCCGGCTGCCGGTTTTCCGCGCCGATCGCCAACAGCAGCTGGCGTGCCATGACGTTGTTGCTCCATTTATTGATATCGCGGATGGTGGTCACCAGGTCCGGCGAGTTGGAGGTCACCAGCAGTTGATTGTCCTCCGGCGTTTCCGCCAGTCGGTGGCCGCCGGTAATCAGTCCGCCCATCTGTGTCCACACCGTACGCAGGGTGGCGGCGGTGTAGGCTTCGGCGGACATCAGGGACAGGTACTTGGTGGTGCGGCAGCCGCGCGGCAACTGGCCGGTGACCGTCATCCGGATGGTGCCGTCCTCGCGGGTTTCCGAGGTCCAGTCGAATCGGTGGCGTGACGGGCAGTCTGCTTCCGGCCGGGCGGTGATCCGGTTGTCGATGACAATGTTGTCCAGCGCCGGCGTCACCCAGGCGGTCGTGCCGCGTTCGTCGGCGCGTACCTGGAAATGCAGCAGGTTGAAGTTGGTCAGGTAGGGCGATGGTTGCACCAGGAAAGGCGCGTGGTCGTTGTCGCCGTTATCGTCGAACGCGGGCAGACCGTTGGGCAGATTGAACACGCTGCCGTCGAGCACGATGTCGCCGTCGATGGTGTCGATGCCCATGCCGCGCAGCTCGGAGAAGGCACTCCAAAGCCGTTCCAGACTCAGGTGCGGATCGCCCGCGAGCGTGATGTACAGGTCGCCTTCCAGGGTGCGGCCGACCAGTTGGCCGTTGGTGGAGAACCGGGTCTGCCAGCGATAGGTGGGACCAAGGATTTCCAGCGCGCCGTAGGTGGTCACCAGCTTCATGATTGAGCCCGGGCTCATGGGTTCGTCGGCGTTGATGTACTGGGGCAGGCCGGGGCCGTTGAGCGGCACCGCGGCGACACCCATGGCCTCACGGGTGTCCATGGCCTTGACCGTCGCCTTGACGATCTTGTCGGACCAGGGCGTGCGCGGCGTATCATCGGCCACAGTCTGGCCGGTCCAGAGGCCGGCGAGCAGGGCGAAAGCAAAAGACAGAGGGCGGACCCGACCACGTTTCCCACGGAAAGCGGCTGTGGCTGACATGATTGTTCATCCTCTAACAGAGATGTCGAGTTACAGCACAGGTGAAGGCGGCGAGACACTGCGTGGCATCGGGTTTCTTTTCGGACCCGCTGGCCAGACTCCTCCATAAAATAGCCCAGAAGCCGGCCCAATGCCTATGACTGATTTTGATACATAACGTTAAAAGGATAGGGTAAGTTGATCTTTTAAAGCGGTTTTGTCAGTGCTGTGTAACCAGCTTGGCTGTCGCCGCAGGGTTGTTACGACGGGACGGCCAAGGCTGCGGTCTGCGTAATGCATTGAAATGATGGCAGTCTCCGGCCAGCCTCGGTGTTTGCGCTGGCACGGACCCCGTTCACATTCGTTTGCCAATCAACACAGGACGACAACATGCCCCAGACCCTGCAACACCACGTCAAGGTTCTTGGTTCGGTCGCCACTTCGTCGCTCACGGCCTGGCGCGGCTGCATGGTGGTTGAGGCGGCCCGGGCGCCGGCCAAACCGCTGGTCCTTTACGATATGGAGGGCTGCCCTTATTGCCGCCGGGTGCGGGAGGCGTTGTCGGCGCTGCACCTGGATGCCGACATCCGGCCCTGCCCCAGGGGCGGCACGCGCTATCGCCCGGAAGCCCAGCGGCTTGGCGGAAAGCCATTGTTCCCGCTGCTGGTGGATCCCAATACGGACCGGGTGATGTACGAATCCGCCGATATCGTCAGCTACCTGTTCAGCACCTACGCCCAGCGGGATGTTCCCACTTACTATCGTGCCTGGCCCCACCAGCCGGTGCTTGGCAGTCTGGCCAGTATGGCGCGGGGGCTGCGGGGCTTGCGGGCGCGTCCGGCGCGGGCTGCGGATCAACCGTTGCACCTGTGGAGTTTCGAGGGCAGCCCCTATTCCCGGCTGGTGCGGGAGCGGCTGTGTGAGTTGGAACTGCCGTACCGCCTGCACAACCTGGGCAAGGAGCACTGGTCGGAAATCGGCCCGGCCAGGCGGCGGATCAAGGCGGGGCCCTACGAGCCCATTCCCGGCGGCAAGCGGGCCCGCTTCTTCGAGGAGCACCAACGGGTTCAGGTTCCGTTCCTGGAAGACCCGAATACCGGGGCCGCACTGTTCGAGTCCGCTGCCATTCTGGATTACCTGGACCAACAATACGCCGTCTGACCCGACCTGTACTTCGGCGGTCTGTGCCGTACAATGCTCAGGAAATGTACAGCGCCGTCGTCATTGGCGATGCCGGTCGGTAACGTCGGGAGTGATCTCATGGGACCTTTGCTGAACCGTCGTCGATTTCTGGGAAGCCTGCTGGCTCTGGGTGTGAGCGCCCGCCTACCGCGCGCTTTCGCCCAGCCGGCGCCCATCACACGGGCGATCCCGGCCACCGGTGAGTCCCTGCCGGTGATCGGCATGGGCACCTGGCGCACCTTCAACGTCGGTTCCGATCCGGGGCTGATCGAAGACCGCACCCGCATCCTCGAGCTGTTTTTCGATCGCGGCGGCGCCGTGGTGGACTCCTCGCCCATGTACGGTTCCGCCGAAGCGGTGGTGGGCAAGGCCATGATCAAGCTGGGCCGCTACAACGATCTGTTCTCCGCCACCAAGGTCTGGACCGGCGACGAAGACAGCACCCGCGACGAGGTGCGCATTTCCGGCAACCTCTGGGGTGTGGAGACCTTCGACCTGATGCAGATCCACAATCTGCTGGGCTGGGAGGGGCACCTGGCCAACCTCAAGGCGATGAAGGAGGAGGGGCGCATTCGCTACCTCGGCATCACCACGTCCCACGGCCGCCGCCACGCCGAGCTTAAGGCCATCATGGAGCGCGAGCCGCTGGATTTCGTCCAGCTCACCTACAACATCCTCGACCGCGAGGCTGAGCAACAGCTGCTGCCGCTGGCCCGGGAACGCGGTATCGCCATCATCGCCAATCGCCCATTCCAGGGCGGGCGCCTGTTCGACCGCTTCCAGTCCGAGCCCCTGCCGGAGTGGGCCGCGGAGGCCGGTTGTCAGAACTGGGCCGAGTTCTTCCTGAAATTCATCGTCTCCCATCCGGATGTCACCTGCGCCATCCCGGCCACCACGCAGCTAGAGCACATGCGCGAGAACATGGGCGCCCTCTACGGCCGCTTGCCGGATCCGGCACAGCGGCAACGGATGATCGATTACGTCGAGTCCCTGTGAATGCTGGATTACCACCTGCGCGATTTCCTGATGTTCACGCCGGAGGTCTACCTGCGCCTGTTCGTGCGCCTCAACGAGCTGCTCTGGCCGGGGGCTCTGCTGGCCCTGCTGTTGCTGGCGCTGATGCCCTGGCTGCTGGCGTCCGGGCGTGTCGGCTGGCGACGCGGCGCCTACCTGATCCTGGCGCTGGGGTGGGGCGCGACGGCGCTGCTGTTCCTGCACCGCTTCTACGCGCCGATCAACTGGGCGATGGCGTACATGGCCTGGGCGTTCGGGATACAGGCGCTGCTGCTGGTTGCGGCGGGGCTGGCGGCGCCGATACGGCGAATGGACTGGCGCTGGACGATGGGCGGGATTGTGCTGGTGCTGGCCCTGTGCGCGGCACCGGCACTGGATTACGGCGGCATCACCGCCTGGGGCTGGCCGGGGCTGACGCCGGCGCCGACCGTCTGCCTGACGGTCCTGCTCCTGCATCCATTGCCCGGTATCTGGCGCTGGCTGCTGCTGCCGGTGCCCGTGGTCTGGTTGCTCCTTGACGGCCTCACCCACTGGACGCTGGCGACAAGCTGGTCGCTGGTGCCGCCGGTGGTGGGGGCGCTGTTGCTGGTCAGCGCCCTGTGGCCCACACGCCGGCGGGAGACTTGATCAATCCCAGTCCGGGGCGAACTCCGGATTGGCGATGCGCTCGTCGCGGTTGAGCTTGTCGATGGCGTCGATCTCGTCGATCGACAGTTCGATGTCCAGCGCGCCCAGGTTGGATTTCTGGTGATCCGGCCGGGTGGAGGAAGGGATCGGCACGATGCCCTGGGACGCTACCCAGGCGATGGCGACCTGGGCCGCCGTGGCATTGTGGGCGCGGGCAATGCCGGCCAGGGTCTCGTCGTCCATCACGCGACCCACCGCCAGCGGCATGTAACCCGTAACCTTGATGCCCAGTTCCTGCACGTGGCTGACCACCTTGCGATTGCTCAGGAAGGGGTGCACTTCCACCTGGTTGGTGAGGATCGGTGTGTCGCCCAGGATCACGCGGGCGTTGTCGAGCTGCGCGTTGGTGAAGTTGGACACGCCCACGTGACGGGCCAGGCCCTCGCGCTGGGCGTCGCGCAGTGCGCCCAGATACTCTTCCATGGGCACTTCGTCGTCCGGGGACGGCCAGTGGATCAGGGCCAGATCCACGTGATCCGTCTTCAGCCGTTGCAGGCTGTCCTTGAGGCTGTTCATCAGATCGCTGGCGCGCAGGCGGTCGTGCCAGACCTTGGTGGTCAGGAAAATATCACGCCGCGGAATGCCACTGGAGGTGATGCCATCACCGACTTCCGCCTCGTTCCCGTAGATCTGGGCGGTGTCGATGTGCCGGTAGCCCAGGGACAGGGCGCTGCGTACCGCGTCGCGCGCGATATCGCCCTTGAGTCGAAACGTGCCCATGCCAATGGGCGGCAAGGTATCCAGTGCCATGGCAACTCCCTCAGTAACGTTAAACGAAAATAAAGATGGTGAGGTTCAGGGAGCCTCTGGAAGAGCCCGCCTGCCCACAGGCAATCGGAAAAGATGGCGTCCGCGCGAGTGCCGGGACGCTTCCAGAGGATCTCTGGCTATCTTCTACGTTGGGGGGATTCGCCCCATTCTTCAAGTCCTTTTTACGCCCCGCCGCAAACTTTTTTGAGCTGGGTGATGTTGGCGGAATTCACCAGCGTCCTGACCGATCTCCCCCTGTTGCCACGCCCTGGTGCGGCCTAAGCTGGGCCGTATACCCACAAGGAGACACAACGATGTTGCAGGCTAAGTACGAGCGTCGCGGCCCGGTGCCGCAGGATGTGATCGATGCGGTCGAGGTGGACACCCCAGAGCCGGGTCCGGGGCAGGCGCTGGTCAAGGTGCTGGCGGCGCCGATCAATCCGTCGGACGTGCTGACCCTGACTGGTGAGTACGGCATGCTGCCACCGCTACCGGCGATTGGCGGCAACGAGGGCGTGGCCCGGGTGGAAGCGCTGGGGCCGGAGACCGACGGCCCCGAGGTCGGCCAGACCGTGCTGCTGCCGGTGGGAATCGGCACCTGGGTCAGCCACGCCGTGGTGGACGCGCGCAAACTGGTGCCCCTGCCCAATGAGGCTGACCCGCGCCAGTTGGCGATGATGACCATCAACCCGCCCACCGCGATGCTGATGCTGTCGGAGTTCGTTGACCTGAGCGACGGCGACTGGGTGATCCAGAACGCGGCCAACTCCGGTGTGGGCGGTTACCTGATCCAGCTGGCCAGGCTCCGTGGTCTGCGTACCGTCAACGTGGTACGGCGCGAATCCGCCGTGGCGGGCGTGCGCGAACAGGGCGCGGACGTGGTCGTGGTGGACGGTCCGGACCTGGCGAAACGGGTGCGCGAAGCGGTCGGCGACGGTCACGTGAAGCTGGCCATCGACGCGGTGGGCGGCGCCAGCACCGACCACATCGCCGACTGCCTGGACGAGGGCGGCACCCTGGTCAACTACGGCATGATGAGCGGCGAGCCCTGTCAGGTGTCGCCGCGCAACATCGTCTTCCGCAACGTCACCGTCAAGGGTTTCTGGCTGGCGAAGTGGTTCGAGCAGGCCAGCCGCGAGCAACAGATGCAGGTCTTCGGCGAGCTGACGAAACGGATTGCGACCGGTCAGCTTCAGGCCCGGGTCGCGGGCGAGTATGATGTCTCCCAAATCAAGGCGGCGGTGGCCGCAGCGGCCTCGGGTGAGCGGGATGGCAAGATCCTGATTGTCCCGGAATAGGGCCGCCCACCGCCCGGTCACGTTGGAGACAAGCAGCATGAAAACCGGTCAGTGTCTGTGCGGTGGCATAAAGTTCGAATACCGGGGGCGGCTGGGACCGATTGCCCTGTGCCACTGCAGCCAGTGCCGTCGCGCCCAGGGCAGTGCCTTTGCCGCCAACAGCCCGGTGCAGCAAGTGCACTTCGAGATTGTCCAGGGCCAGGACCTGGTCAAGGAGTTCGAGTCCCGCCCGGGCAAGTACCGCGCCTTCTGCCGCGAATGCGGCAGCCCGCTTTACAGCCGTGTGGACGCCATCCCCGGCATCCTGCGTTTGCGGGTCGGCACCCTCGATGGTCCGTTGGACCAGGCGCCGGCGTACCATGTGTACGTCGGCTCCAAGTCCGACTGGTTCACCATCACCGACGACCTGCCCCAGTATGAGAAGACCGACAGGACCAACGATCCCCACTGATTCGCCGGACGGCGCCGGGCCGGTGGTGCGCGCCCGGCAGCTGGTCAAGCGTTTCCGTTCGGCGGCCGGGGCGGTGCCCGTATTCGACGGCCTCGACCTGGAGCTGGCGCCCGGCGAATCGCTGGCACTCATGGGACGCTCCGGCTCCGGCAAGAGCACGCTGCTGAACCTGCTCTGCGGTCTGGAGCCACTTGATGCCGGTGAGCTGAGTCTGTTCGGCCAGAACGGCGGCGCCCTTTCTGCCGAAGCCTGGAGCGGGCTGCGGCGCGCCCATATCGCCACGGTCTTCCAGGAAGCCAACCTGATGCCCGCCATGACCCTGGCGGAAAACGTGCGCCTGCGGGCGCAGTTGGCCGGCCAGGCGTCGGTGGACGCGGCGGGCTGGCTGGCGCGTCTGGGGCTGGATGGACTGGGCGATCGTTATCCGGATCAGGTGTCCGGCGGCCAGCGCCAGCGTGCGGCCCTGGCCATGGCCTTCGCGATGCAGCCGAAACTGCTGCTGGCGGACGAACCCACCGGCAGTCTGGATCGCCACACCGCCGATGACGTCGCCGACGTGCTGTTCGATTTCCAGCATGAGCAGCGCTGTCCGATGATCCTCGCCACCCACGATCCGGCGCTGGCGGAACGCTGCGACCGGGTGCTGCGGCTGGGGGCCGGGTCGTAATGCGCGGCGCCCTGTGGCGAGCCTCGCTCAGTCACTACCGGCGCCATCCCGGTCAACTGCTCGCCCTGTTGCTGATCATCCTGCTGTCCACGGCCCTGTGGAGCGGCGTCTGGGACCTGACCCGCCAGGCCCGCGACAGTCTGCAGCAATCCTCTCAATGGCTTTCCGATCTGCACGACATCCAGCGCGATGACGGCGCGCCGCTGCGCGTCGACGATTTCGTGCGTCTGCGCCGGGCCGGGGTGTGCGTCGCGCCGTGGCTGGCGGTGGCCGACGACGGGGGCGATCAACGGATCGGCATCGATGGCCTGGCCATGGGTTGCTTTCCCCGGTCCCTGACCCGCGGCGACGCCCTGTCGGGCGAGGGGCCGTTTATCGATATCGGCGAGGCGGTGCGCCAGACAGAGGCGGCCGGGCGCGACGCGGCGCTGCGCTTGCTGACCCCGAACGGGGATGCGGCGCTGCCGCCGGGCTACCGGTTGGCGCCGGCGGAACAGCGCCTGCAGACCGGTGAGCTGGCGGACAGCTTCCTGTTCAACCTGGATGCCCTGTGCGTGCTGGTGCTGTTGATCACCGGTCTGCTGGTGCGCAGCGTCTACCTGCTGGGGCTGTCGCAGCGACGCAGCAGTTTTCTGCTGCTGCAGCGTTACGGCGTGCCCGGGCGAGCGCTGCAACGCCAGCGCCTGCTGGAACTGGGGCTGATCGCGGTCGTCGGCGCCCTGCCGGGCACGCTGCTGGGGCTGATGCTGGCGTCGGGCTTCGCCAGCGGCTTCGGCCGCATCATGGCGGGCCTGTTCGACGTCAGCCTGTTCGCCGCCGATCTGTCACCGATGCGCTTCCTGCCGGTGCTGGTGGTGACGGGGATGGTCATGCTCTGGGGCCTGCTGGGGGATCGGCAGGCGCCCGGTCGCTCCCATCGCGTTGGGCTGGGTGTGGCAGTGCTGATGCTGCTCGCCGGTCTCGTGGGGCTGCTGGCCGGGCAGCGGTTGTCCGTGATCTTCCTGGCCCTCGCGGCGGTGTTCCTTGGCACGGGGCTGCTGACCCCGACCCTCCTGGCACGCCTGCTGGATCGCGGCGCGCAGCGCACGCGCCAACCGCTGCGCCAGTGGAGTCTGCGCGAGCTGGCGGTGATGCTGCGTCGCCTGGCCCTGCCGGTGGTGGCGCTGCAGTTTGCCGCGGCCACGGTGATGGCCATCCAGGCGCTGGTAACCAGTTTCGAGAGCACCTTCCAGCAGTGGCTCGACCAGCGGCTGCAGGGGGATGCCTTTGTCCAGTTGGTCGATCCGTCCGATCTGGCGCCGGCATTGGTTGCCCTGGAGCGGAACCCGGCGGTGCTCGACGGGTACCCGGTGCGGCGCGGTCAGGGCGAGCTGGCGTCCGGCCCGTCGGTCGATCTGCTGGCGCTGCCGGCCGGGACGCCCCAGCTGCAACGCTGGACGTTTATCGCAGCCGTTCCCGAACCCTGGGCGGCGTTGGCGGATGGTGCGGTGATGGTCAACGAACAGCTCGCCCGCCGAGAGGGAATCGACCCCGGTGACCGAGTGGCCTTCCAACTGGCGGGTGAGCGCCGGGACGCCTCCGTCGCGGCGATCTACGCCGATTACGGCCGGCCCCGGGGCGAGATCCTGCTGGCCGCGAATGCCTTGCCGCCGGCGTTTCGTCCCGATTTTCTCAGCCTGACCCTGACGCTTGCACCGGACGCGCAGGTGGCGCCGGTGCGCGCCTCGCTCGCCGGCGAACTGCCGCCGGCCGCCTTCGAGGTGCGGGACAACGCCACCGTACGCGGCCTCGCCGAGCGCATCTTTCGCCAGACGTTCGTGCTGACCCGCGCCATCAGCCTGCTGACCCTGGTGCTGGCCGGCGTTTCGTTGCTGGTACTGGGCTGGGTGTTCTTCGGCACGCGGCGCTGGTACTTCCACCTGCTGCGGGTCTGGGGGCTGGGGCGGCGCGCCCTGGGCTGGCGGCTGTGCGGACTGTCGCTCGGTCTGACGATGCTGGCCACGCTCGCGGCGCTGCCGCTGGGCGTGTTGCTCACCTGGGCCCTGGTGCAGCGGATCAATCCGGCGGCGTTTGGCTGGTCCCTGCCGATGACGGTCTACCCGCTGTTCTGGTTGCAGATCCTGGGGCTGGCGGCCGCGATCGGCGGCCTGGTCGGCTGGCTGATCCAGCGTCAGGTTGGCGACCGGCCGCCGGAACCGGTGGGCGTGCATCAGGTGCAGGGAGCCGACCGATGAGTGTCCGGACTGTGTGGATGGTCGTGCTGATCGGCTGGGGGGGCGTGCTGGCGGGATGCGGACGCGAGGCGCCCGAGCCGGCGGGCTTTGCCGGTCTGGGCGACGCGCTGTCGAGTGCCGAGGCGGACGATTTCCGGCAACCCCGCGCGGGGGATCGCATCCGTCTGCCGCGGGATCTGGGGCCGCATCCCGATGTGCGCATCGAATGGTGGTATCTGACCGCCAACCTGACCACCGCCGACGGCCAGCCGCTGGGGCTGCAGTGGACCCAGTTCCGCCAGGCCCTGGCGCCTCGGGCTCCCGGGGACAGCGCGCCGGCGGCGGAGACCTGGCCATTGCAGTCGGTGTGGATGGCGCACGCGGCGCTGTCACGCCCCGATGAGCATCACTTCAGCGAGCGCGTGGCCCGGGGCGATATCGGCCATGCCGGCGCCCGCGCCGAGCCGTTTGCGGTGTGGCTGGACGACTGGTCGCTGCGCACCACCGACAATGGCCGCGTCTGGCAGCTGTCGGTGGCCGCCGACGAATGGTCCTATGACCTGACGCTGCGTCCCCGCCGCGCGCCCGTGCGGCACGGCGATCACGGTTTCAGTGCCAAGTCCGCCAGCGGCGAGGGCTCGATGTACTTCAGCTACTTGGACCTGGCCATCGAGGGGCAGGTGACGGTCGACGGGGTGACCCAGTCGGTAGAGGGGGCGGGCTGGTTCGATCGCGAGTGGAGCAGCCAGTTCCTGCGCTCCGACCAGCGCGGCTGGGACTGGATGGCGCTGCAGCTGGACAGCGGCGCCCGGGTGATGGCGTTTCGACTGCGGGAAGCGGACGGAGCCTTCCTGTCCGGCACCTGGATCGGTCCGGACGGCGATGTGCAGGCCCTGACCGGCGACGATTTTACCCTGGAGCCCGACCAGCGGCGTGCGTTCGCGACCGGCACGGTGCCGGCGGGCTGGCGTCTGACCATTCCGGCGCAGGCGGTGGACCTGAACGTCGAGGCCATGCCCGGTAACTTCTGGAACCGCGGGCTGTATCCCTATTGGGAAAGCCCGGTGTCGGTCTCCGGCTCCCACAGCGGACGCGGCTACCTGGAACTGACCGGTTACGAGGCGGACTGAGCACCCAGGCGCGGTTGTTGCTTTACTTTCAACAGGTCACTGAACAACAAACGCCCTTGCCCAGTGAGAATGCCTTTGTCCTGCGTGCTTGGCCCTGCGAGAGAGGAACGCCCGTGCCCCACATCCTGATTGCCCCCGATTCGTTCAAGGAAAGCCTGACCGCCGCCGAGGCGGCCCGCGTGATTCGCGAGGGGCTGAGCGAGGTCCTGCCCGCCGCGCGCTATACCGAACTGCCCCTGGCGGACGGCGGCGAAGGCACCATGGAGGCGTTGGTCACCGCCGCCGGCGGGCGCTATGAGGAAACCGAAGCCACCGGCCCCGACGGCAACTCGCTCAAGGCGCGCTTCGGCCTGATCCATGACGACAGGACCGCGGTGATCGAGATGGCCGAGGCCAGTGGTCTGCAGAAGCTGCCGCTGGCCCGGCGCAATCCGCTGAAAACCACCAGCCGGGGTACCGGCGAGTTGATCCTGGATGCACTGGATCTGGGCGTCGAGCAGGTGATCCTGACTCTGGGTGGCAGCGCCACCAACGACGGCGGGCTGGGCATGGCGCAGGCGCTGGGCGTCAAGGCGCTGGACGCGTCCGGCAAGCCGGTGGCTGCCGGGGGCCAGGGCCTGCTGGAGGTGGCGTCCCTCAACCTGCATGAGCTGGACACACGCATTCCGGCGACCCGCTTCCGGGTGATCTGCGACGTCGACAATCCGCTGACCGGCCCCGCCGGGGCGACCTACGTGTTCGGGCCCCAAAAGGGGGCGACGCCGGAAATGCTGATTGCCCTGGATCAGGGGATGGCCCGCTACGGGGCGCTGCTGGAACAGGTGGTCAGTCGCAAGCTGGTCAGCCTGCCCGGGGCCGGTGCGGCCGGTGGCACTGGCATGGCGGCCTGCGGTTTCCTGGGCGGCCGGCTGGAGCCCGGCGTGGATGTGGTGATGGACGCGGTGGGGCTGCGCGCCCATCTCAAGGAAGCCGATCTGGTGGTGACCGGCGAGGGTCGTATCGATGGCCAGACGGCCCACGGCAAGACCCTGGCCGGCCTCGCCCGGGAGGCGGCCCAGGCCGGCGTGCCGGTGGTGGCGCTGGCGGGCAGTCTTGGCGACGACTATGAAGAGGCGCTGGCCTGTGGCATCAGCGCCATCTTCGGCATCACGCCCACGCCCATGGCGTTGGAGGATGCCCTGGCGCAGGCGGAACAGAACCTTCGCCGCACCGCCCGCAATGTGGGCGCGCTTTATGGACTAGGGTGAGCCGGCTGTGGTGATGCGCAACACCTGGCCGTCCGAGTCGTCGGTCAGCAGCCACAGGGCGCCGTCCGGCCCGACCTTGACCTCGCGAATCCGCGCGTCCATCTCGGTGAGCAGGTCTTCTTCTTCCTCCACCTGCTCGCGCTCATTGACCCGCAGTCGCACCACTTTCTGGAACTTGAGGGCGCCCACGAACAGGTCTCCCTGCCAGTCGGGAAACATCTCCCCGTCGTAGATCGCCAAGCCGGAGGGTGCGATGGAAGGATCCCAGTAGTGCAGTGGCTGGGCCATGCCCGGCGCCTGGGTCTTGTCGGTGATCGGCAGGCCGCTGTAGCCGATGCCGTAGGTGATCTCCGGCCAGCCGTAGTTGGTGCCGGCGCGGATGACGTTGACCTCGTCGCCACCGCGCGGACCGTGCTCGTGGCTCCAGATCTCGCCGGTCTGCGGGTGGGTGGTCATGCCCTGGATGTTGCGGTTGCCGTAGGTGAAGAAGGTGGCGTTGGCGCCGTTGCGGTCGAAGAACGGATTGCCCGGTGCCGGTTTGCCGTCAACGGTGATGCGGTGCACGCCGCCGGCGTCGTCCCCCAGATCCTGGGCGCGGGGTTTGTCGCCGCGGTCGCCCACGGGCACATAGAGGTAACCGTCCCGGTCGAACGCCATGCGTCCGGCGAAGTGGCGGGTGGTGTTGGAACGGGGCAGGGCCTCGAAGATGACCTCCACATCGCTCAGCGCGCCGTTCTGGTAACGGGCGCGGGCCACGCGGGTGGTACGTCCGCCGGCGTCGTCGTGGGCGTAGCTCAGGAACAGCAGCCGGTTCTGTTTGAATTCCGGGTGCAGGATGATGTCCAGCAGCCCGCCCTGGCCGCCGTAGGCAACCTCGGGCACACCGCTGACCGGTTCGTCCAGCAACTGCCCGGCGCGCAAAATGCGCAGGCGGCCGGGTTTCTCCGTAACCAGGATGTCGCCGTTCGGCAGGAACGCCAGGCCCCAGGGGTATTCCAGGCCATCGGCGACGCTCTCCACCTCGTAGTTGTGATGGCGGGACTCGAAGGTCTCGGCCTCAGCCAGGCTGCCCAGACAAAGGCTGGCGGCCAGGGCGAGGGCCGGTGTGACCGGGTGGCGGGGTTGCGCATTGCTCATCGTTTGCTGCCTCCTGCACGTCTAACGGTGATAGCTTTCAGTGTGGTGTTGGATATACCCCATGGCAAAAGGTTCAGATGCATGACCGGAGTCACTTGCATCCTGTGCCATACTGACCGCATCCACATTTCGCTTTCCATCCACCGCGTTTGGTTGCACAACGGAAGGAGACGACCCATGTCGGATCATCATATCTACAAGAAAGTCGAGATTGTCGGATCGTCCAGGGACAGCATTGAAGATGCCATCAATAATGCGCTGGAAGAATGCAGCAAAAGCATCAAGAATATCGAATGGTTCGAGGTGACCGAGACCCGCGGTCACGTCGATAACGGACGGGTCGGGCACTACCAGGTGGTGATGAAGGTCGGCTTCCGTATCCAGGGGAGTTGAGCACGCATCGTCTGATGCCCACCCAGGCAGTGAGGGCGCCGTAACCCGATGACGTCAATCTGGATGACGGTGGTACTGACCACCCTGGCCGGCGCCGCCATGCCGGCCGGTGCCCTGTTTGGACGGGCCGAACAACTGGTCCCCCGCTGGCTTGATTCCGAATTTCGCCATTCGGTGATCGCATTCGGTGGGGGCGCGCTGCTCTCCGCCGTGGCGCTGGTCCTGGTGCCCGAAGGAATGGCCGTGCTGGCGCCGCACTGGATTGCCCTGGCCATGATCCTCGGCGGAGCTTTCTTCGGTTACCTGGATGCGCTGCTGACCCGCTTTCGCGGTTCGGTGTCGCAACTGCTCGCCATGCTGGCGGACTTCCTGCCCGAATCCCTGGCGCTGGGGGCGTTGCTGGCGGTGGACGGCGCCGGTGGCGTGTTGCTGGCGCTGCTGGTGGCTGTGCAGAACCTGCCCGAGGGCTTCAACGCCTACCGCGAGCTGGTGGCGACCGAGCCGCCGGAACGGCTGCACCGCAAGCGCCGGGCCCAGGCCCTGGAGGGCAATATGGTGCTGGTGCTGTTCTGTTGCCTGGTGCCGCTGGGGCCTTTGGCGGGGCTGGTTGGCCATCTGTGGCTGGCCCAGCACGCGGCGGTGCTGGGCTTTATCATGCTGTTCGCCTCCGGCGGTATCCTCTACCTGGTGTTCCAGGACATCGCGCCGCAGGCGAAACTGGAGAAGCACTGGGCGCCCTCGTTGTGCGCCGTCATAGGCTTCCTGTTCGGGGTGCTGGGTCAGACGGTGGTGGGCTGAAGCGCCTCAATCGCCCCGGTCTGCACTCGCCACTGGGCCGCGTAGTTGCCGTCCCTGTCGATCAGCTCCCGATGGGTGCCGCGCTCCAGCACTTCGCCGTCCTGCACCACGGCGATCTGGTCGGCGTGGACGATGGTCGACAGACGGTGGGCGATCATGATCACCGTGCGGTTGTGGCCAATGCGCTGCAGCGAGCGCTGGATCGCCGCCTCGGTTTCGTTGTCCACCGCGCTGGTGGCTTCGTCCAGTACCAGGATGGGCGGATCCTTCAACAGGGCCCGGGCCAGTGACAGGCGCTGGCGCTGGCCACCGGACAGCCGCACCCCGCGTTCACCGACTTCCGTATCCAGCCCCTCCGGCAACGCCTGGATGAACCCCCAGGCTTCTGCGGTTCGGGCGGCGTCGATGATGTCCTCATCGGAGGCGTCCGGGCGGCCATAGGCAATGTTGTCGCGGATGCTGCCGTCGAACAGGTAGACGTCCTGGCTCACCAGGCCGATGGTCTGGCGGATCGAACGCAGGCTCACGTCCTGGATGGCCTGGCCGTCGATGCGGATAGCGCCTTGTTGCACGTCGTAGAAGCGCAGCAGCAGCTTGATCAGCGTGGACTTGCCGGAACCGGTGGAGCCGACCAGAGCCAGGGTGTGGCCGGCGGGCACGTCGAGGCTGATGCCGTGGACGCCGGCGCCGCTGGCGCCGTACTCGAAGTGCACGTCGTCGAACTGCACGGCGCCCTTCACCGGCTGGGCCAGCTCGCCGCTGCCTTCGTCACGCACGTGGATGGGTTCGGCGATCAGGTCGAGGATGCGGCGGGTGCTGGCCATGGCGCGTTCGAACAGGTCCACCACCTCGGCCATGCCGGTTACCGGCCACAGCAGACGCTGGGTCAGGAACACCAGTACGCCGTAGGCGCCCACGTTCAGCTCACCGCTGATCGCCATCATGCCGCCGATAGTGAAGGTGGCCAGGAAGCCCACCAGAACCGCCATACGGATCAGCGGGATGAACGCCGAGCTGATGCGGATGGCGCGGCGGTTGGCCTGCACGTAGGCCTCGCTGGACTCGCGCAGGCGTTCGGCCTCGCGGGCCTCGGCGGTAAAGCTCTTGATGGTGGCGATGCCGCCCAGGTTGTTGGCCAGGCGGTTGGACAGGTCACCCACTTTCTGGCGCACGTCGGCGTAGAGCGGGCCGGCCTTGCGCTGGAAGTAGAAGGCCCCCCAGATGATCACCGGGATCGGCGTAAACGCCATCAACGCCACCTTAGGTGAGATCACGAAGAACACCGCACCGACCGCCACCACGGTCACCAGGATCTGGATCATGGCGTTGGCGCCGCCGTCCAGGAAGCGCTCCAACTGGTTGACGTCGTCGTTCATGGTGGCCACCAGCTGGCCGGAGCTGTTGGACTCGAAGAAGTTCATGTCCAGCCGCTGGGCGTGTTCGTAAGCGTCCTGACGCAGGTCCGACTGCAGGCGCTGGGCCAGGTTTCGCCAGGCCAGCTGGAACAGGTATTCGAACAGCGACTCGCCCGCCCAGATGAAGAACGTCAGCGCCCCGAGCACCATGATCTGGGATTCGGCGGTGGTGAAGCCGAGGGCGGCGACGAAGCTTTCTTCCTTGTTCACCACCACGTCGATGGCGATCCCGATCAGGATCTCCGGCGCGATATCGAACAGCTTGTTGATGATGGAAAAGGACGTGGCCGTGATGATCTGGCGCCGATAGCCGCGCGCGTAACGCAGCAGTCGCCCCAGGGCCTGGAAACTGTTGGTGCTGGACATGCCATTTCTCCGATGCGGAAGCCGTGCCCGGAGGGTGTGGGTCGGGCAGGGGAAAAGGCGCACAGCCTAGCGGAATTTGCAGGGGCTTGAAAGCGAATCACTATCGCGCGGGGTGGCCGTCAGGCGGCCCGGCCCGGGCTATCGCGCGTGCTTCTGCAGCCAGCGGTCGAGCTGGTCGGCGAAGGCCTTGCGGTCGGTCTGGGAGAAGCCGGACGGGCCACCGGTCACCTGTCCGGCATTGCGCAGCTCTTCCATGAAATTGCGCATGGCCAGGCGTTGGCGGATGTTGTCCGGGGTGAACGGCTGGCCGCGTGGGCTCAGGGCCGCGCCGCCACGCTCTATGGCCTCGGCGGCGAGGGGGATGTCCTGGGTGATGACCAGGTCGCCGCTGCTGAGTTGCTCGACGATCTCGTTGTCCGCCACGTCAAAGCCCTGCGGCACCTGGCGGGTCTGGATGAACGGCGACGGCGGCACGTTGACCCGCTGGTTGGCGACAAAGGTCACCGTCACTTTCCAGCGGTTGGCGGCGCGGCAGAGGATCTCGCGAACGGGAACGGGACAGGCATCGGCGTCGACCCAGATGGGCATGGCAACTTCTCCAGTGTGTCGTGCCGCGAGGATACCGCGATTCACGGCGGAAGGGCAGGGGCGGTGAGCGATCCGGACCGCGGCGGCGTAGGATTGGAGAAAGGATCTCCGCGGAGGGTTTCATCATGCGTTTGGGGCAATGGCTGCAACGGGTTTCCGGTCTCTTTATCGTCGGGGCGCTCCTGACATCACCCAATGCCTGGGCCGACGAGGCGGGAGCCTGGCAGGCCCTGCGCGATGGCGAGGCGGTGCTGATCCTGCGCCATGCCCTGGCGCCGGGCATCGGCGATCCGGATCACTTCGACGTCAACGACTGCAGCACCCAGCGCAACCTGAACGACGTGGGCCGCCAGCAGGCTCGCGACTGGGGGCGTTTCCTGGCGCAGCAGGGCGTTGATCAGGCGCGGGTTTTCAGCAGCGCCTGGTGCCGCTGTCGGGAGACTGCCGAGTTGATGGATCTGGGGGCGGTATCCACGATGGCCTCCCTCAATTCCTTCTTCGGCGGCCAGGGCAACCGCTCCGAGCAGACCGCCGCCACCATCGACAACGTCAACGCCCTGCC